>NZ_FNOA01000001.1:0-537988 GCF_900106885.1 Pseudomonas sp. NFACC14
GTCAACATCTCTGCAAGCTGACCCGCCGCTATCGCGAGCAAGCTCGCTCCCACAGGGGATTGAAGCTGCATGGGATGTTGGCGAGCGACTCAAAAAACGGTGGGCCTTATTCGCTCAAGGCTTGGCTGAAGGATGTGTCGATCATCCCGGCAGTGGCCAGCGGGGCCGGCAGCGCCTTGACCTTGAACAGGAAGTCCGCGGTGCTTTGCAGGTCGGCGGCGGCCTGTCGATCCACCGGGCCGACGCTAATGTGGGCCTGGCGCAACCAATGGCGTGAGACGTTCGGGTCGAGGTTGGCCTTTTTCGCCCACAAATCCGCGTATGAGTCGGTGTGGTTGTCGACCCAGGTGCGGGCTTGTTTCACGCGGCCGAGGAAGTCGGCGATGGCTTCGCGCTTGCTGTCGATGGCCGGTGTCGAAGCGGCAATGGCGCTGAGACCGGGCATGAGGTTTTTCGCCGTCAGGATCGGCCGGGCGCCGGAGAACAGGATCTGTTGCGAGATGTAGGGTTCCCACACCGGAAAGGCATCGATGCTGCCCTGGGGCAAGGCCGCCGCCGCGTCGATCGGCATCAGCTTGATGAATTCCACATGGTTCTCCGGCAAGCCGGCCTGCTCCAGGGCGCGCAGGGTCAGTTGCTGGCTCCAGGCGCCGGGCCAATAGGCGACCTTCTTGCCCTTGAGGTCGGCGATGGTCTTGACCGGTGAGTCCTTGGGCACCAACAGCGCAATGGTGTCCGGGTTCTGCCGCGAAACACCGATCAGTTTCACCGGTGCCTGTTTGGCAGCCAGGAACAGAAAACCCGAATCGCCGAGGAAACCCAGGTCCAGGTCGCCGGTATTCAGCGCCTCGGCCAGGGGCGCGGCGGCTTGGAAGTGTTTCCAGTCGACGCGGTAGGGAGCGCCCTCAAGCCCCCCCGAGGCCTCCACCGAAGCCCGCACGTTGTAGTAGTTCTGGTCGCCAACATGCAGGACCAACGGCTCACTGGCCTGGAGCCAAGGGGCGGCGAACAATGTGCTGAGGAGCAGACGGCGCAGGGATCGGGCGAACTTCATGAAGGCATTCCTGAATGAATTTCATAGAACATAACGCTCTTGTAATTCGCATTCGAAATTCTTTTAACGCATAAGCTCATAGTCACAAGCAGCCACTGTCCATGATCCAACAGTGCCGCAACAGACTGTTGCCCGGGCAACATTTCCTTGAAGCCTTCACTCCATGGCAGCACCCCGGAAACCGCCCTTTCGCCGGCCATGGCACAGAGCCTGCAATATTCCTTTCAAGCGAGATTTTCTTCCGCGCTCCGATCTTTCGGAAATAAGAACATTGCCTTCTCGCCACCTTGCTGGAGTTGCTCCATGAAACCCGATTTCCTTTTTTCACTGGCCCTCGCCAGATCCCTGATCGGTGCCTGTGCCCTGGCGTTGAGCCTGCCGACCCTGGCCCAGGCCGCAGAAAGCCCTCCGGCCGAAGTGCACCTGGATTACGCCTATTACTCGCCGGTCAGCCTGGTGCTCAAGCACTTCGGTTACCTGGAAAAGGCCCTGCCCCAGACCAAGGTCAGCTGGGTCCTGAGCCAAGGCAGTAACCGCTCCCTGGAATACCTCAACAGCGGCGGCGTCGACTTCGCTTCGTCCGCCAGCCTCGCCGCGGTGCTGAGCCGGGCCAATGGCAGCCCGATCAAGTCGGTGTATGTCTACAGCCGCGCCGAATGGACCGCCCTGGTGGTGCGCAAGGATTCACCGTACCAGACGGTCGCCGACCTCAAGGGCAAGAAAATCGCCGCCACCAAAGGCACCGATCCCTACCTGTTCACCCTGCGCAGCCTGCAACAGGCCGGGCTGAAGAAAGACGATGTGGAGCTGGTGCACTTGCAGCACCCGGATGGTCGCACCGCCTTGGAAAAAGGCGATGTCGATGCCTGGGCCGGTCTCGACCCGCACATGGCCGCCAGCGAAGTACAAGCCGGGTCGCGCCTGCTGTATCGCAACCCCGCCTTCAACAGCTACGGCGTGGTCAGCGTCACGGAGAAATATGCCCAGGAGCATCCGCAGACCATCGACACCGTGCTTGCGGCCTACGAACAGGCCCGGGCCTGGGCGGTGGAGCATCCGCAAGAGCTGGCCAAATTGCTGGCCGACGAATCCGGACTGCCGCTGGAAGTGGCCCGGTTGCAACTGTCCCGCACCGACTTGGGCAGCCCGCAGTTGAGTGCCAAGGATGTGCTGGCTTCCAAGGCTGCCGCGCCGATCCTGGTCTCGGAAGAATTGGTTCGTCGCGGGGTGAATGTGGACCAGGTGATCGATCAATTGCTCGACACCGGCCGCCAGCAGGCCGTGGCCCGTCAATAACCCTTGCCCAGGCGACAGCCGATCCGCGCCTGGCGCGGATTCGGCGTTGCCGGAGGAACGCCATGAGCAGTGACAGCAAAGACCTTTCCAGCCCCCATTTGGCCCTGCCCGCATCGGGCAAAGCGCCCCTGTTCGATCCCGACCGCTGGCGGCTGCGCCTCAAGGGGCTGGCCTTGCCGGTGCTGATCATCGTGTTCCTGGAGATCATCGTGCGCATCGGTTGGCTGCCCGCCTACCAGATGCCGGCTCCCAGCGAGATCGCCCTGACCCTCGGCGACCTGGCCGAAGGTGCGCTCTGGAAACATATCAGCGCCAGCCTGTTGCGAGTGCTGCTGGGCTTTGCCATCGGCGCCAGCCTGGCGCTGGTCTTCGCCGCCTGGGTTGGCTTGAGCCGGGAGGCCGAAGCCTATCTGGAGCCGACCTTCGCCGGCCTGCGCTCGATCCCCAGCCTGACCTGGGTGCCATTGCTCCTGCTGTGGCTGGGCATCGACGAAACCTCGAAGGTGGTGCTGATCGCCATCGGCGCGTTCTTTCCCGTGTACCTCAATGGCGTGGCAGCGATTCGCGACATCGACCGCAAGCTGGTGGAGGTCGGCCAAATGTACGGCTTCAGCCGCCGCCGTCTGGTGCGGCGGATTCTCCTGCCCGCCGCCCTGCCCGGCCTGTTCACCGGGTTGCGCGGCGGCATGAGCCTGGCCTGGATGTTCCTGGTGGCCGCCGAGCTGATCGCCGCGACCAAAGGCCTGGGCTATCTGCTCAGCGATGGCCGCGAAACCTCGCGTCCGGACATCGTGCTGGCGGCGATCATCGTGCTCGCTCTGCTGGGCAAGCTCAGCGACGGCATCCTCGCCGCCCTGGAAAAACATTTCCTGGCCTGGCGCGACACCTTTAATGGCACCGAGGAGTGAGCCATGACCCAAGCCCTGCTGGACATCCACGTCGAGCGCAAGACGTTCGCCGACACCACCGTGCTCAATCATATCCACCTGCGACTGCAACCCCGCGAAACCGTGTGCCTGCTGGGCCCCAGCGGCTGTGGCAAGAGCACCTTGCTGCGCATCGTCGCCGGTCTGGAGAAAGACTTCGAAGGGCAACTGCTCAGTCACACCGAACACCTGGCCTTTGTGTTCCAGGAACCGCGCTTGATGCCCTGGCTGACGGTGCAACAGAACATCGGGTTCAGTGATGACGACGATTACGACAAGGCCTGGGTCGCGCAGTTGATCGAGGAAGTCGGCCTCAGGGGTTTTGCCGACGCGTTGCCCAAGGCGTTGTCCGGCGGTATGGCGCAGCGGGTGGCGATTGCCCGCGGCCTGTACGCGCGACCACAGGTGCTGTTGCTGGACGAGCCCTTCAGCGCCGTGGATGCCTTCACCCGCATGAAATTGCAGGATCTGTTGCTGCAACTGGCCGAGCGGCACGGGATCGCCTTGTTGCTGGTGACTCACGATGTCGACGAGGCGCTGTACCTGAGCGACCGGGTGTTGGTGATGGACAACCGCCCCAGCCGCATTCGCCAAGCGTTGACGGTGCAACTGGACCATCCGCGAGACCGGCGCGACCCGTTGCTGGCCCGACTCAAGGCGCTGGCCCTGACCGAACTGCAGCGCGCCCATGTGATTTGATCAAGGCGCTTCACTAAGCACTTAAAAGCATTAACAAATAAACAATCAGTATTTATGGTTATAAACATAACCACGTACTCTCAGCTCATCCCGTCCCATTGGTCACGACAGTGAAGTGCCTTATGAAACCGACTGACAACGTTATCGACTTCGTCCAGTTCCGCAAACGCAAGCAGGCTCAGCAACTGGCCCGGGCCATGTGGGAAATGTACGCGCGTAATGCCGGTTACCAGGCGTTCCAGTGGGTCCAGGCGTTCCAGCCGACCAGGACGTACCAGGCGTGAGCGCCCAGGAACCCTCGCGCTTTTTGGCGAGTGCCGACGAACCCGAAGTGGATCTGAACAACCTGGAAACCTTGGATGAAGATCCGATTTGCGAACGGGTCGCGCAGAACCTGCAACGCCTTCGCGGCAAGCGCCACCTGTCCCTGGACGCCCTCGCCCGCCAGTGCGGGGTAAGCCGGGCCATGCTGGCGCAGATCGAGTCAGGACGCAGCGTGCCCTCGATCAAGGTGCTGTGCAAAATCGCCAAGGGCCTGAAGGTGTCGGTTGCCGCGTTCCTGGAACATCGGGCTTTCGAGGGGGTGGCGGTGCTGTCGGTCAGCCAGAGCAAACGCCTGGTCAGCGCCAGTGGCGCCTTCGTCAGCCGTGCCCTGTTCCCGTTCGATGTGGCACGCCAGTCGGAATTCTACGAGCTGCGCCTGAGCCCGCTGGGGGAGGAACACTCCGAAGGGCATGGGCCTGGTGTCCAGGAGAACCTGGTGGTGTCCCAGGGTGTGCTGGAGATCAGCGTCAACGACGAGCGCTACCTGCTCTCCACCGGTGACTCGATTCTGTTTTATGCCGACCAACCACACCGCTATCGCAACCCGGCCGACAGCGAAGCGGTGGCGTATCTGGTGGTCACCTACCCGGAACGCCTGGACTGACCTCGCCACGGGGCCAGTCTCAAGGACGTTGCCCGGCTGTAATCAGCAGGTGCAGCACATCATCGGCATGCCGTTGCAGCTCATCATCATCGGCATGCCGCAGTCGTTCATCATCTTCATCATCAAGGCGCAGCAGTTCTTCATCATGTCCATGTTCATGCCCGCCATCGGCATGACTTTGCACATCATGCAGTCCGCCATCACCGTGCATTCCATCACGCATTTCATCATCGGCATCGGCATGCCCATCATCGGCATTGGCATCATCATGCTCGCCATCGGCATGGCCATGCTCGCCTGGGACATGCACATCATGCTCATGTTGCCGCAGTGCATCATCATCGGCATGCCGCAGTTCATCATCATCTGCATCATGTCGGCGCTGTTCTTGAACATGGCCATGTCCATGCCGGCGGCAGGCATCATTTTGCACAGCATGCCGTCGTCCATCATTTCGCAGGTCATGGTCGCCATCATCATCGGCATGCCCATCATTGGCAACATCGGCATGTTGGCGTTCATCGGCATTGGCATCTGCATGGCGTTCATCATGGTGGTGTTCCCTGTAAGGTCGAGAGTCGGACAAGCTGATGGGGCGGATTCTAAGCATTGACCCGGACCCGACAAGATGGCGATCGAACAGCAGGAATGAACGTTCAGACAGGCTTACCGGAGCGACACGCGCCAAGTCGTCTGCTGCTGCATGCACTGCGCTTTCATTGCAGATACTTTCCAAACGACAGCTTCGATTCTTCGGTCGTGGATATGCCATCCAAACCTATATCAATAACCGTAAGAAATAATCGATCTAGATATCCCCCAGCGTTTCCCGCCACGAGGGCTCAGCCAATCAACCGGGCATACACCGGCCGGTCGATATTCCCACCGGACAGAATGACCCCCACCTTTTTCCCCTGCATCGCTTCACGCTCCTGCATGAGTGCCGCCAAGGCCGCGGCACCTGCGCCCTCGGCCAGGTTATGAGTATCGGTGTAATACACCCGCATGGCCTCGGCTATTTGCGCGTCGCTGACCGCGACGATCCGCGCCGCAGCGGTCCCATAGATGGCAAAGGCCTCGGGGATGGGTCTACGCACGGCCAAACCGTCCGCAAAGGTATTCGCCGAAGCGGTCTCACACAGTCTTCCGGTTTCAAATGACGACTTCGCCGCGACGGCCTCGGTGGACACCACGCCCACCACCTGGGTTTTCAGCCCCAAGGCATCGCGGGCGGCAATGACTGCGCAAATCCCCGACCCACAGCCTATCGGCACGTAGACCGTGTCGAGGTCCGGCACCGCCTTGAACAGCTCAAGCCCATAAGTCGCCACGCCCCTGACCAACTCCGGATGGAACGGCGGCACCAGGTAGAGCCCCTGAGCGTGGGCCAGGCGTGCTGCCTCTTCCCGGGCCTCATCGAAATCGCGGCCATGTTCGACCACTTCGCCGCCAAAGCCACGCATGGCATTGTTCTTCTCCACCGAGTTACCTTGCGGCACGACGATCAACGCTTTCAGACCCAAGGCAGTGGCCGCCAGCGCCAGGCTCTGGCCATGGTTGCCGCGCGTCGCCGTGACAATGCCTTTCGCCTCGGGATGCTCGCGCCTGAGCCAATGCACGAAGGTCAGGCCGCCGCGCACCTTGAAGGCCCCGGTCGGGGTGTGATTCTCGTGCTTGACCCACACCGTGCACCCCAACCGCTCAGCCAGCAACGGCCAGGCGTATTGGGCCGTGGCGGGCATGAATTGATAGAGATGGCGGGCAGCGTGTTCAATGTCGTCGCGGGTCAGTGTGAGCATGATTGGGCCTCCTGGTTTTGCCCAGTCTAATCAGCGCGACGGCGACGGGGCTTTCAGAAAACTGACCTGACTTTCAGGCCCGCTCTTCATTACTATGCTGTTCATGAACCCGCGAAAGCATCCACCACCGCCCCTGTCTGAACCGGTCCGTCGTATCGAGGCAGGGCCCTGGGCGATCGAATTGCTTCCCGGCTGTGCCTACGCGACTCGCTACGTCGCGCCCCAGTCGGCGATCGGTTTTGCCTTCGACAGTCAGCGCGGCCGGCACGCCATCGGCAGCGACCGCGTGTTGCCCTTCGAGGCGCTGCCCAACGGCCTGGCATTCGTTCCCGCCGGGTGCGACGTGTTCTCCGAATCCCCCCGGGGCGGTGAATACCTACGGATGGTGCGCACCGACGGCCTGGCGTTGCCGGCGAAACATGCGTTCAACAATCGTATTGACCCGCAGGCCATCACCCTCGCCTTGAGAATGCGCAGCGCACTGCTGCGTGCCACGGCAGAGGACGATTGGGAAGCCTGGGCGCTCGGGCTGGCCGAGCGAGTGAAGGACCACAAGCGGTTTTCGGCACACTCCCACGGCTCGATCACGGGCGGCCGGATGCGCCTGCTCGATGAATTCATCGACGCCGGTCTCGACGGCCCGCTGGGGGTCAAGGAAATGGCGGGGCTGCTGGGCTTGTCCGAAGGTTATTTCATGCGGGCTTTCAAGCAGGCGACTGGCAAAAGCCCACACAGCTACCTGATCGACCGACGCCTCGCCAAGGCACGGGCGCTGATGCGCGATTCAACCGCCCGACTGACCGACATCGCCCACATCTGCGGCTTCAATTCCCAGGCACACATGACCACGCTGTTCAAGCAACGCCTGGGCGCCAGCCCGGCGCAGCTGCGCGGGTATTCGAGGCCCTGAACCCCCTGGGCAATGGGTTGAGACGGGAAATGGCGCCCCAAATCAAATTGCCATCAGATGGCCTTGCAAAAACACCCTGGCCGTCTAGATTCAAACCTGTCTCCAACCAGATCTTCAACCACACCTGACAGCCCCTCGGGCGAGAGCGTCTATTGGCCTGAAAAACACACTTGGCGTTGCTTTCAATTACTGACACGGAATCAGTCATATCAACAAGAGGGATGCTTGATGAAGCATGGCCGTGGGTATCGTTCGCGCTCGCAAAAAGGACCAGCCGGACATTTCTGGCTGTCATTGGTTTGCTTTTCAGGCCTGGTGATCGCCAGCTTCCTGTTGTTCGAACAACAGATCCAGGATTTCCTGACCCATCTCAACCTGTACCTGCCCTCGACGCCCGCGCAGAAACTCAACTTGGCCTTGCTGCTGATTGCCCTGCTGGCGCTGGACGTGGTGTTGCCGGTGCCGTCGAGCATGGTCGCGCTACTGGCCGTGGCGATGCTTGGCAGCCTGGGTGGATACCTGGTGATTTTCGTCGGCCTGTGCCTGGGGGCCGGGTTGGGTTATGCGCTGGGAGCCGGTTATTTGCGCCTGCTGTCTGGTCGCCTGGGCCTGCATCAACGCCAGCCGGGGCAACTGGCCTACCGGTTGGGCACGCTGTCGTTGATCTGCCTGCGCGGCGTCCCGGTGCTGGCGGAAACCTCGGTCGTCGCCGCCGGCATGCAACGCTACCCATTGCGCGCGTTCATCCTGGTCACCACCCTGGCCAATGCCGGCCTCGCGTTGGCCTACAGTGCCATCGGCACCTTTCTCGTCGAACAGAACGCGCTGTTGGTGACCCTGCTCGCCAGCATGGTATTGCCCGGGCTGTTCATCGCCGGGTACAGCCTGTTCAAGAACATTCGCCGACGCGACACGGAGCAACCGTTGCACGGGCGCTTCAAGGTCAGCTACGACTACCCGGTGGTGTTCACCGATCATCTGTTCGACCCGCTCAATCCCTGCCTGCATCGTCAGCTCACTGCCGGACACCGCGGCCAGGTAACGGTGCTGGTGTTCGCCGATGAACAACTGCTGCACAGCGCTCCGCACCTGCTGGCACAGATCAATACCTACTTCGCCAGCCATTTTCCGGACTTGCATTTGCAGGCGCCCCCCATCGCGGTCCCGGCCGGCGAATCGAGCAAGGATTCCCAGGTGTTGCAGCAGTTGTACAGCGACATGCTGCAACATGGCCTGGACCGGCATTGCTATGTGCTGGCCCTCGGTGGCGGCGCGGTGCTCGATGCGGTGGGCTACGCCTGCGCCACCTTCCACCGCGGCATTCGCCTGATTCGCATCCCCAGCACCGTACTCGCCCAGAACGACGCCGGCATCGGTGTGAAAAACGGCATCAACGCCTTTGGCCAGAAGAACCTGCTGGGCGCCTTCTACCCCGCCACCGCGGTCATCAACGACTTTCAATTGCTGACCAGCCTGAGCCGACGCGACCAGATCGCCGGGCTGGCCGAGGCGGTGAAGGTGGCGCTGATCAAGGACCAGGCGTTTTTCCAGTGGATGGAGCAACAGGCCGACGCCCTCGCCCACTTCGATCACGCGGCCAGCCGCTACGCGATCCGCCGCTGCGCCGAACTGCACCTGGCGCACATCACCGGTGCCGGTGATCCCTTCGAACGCGGTAATGGGCGGCCATTGGACTACGGGCATTGGGCCGCCCACAAATTGGAAAACCTCAGTCACCACCGACTGCGCCATGGTGAAGCCGTCGCCGTGGGCATGGCCCTGGATGGCCTCTATGCCAATGCCCTGGGGTTGTTGAGCGACGCCGACAGCGACCGGGTGCTGCACCTGCTGCTCAAGCTCGGCTTCTGCCTGAACCCGCCGGAGTTGAACTTGAAAGATGCACAGGGACGCTCGCAGGTTCTGCTCGGGCTGGAAGAATTCCGCCAGCATCTGGGCGGGCAGCTCTCCATCCCCATGCTCAGTCGGATCGGCGAGTCGGTGGACGTGCATGAAATCGATACCGCACGAATGGAGCGGGCGCTGCAACGGCTCTGCACTCAGGCCGACCCTGCACTCGCACTGAACGAGAGCTGTGCGCAATGAACCCGTCGTCGCCGGACCTCAAGACCTGGATGACCCTCGGGCGCGTGTCCAACCTGCCCACGGTGTGGACCAACACCCTGGCCGCCGCCCTGCTCGCCAGCAGCGCAGGGGCCCTGGCACCGCCGTCGTCCCTGGTGTGGCTCCTGCTGCTGGCGGCGCTGTCGCTGCTGTACCTGGCCGGCATGCTGTTGAATGACCTGCTGGACGCCGACTGGGACCAACGCCACCACAATCCGCGCCCTATCACCCTGGGCCTGGTCAGCCGCCAGCAAGTGCGGTTGGCCACGGCGCTGCTACTGGTGCTGGCCGCGGCCGCGCTGCTGGGCCTGAGCCGGTTGATCGAACAACCGCACTGGCTGCTGGGCAGCGCCACGCTGTTGGTGGGTTGCATCCTCGGTTACAACCTGCTGCACAAGAAATACGCCCACAGCGTCTGGCTGATGGGGGCCTGTCGCTCGGCGCTCTACCTCACCGCGGCGGCCAGCCTGGCGATGCCCCCCGAACCGATCTGGTTCTGCGCCCTGTTGCTCGGCGTCTACATCAGCGGCCTGACCTACCTGGCCCGCCAGGAACACCGCAATCAACTGATCAGCCGTCTCCCGCTGCTGCTGATGTTGAGCCCACTGGCGTTGGCGATCTACACAGACAACGCCTGGTTCTGGCCAGTCCTGCTGATATGGCTTGGCTGGTTGGGCTGGCACTACTGGCGCAACCTGGCCAACCCGCGGCAACGGCAGGTCCGCGCCTTTATCGGTGCGGGCCTGGCCGCCCTGCCGTTGTTCGATGCCCTGGTGCTGGCCGTCGCCAACCAGCCGCTGGGCAGCCTGTTATGTGTCCTGGTGTTTTTCCTGCTTCCTCATTTCCAACGCTGGATCAAACCCACATGAACACGGACGTTACAGCATCGGCAGCCCTCGACATGCGCCAGGACTGCCTGAACGAACAACGCCGGCATTTCATCCAGTCACTCGATGAAACCGAACGGCAATGGTGGCTCTCGGCGCAGACGCAACTTGCCCAACGCCCGGACGCCAACACCGCGGCGCTCCTGAGCGGCCAGTGCAAGCGCCACCTCAAGGAGCGTGCCCAGCCCGGCACCGACGGCTGGAGCAATGTCCAACTGGCGCGGGCATTGCTGCTGGCCCAGGTCCTGGAACTGCAACCCGGCGCCGGGCAAGTGCCCTTGCTGCGCCAGTTGTTCCTGTGGGGCGACGACCAGGAAAAGATCGCCACCTTGAAAGCCCTCGACTGGCTCGACAGCGGTGGCCTCTGCGTCGGGCTAGCACTTCAGGCCGGGCGTACCAGCAACAGCCAGGTGTTTGCCGCCCTCGCCCTGGACACCGCCTACCCATCGCGTCACTACGACGAACGGGCCTTCAACCAACTGGTGTTGAAAGCCCTGGGCATGGGCCTCGATGTAGGGCGCCTGGTCGGCCTGACGCAACGACAAGGCGTCACGCTCAACCAATTGGCCCTCGACCTGCTGGACGAACAACTCGCCGCCGAACGCACGGTGTCCGCCGGACTGCCCCACGTGATTGCCTTTGCCTTGCTGAGCCCGGCGCAACGTCAGCGCCTGGCCGGGCTGGCCCGGCAACAACGCTTGCCTCCGCCATGGCAGGCGCACCTGGGCGGCACCTTGCCGAACTGATACCCGCTCCTCCCCTGCCTTTTTGACGAGGATTCACCATGCTCAAGTACTTCGACCCGCATATCCATATGGTCAGCCGCACCACCGACGACTACCAGAACATGGCGGCCGCCGGCATCACCGGCGTGATCGAACCGGCCTTCTGGCAGGGCCAGGCCAGGACCAGCGTCGGCAGCTTCATCGACTACTTCGACACGCTGTTGGGCTGGGAGCGTTTTCGCGCCAGCATGTTCGGCATCCATCACTTCTGCACCATCGGCCTGAACCCCAAGGAAGCCAACGACCTGTCGGTGGCCAATGAAGTGCTGGAGATCCTGCCACGCTACCTGGTGAAAGATGGCGTGGTGGCGGTGGGTGAAATCGGCTACGACGACATCACCCCGGAAGAGGATCGCTTTCTCGCCGCCCAATTGGAGCTGGCCAAACAATTCAACCTGCCGGTGCTGGTGCACACCCCGCACCGCGACAAGATCGGTGGCACCAAGCGCACACTCGCGGTCATTCGCGAGGTCGGCATTGCCGAACACCTGGTGATCATCGACCACCTCAACGAACTGACCCTGCCCCTGGTGCTCGACAGCGATTGCTGGCGCGGCCACTCCATCTACCCCAACACCAAGATGTCGGAACAGCGCATGGTCGCGCTGCTGCAGCAGTACGGCACAGAAAAAATGGTGGTCAACAGCGCTGCCGACTGGGGCATCAGCGACCCACTCAAAGTGCCCAAGACCGGCCAGGCGATGCTGGCCGCCGGCTTCAGTGAAGCCCAGGTCGAACAGGTGCTGTTCCACAACCCGGTGGACTTTTTTGCCCAGAGCGGCCAGCTGGACAAAACCCTGGTCAGCACGCCCCTGCCCATCGACCAGCGGCGACAGTGGCAAGACAACTCTGCCTTGCGGGGCCAGGAGCCGGTGATCAAATGAGTGCCCACACGGGTTGGACGGCCATGCAGATCGGCTATTGCAGCAACGTGCACCCGACCCATGACCTGGGCGGGCTGCGCGCTTCCATCGAACGGTATTTCCAGACCGTCCGTACACTGCGCGGGCTCGACACCCAAGACAGTGGATTGTGGATCAGCGCCGTCGCCGCCGCCGAGCTCCAACAGGCGTCCGCCCGTGCGGATTTCCTCGACCTGCTGCAACGCAACGGACTTCGCCTGACCTCACTCAACGGTTTCCCCTACGGCCAATTTCACCAGGGCGCGGTGAAAGCTGACGTCTACCTGCCCAGTTGGGCCGATCCGCAGCGGCTGGCGTACAGCCTGGACCTGGCTCGATTGCTCGCCCAGGCCCTGCCAGCCGACTGTGCCCAGGGGGTGATCTCCAGCCTGCCGCTAGGCTATGCCGCCCACTGGAGCCCGACGTTGCAGCAACGTGCCGAGCAGCAACTGCGCGAGCTCACCGCCGCGCTGGCCCGGTTGCAACGGGAGACGGGCAAGAAGATCGTGATCTGCCTGGAAATGGAGCCCGATTGCGTGCTGGAAAACACCGACCAGGCCATCGCCTTCTTTCGTCACTGGCAAGCCACGGACCCGCACCATGAACACCTGGCGCTGTGTTTTGACGTCTGCCATCAGGCCGTGATGTTCGAAGACTGCTATCAGTCACTGGACCGATTGCGTCGGGCCCGGGTCCCCATCGGCAAGATCCAGCTATCCAATGCGCTGATTTGCCGCCTGCCTGAGGATGCGCAGCGGCGCGAACAGGTGCTCAAGACATTGGGCGGTTTTGCCGAACCCACCTACCTGCACCAAGTCAAAGCCCGCGCTGGACAGGACCGGTTATCAGCCTGGGCCGACCTTCCCGCGGCCCTGTACGAGTGTGAGCAGGACGGCCACGCCCCTCCCGAGCTGAGGATCCACTTCCACATTCCGTTGTTCAGCGAACACCTGCTGTTGCCCGAACTCAGCGGCAGCCAGGTCGCCCTTACACAGACCTTCGATTTTCTGGCCGACCATGGAGATTTTCGCCCGGTACTGGAAGTGGAAACCTACAGCTGGGGCGTCCTGCCCAGCCAGTTGCGACCCACCACCGAGCACGCCCAACTCCAGGGCATCGCGGCGGAGTTGCACTGGGTCGAGGATCAGTTGCAGCAGCGCCAGTTGCTGCAACCCCAAGCGCTGGAGGCCTGTGCCGATGTCCTCTGAGCCTGCGCGCCAGCCGTTGCTGCTGATCAACGTGGTCGGCCTGACGCCCGCACTGTTGGGGGCCGCGACGCCCTGCATCAATGCCCTGTTGAAAACGGCCAGGATGGCCACGCTGCAACCGGTGTTCCCGGCGGTCACCTCCACGGTGCAAGCCTCGATCCTCACGGGCCAGCCACCGTCGGAGCACGGCATCGTCGGCAACGGCTGGTATTTCCGCGATCAGGCCGAAGTGCGTTTCTGGCTGCAACCCAACGCACTGATCCAGGGGGAAAAAGTCTGGCAGACACTCAAGCGCCAGTACCCCGGGTTTCGCTGCAGCCAGTTGTTCTGGTGGTACAACATGTATGCGGACGTGGACGCCGCCATTACCCCGCGGCCGCATTACCCGGCCGATGGCCGCAAGATGTTCGGCCTGTATTCTGCGCCGGCCTCGTTGCACGAGCGTATCGAACAGCAGATCGGCGAATTCCCCTTTCCAAGCTTCTGGGGCCCGGCGGCCGGCATCGCCTCGAGCCGCTGGATCGTCGACTGCGCCATCGCCGAATTCCAGCTCGACCGCCCCGACCTGCAGTTGATCTACCTGCCCCATCTCGACTACAGCCTGCAACGCCTGGGCCCCGATCATCCGTCGATTGCCGACGAGGTGCGCGCCATCGACAGCGAAGTCGGGCGTCTGCTGGACTTTGCCCAAGCACAGGGCGCGGCGGTGATGCTGCTGTCCGAATACGGGATCGAAGCCGTCACCCAATCCGTTTCCATCAACCGGTTGCTACGCGCCGAAGGCTTGTTGCAGGTCCGCCAATCGCTGACCTGGGAGTTGCTCGATCCCGGTGCCAGCGCGGCATTTGCCGTGGCCGACCATCAGGTCGCGCACATCTACGTGAAGCAGGCGCGCGACATCCCTCGCGTCAAGGCGCTGTTGCAGCGCCAGGCCGGCATCGAGCAGGTGCTGGATAAAACCGAACAACGGGCCTGGCACCTGGATCATCCGCGCAGCGGCGAGCTGGTGGCCGTGGCCGCCGCCGGTTGCTGGTTCGATTACTACTACTGGTTCGACGACCGCAAGGCCCCCGACTTTGCCCGCACCGTGGACATCCATCGCAAGCCAGGCTACGACCCGCTCGAGCTGTTCATCGACCCGGCCATTCGCTTCCCGAAATTGAAAGTGGCGCGCCGCCTGCTCCAGAAAAAACTCGGCTTTCGCTACTACATGGACCTGATACCACTGGACACCCGCCTGGTCCGCGGCAGCCACGGACGACTGCCCGCGAGCGAGAAGACCGGCCCGCTGCTCATCACCAATTGTGATCTGTCGTTGCCGCAGCACCTTGCGGCCACGGCGGTGAAGCAACTGCTCCTGGAACACTTCCGGGGGCACCCTCATGCCGATACGGCGAATGCCAAGGAGCTTCCATGCGGCGAGCCATTTCCATAACCGTTCTCGGTGCCCTGGCCGGTTTGGCCCAGGCACAGGACACCAACAACTTCGATTGCAGCAACTTCCTGCAGTTTGGAGCAGACATCAACAAGACCCGGACCGCGTTTGCCCAGAGTCCCGAGACCATGGCCTGGAACTGGTTCGTCTGTTTGAACCAACCCAGCACCGCGCAAAGCAGCAATCTCGTGTGGGAGACGATGAAGCCTTCGGACCAGGTCTACCTGCCCAACGGCGCACCACCGGGCACCTATGACAGCTCAGCGCCGCTCCCGGCCGCGGTGGTGACGCAAGCCAAGGCACAGGGCATGGACCTGTCCCGATCCTTTCATAACATCAATGCCACCCAACAGGTCGATGGCCTGATCCTGCAAATGGGGGGTGCCGTGCCCGATGCCCAACAAGGCCAGCCCGTACGCTTTCAGTTACTGATGGGCAAGGACACGTTCGATTACATCGTGAAGAAGCAGGTCTACAACGTGAATGGCCAGGCCGCCCTGGCCAACGACCTGAACTTTCCACCCACCGCCTGGGAGTTGAAAGCCGCGTGGCTGTGGATCGGCACGGACACGACCTACCGACAAACCCTGGTGAACGACGGCTACTACATTGCCCAGGCCTACTACCAGCAGGACGACGGTACCTACCAGGTCGGCTATGTGGCATTGAGCGGTCTGCATGTCGTCAACAAACTGAACGCCAACTGGGTCTGGACCACCTTCGAAAACATCAACAACAGCAAGTACACCGTAACCAATGCCCCGACGCCGGCGCCGATGACCAACACCACCGGGCCGACTGCGGCCGCCAAGCCGGTCAATGCCAGCTTCCAGGCCAATAATCGGAGCCTGTCGAAGTACGAGTTGATCGGGGTCGAGTTCCAACCCATCACCCAGGTACTGGCCAATTCGCAACTGGAATCGGCGTTCCAGAACACCTCCTCCTGCCTGGCCTGCCACGGCACCGCCGCCTACTCGAACGACAACGGCTACTTCAATTTCGCTCTGAACCAGGGGGGCGGCATCGTCTATCCCACCACCCCGCTGCCGCCCTCGGCATTCGATGGCTACAAAAAACTGGACTTTGTCTGGTCGCTGAAACGCGCCCAGTGGCAACGCTAAGGAGCATGACATGAGCGTATTGAATTTCCCCCGTATCTACCTCAACGGCCATATGTTCTGGAACCCACCGACGGCCAACAATAACGACGTATATCCGCTGTATGACGCGGTCAACGCGGACATCAACTGGCCGTTCATGAGCCACTTCGGCATCAACGCCACGAACGCCCCCACCCAGTTGATGCCCTGGGCCATCAAGCCCCTGGCAAAGAATGAGCTGCCGCTCTATATGCTGCAGGTACCGACCAATGCCAACCCGAAAACCTACCCATACATGCCCGCCGAATGGGATCTGTTTGGTGACAATGCCTGCGGCACGGTGAGCTACAAAGGGACTCGCTCAACGATCATTGGCGGCGAGCTGCAGGCCGACACCTACATCACCCAGGATGCGCTGGTTGGCAGGGACTACCAATTGCTCGGCAATCCCTTTGGCAGCAACGCTCCGACTGCCGCGCGCTTCGTGGACGTCAGCCCGTGGCAGAACACCTTCACCGCGTTGTATTTCGACAAGCTGATGCTGGGGGATGCCACGTGTGGCCTGACCCTCAATCGCCAGTATCGGATGATGGATCGCTTCCTCAATTTCAATTGGGGCGCCTTCGGTGGCCTGGTGTATGTCACCACCACCTGGCAGACCTGCTTTCCCCAGGAGAACCTGGAATGGGTCATCGGCGATTCGGCGCTGCTGAGTAACCTGCAGCAGCAGATGAAGCTGAAAGGGGCAAAGGGCCTGATGTTCAGGTTCTCCACCTACCTGACCTGCTACGACAGGAACGGTGTTTTCAACGACTTCCCGTACGTCAACACCCGTTCCCATGCCCCCTCGGATACGGCTCGTCTGCAAGCGATGTATCAGAAGGGCCTGGACAACGTTTCCGGTATTTTCTTCAATCCCGCCTACAGCCGCACCGCCGCGACCCTGGGCCTCTGGTTCGCCGACGAATACCCGACCGCGCCCGCCGGCCTGCGCCTGGTGCCCGCGCAGGCCGTATCTGTTGTTCAACCCAGTGGAACGCCCCAAAACGCCACACTGGGCGTGACCTCGGTGCAGATTACCGGCAACACCCTGTCGCTGGATCTGGCCAACACGTTCCCGTTCTATCCGGTAGAGCCCAATGCCCCCATCCTGACCGCCGAAAAATTCCAGGCCGGCGACTACCAACTGGGTGTACGCGAGGGTGATCAATTCACGCCGGTAGTGGACTTGGGTTTCGACCGGTATAACCAGGCAGCCTTCGACAAACGCTCCGGCCTGCAGGACTTCACGCTCAGCGACGCGGACCTGACGAAACTACAATCAGGTCATCCATTGGAGCTGCGACTCAAAGCTACGGCCGCCCCGACACCCGTGATCGCCGCCACCCAGCAAACCTGGACCGCCGAAGTGGTGGAGAGCGGCAGTTTCATTGACGTGGGTGACCATAAGACACTGACCATCATGGTGCAGAAAAATGGTCAGCCGGCGGCCAATACCACGCTGTGGGTGGCGGAATATGGCAACCCCTACATGGTGACCACCAGCGACTACTATCTGGCCTCCAGCAATGCGGCCAATTTCACGCTGTTCTTCGACCACCCGAACCACCCCGAGCTGAACAAGGCCAATCTGCCGAACTTCACTAACGCGCCGCCCGTACAAAACTATCTGGCCGAAGGCAGCGGCCGCCGACTGACCGCGCTGCGCAATACGGATGAGTCCAGTGGAGACCAGATCGGTTATCAGCAATTCCTGCAGGGCGAGGGCAAACCGGTCACGATCGACTTGCACCCTTGCCTGGCATTCGACGCTGGCCTCTACGTCACCGGAACCCTGCACGACGACATCCACGCCACTCCGGTGGAGTACTCTTATGTCACCACGACCACCGACGCCAACGGCATCGCCCAAGTGAGCTTCAGGGCCGTGGCTCCGGGCTTCCCGACCTTGCGTTTTTTCGTCAAGGACGGCGACAGCGATCCGGTCATCCCCTTCAGCTTCCCCGTTCCCCAAGCCTATATCGACTTCCTCGCCCCGCTCCGCGTCCTGCCCTTGGACGTGCAACTGCAACAGGACTTCATCAACTACTGGAACACCGTCTACAAGGATCAGAACGCCGCCACGCAGCTGTGGGAGGGCTTCCTCTACCCACGCATCCTGCAGACCTTCTATTACCTGTACCCCATCATGAACAAGTACATGCCGCTCAACTCCCAGGCACGCGTCGAAGGCGCCATCGACCAGTTGATTGTGCTGATCAGCAAGCCCTACCAGGAAGAAAGCACGCTCTCGATGCCCATCACCCGTGACATGTCCCAGAGCCGCCGCGCGGTATTGGAGCTGTGGGCCAAGAAGCTGGTGAAGCGCAACTATCCGCCACAACAACTCAAGATGAGCGACTACGACAACCTCTGACCGTAACGCTGTTCACCCAGGAAAGATAAACCACTGTGGGAGCGAGCTTGTGGATCTGAGCTTGTGTGGGAGCTCAGCTCCCACACAAGCTCGGCTTCCACAGGCTCGCCCACAGTGTCACCCGGTACTTTTCAAAGGAATGACCTATGAAAACCAGTATCTTGAACCGGCTGTTGCTGTTGATCCTGCTGTCCAGCGCTCCGCTGTTCGCCCAGGACAGCGGTGCCGTCTACTTCACCATGGGCGTGCACAACACCGAGGGGTGCAACGAACAGAACGGCAACTGCATCGCCAAACGCGCCCCGGGCGACCCTTCCGATCCGTTCTTCCCGGCATTCTGGATCAGCGATTGGACCATGTACCGGGTGATGCACAACTACGAAAAAAACCCGCCGCCCTACAGCAATCCGCCCTCCACCCTGACCCCGGCGGACTACACCGTCTCCCGAGGCACCAGCTACTACGACACCGCCTATATCCCGGCCGATGGCGACGGCTTCGGGGCGATGATGGAGCACTATGAGAAGTACTGCCTGCCGATCTTCCCGATCAAGAACAACAACTACACCTGCTCCTTCGTATCCCTGGGCAACAAGGCGTACTTCCTGACCTACCCGCAGGATCGCCCCAAGGACATGCCGGCCTGCTGCATGTTCTCGCCGATGAATCATCCGCCGCGCCAAGACTTCATCCAGCACCTGCCCTACAGCGCCGAGCGCAGCCAAAACCTCGACGCCAGCGTGCAGGCCTACGCGCTGGACCTGCAATCGCCACAGGGGCCGATCCTGTTCGGTTATGCCTTCTACAAAAAGATGTCGGGACAACCGCCCTACCGGCAGCCCCAATCGTTCTTTTTCTCCGGCGACACCAGCGTCGCCAATGCCCCCATCGTCAGCCAGAACTACACCCATTTCCGCATCGCCAGACCGGACCCTGCCCAGACCTGGGCGCAGGTGGCCGCGATGTGCCCGGCGAATCCACCGCCCTGCCAGTTGTTCGAGCCACCGGCGTCCCAGAGCAACGGGCAAAAGGCGCAGTGGAACAAGCTCATGCAGCGCAAACCCTGAGCAATGACGGAGAATCGCCATGAACATTTCACTGCGTTTCACCCTGGTACTACTGGGTCTGGCCAATCTTCCGGCCCTGGCCCTGGAGCAATCCCAGGAACAAACCATGCCTCGGACGCAGGCCTCCAGCCTGAATTGCCAGCCCCCCAGCACGGCGCCGGCGGCCAACGCCAGCCAGGACCTGTTCGATCAATACAGCTGGCAGCTGTTCATCGCCGTGAACTGGCCCGCCCAGGCAGGGCAGCGCGGGGATCCCGACTGCAGCAAGCAACCGGGGGACCCTGGCTACACCGTCTGGCAGACCTACAAGACCGTGGCAGAAACCTTCCTGCCACGGGGAGCCGATCCAGGCCCCTGGAACACCCCGCAACTGGCCAAGAGCCTGGGCATCATCAACATCGCCGCGCTGAAGAACAGCTCCCAGGTAAATGCCGTCGACCAGGCCGTCGGCGGCTGGCTGATCGACCAGGCCGGCAACCCGACCTACTACGACATCTCGGCCAACGAGACCTCCTACAACTACATCGTCGCCAACCAGTTCTATAACGCCGACGTGGTGTCCAAAGCCAACAACATCAACTTTCCCTACGGGGTCATCGAGGTCAAATCGAGCTGGCGCATCCTCACCCCCCATGACAATGCCAGCCGCTACCTGACCATGCTTGCGCGCGTAGCCACGTTCGACGACCAAGGCCAGCGCACCGGCGTCACCGAGGCCTACCTGGGCCTGGTGGGGTTGCACATCATCACCAAGGTGAACGGTTATCCGCAGTGGATCTGGTCGACCTTCGAACAGATCGACAACGTTGCGCCCAAAGTGCTCGTAAACGGCGTATGGGTCGACCAGCCGGCAGCCGGCACGGCCTATTCCTACTTCAACCCCAACGCGCCGGCAGCCAGCCTCAACCAGTCACCCTGCGACTGGCAGACCCAGGGCGCGCACCTGGTCTGCGTGCCCAAACCCGGCACCACCTTCCAGACCCCGAACCCGTTGAACCGGTTCACCCCGATCGCCGAGGTCACCAACCAGGTCAACGCCCGTTACCGCAGCGACCCGGACCTGCAACGCAGCGTGTTGAAGTACTACCAACTCATCACCACCCAGCGCCCGCTGATGCCGGACAACCCCAGCAATCCACTGGGCCAGCCGACCCCCGCCCTCTCGGCCAACGTGACCATGGAAAGCTACATCCAGCCCAACAGCAGCTGCATGAACTGCCACTCCATGGCGACCCCGGTCAAGAGCCCCTACAAGTCCGATTACTCCTACCTGTTCAAATTCGCCAATTCGCCTGTCGGCAAAACCATCAAGGACGAGGAATAACTCATGAGCATCCTGAACGGACCACGGCTGAATTTCTGGGGCGGCATCCGCACCGACGTCAGCCTGCCAAACAACTCCCCGACCATTCCCTACGATGGCAACGATGACTGGCCGCTCTTCGACCTGACCACCTCGACCCTGGCACCCGGGGCCGAGTCCTACACCGACGACCAGTTGAACAACATGATCAATGCCCCCGCCCCCATCGGCCACCAATACACCGCCGGGGGCTGGAATCACTACGGCCAGCATGTCGTCGACATGCAGAACGCCCTGATCAGCTCCCAGGGCATCCCCGGCAGCATCAACACCACTGGCGACCTGGTGGGCCAGGCCGTCTATCTGCTCGGCTCGGTGGACCCGGTGACCGGCCAGGGGCCCGTCTCCGGCCCGATGATGGTGGACCTGGACCCCACCGCCTCGACGACCACCCAGATCTTCGTCGGCGGCCTGCAAATCGGCGGCAACGACAACATCCAGTTGCTGATTCGCAGCGACACCGTGTGCAGCAGTTTCTACATGAAGAAGCGTGTGCTGGAACCAGAGCAAATGGATGCCCCGGGCTCCTTCCGCTTCAGCGGCACATTTCAGCTGACCTTCCCCCTGAGTAGCGTCGTCAACTGGAACCAGAACAGCAGTGGGCTGCGTTCGATCATCCAAGCGCCGGGCGCAACGGGTATCGTCCTGCGTTTCGTCATGTTCGAGATGTGTCCCGCGATGACCACCGAGCAACTGGACGCCGACTACGCCGCTGGCCGGTACACGCCCAACCCGAGCATCGGCAGGGTCATCGGCACACTGGCCCCGGCCTTCGCCGACGAGCCGCTGAACTGCCAGCCGGGCCGGCAACTGATTAACCAGTGCACGGGGAACGCCGGCTATGCCGAACTGAGTGACAGTGGCCTCCTGAGCATCGACATGGTGAATGTCATTCCGAAGAAAACCTTCCGGTCTGTCCGGGACGATATCACCAGCCCCATCGGGCCCAACGCCGATTACGGGACCGTGACCATCAGCGCCGGCACCACCACCCTGACCACATTGGACCCGACCAGCAGTCCCTTGGTTGACTACTACGTGTACGGCGGCATCGTCGACGTGCCCCTGACCACCAGTCAGCAGCAGACGGTGCGGACCACGGCACTGGCCATTACCGCGCCCGACAAGGTTTGCAACACCACACTTAATGCCACCGAATCGACCTATCGGATCTATGCCGACCAGCGTAACGTCTACCTGGAGGACTACCCCAACGGCCTGTCGATCACCCTGCAGGTCCGGTACCTGGGCGGCGCGGTGACCAGCACCACCGAAATCGGCCTGAAGGCGGCGGCCCCCGCGGTCTATGATCAACCGCAATACTGGGACTTCCTCGACTTCCCTGATTCGTTGACCGTCGACAATGGCCAGCTTTCCGTCAGCTTCCCGGTCACCCTCAAGCCGGGCAGCGCCGCTCAAGCGGGGTTTGTTGCCCTGACCTGCACGGTCAACAATTTCCCCAGCAGCGCTTACTTCACCAACTTTCGCAAATACGCCCAGACCGACTTCGGCATCCCCCAGGGCACGACCATCACCTGGCCGCTGATGTACCCCAACGTGCTGCGCTTTCACTACCTGGCCTTCCCCGCCATGTCGCGCTATATCCCGCTGAATCAGCCCGACGCCATCATGGGTGCCAAGAACCCCATCCTGGCCCGCACCTCGGATGCGTACAAAGGCACCACGCTGTTCATGCCGGTGGTGCGCTCGATGTCGCCCTGCCAGCGGGCACTGCTGCGGGCCTACCTCACCGGTGAACCGTGGCAACCGCCGCAATGACCGCGTCCCCCTTTTGTTCACGGAGAGAGCCTATGTCAGTTCCCCTTCAGATCCCCGCACACCCGGAGGAAAGCCTGCGCCCCAGCACTCTTGTCGCCGAGGACCTGCTGAACCCTCGTGGCCTCTGCCTGCAAGCCGACGGCAGCCTGCTGCTCACCGAAGCAGGTTCCGGGTTGCCCGACCAACCTTTCAGCGGCCGTATCAGTCGACTGCGCCCGGATCCCCAGCGACCCGGCGCCTACCTGCCCCGCGAAACACTGGCGCAAGGGTTTCGCGCCATGAACATGCAGGCACGTATGCTGCGCGATGAAATCATGGGGCTGTCGGATATCGCCTGCGGTGACGGACGCTGTCTGGTCAGCCAGACCGATTACGTCGCGGGTTCCAAACTGCTGGACCTGCAATTCACGCCGCCCGAGCCGGTCTTCCATAGCCGCGGCAACCTGAATGCGCTGTGCTACCACCCGACCCGCCGCAGTTGGCTGGCCGTCAAGCCCGATACCAATCAGTTGGTGGAGTTCGTCACGGGCCAGCAAGAGCGCGTGCTGGCTCAACTGCCCGAACTGGATCAAGGCCAGGAAGCCGTTCCCGTGACCCTGGTGTACGAACCGGCGACAGACGCTGTGCTGATCAGTCTGTTCTCGGGGGAACTGCACGGCGACCCGAGCCGCAAGGGCATCGACTTTGCCGAAAAGGCCGGCCAGGTGATCCGGGTCTGGACCGCCAGCGCCGAGATCGACATCCTGATTCGCGGCCTGCAACTGCCCACCGGGCTGGCACTGTGCCCCAACGGCCAACTGCTGGTGCTGGAACTCTGCGAGCGCTTGCAACAACCCCTGCTCCCCGACTGGAACGGCGAACCCCTGCATGGCGGCTTTACCCGGTTCAGTGGACGACTGCTGGGCTGCGACTTGCAAACAGCCCAGGTCACGGTGCTTGCCCGAGGCTTGGATACCCCGTCCAACCTGTGCCTGTTACCCGACGCGGTACTGGTCAGCGAAGGCATGGGCCTGGTCGGGCGGCCACTGCCCACGCCAGAGGAAAACGTGGTGCCGTTACGCGGCAGGCTTCGTCGGGTGCATCTCTGATAGAACACCGGCCGGGTGCACAGCCCGGCCGGTGACCCAGGTGCCATCCAGCACTCGATTCAGCCTGCGGTAACGGTCATGCCGCCGTCGGCCATGACCACCGCACCGACCACAAAACTCGCGCGATCGGAGGCCAGGAACGCAACCACCTCGGCAATTTCTTCCGGCCGTGCGGCCCGGCCGATGGGCGCGGCTTCACCGTGCTGGGCGAGGAACGCCGGACCGTCCTCGACCACGTCATTGAGAATGTTGGTGACCACATCGCCAACACCGATGGCATTGACGCGAATGCCATGCTCGATGACTTCCAGTGCCAGGGTGCGCGTCAGTTGCGCCAGGGCACCTTTGGACGCGGTATAGGCGGCAATGGTCGGGAAGGCAAAATAGGACGCGTAGGACGCAATGTTGACGATGGCCCCCGCCTTGTTCGGCATCATCGCCTTGACCGCTTCGCGTGAATGCAGGAAAGCGGCCGTGGCGTTGACCGCCTGGATGCGCTCCCAGTCCTGGCGCGTCATGTCGATGACGAGTTTATTGATGATGATCCCGGCATTGTTGACCAGGATATCCAGCCGGCCGAACTGCTCGACGGCCAGGCCGACAGCGCGCTCGGCGGCGCCATCCGCGGTGATGTCGGCCTCCAGCGGCACCAGCCCGGGACGGGCCAGCTCATGGACGGCGGGGTTGATGTCTTCGGCGATTACCTTGGCGCCGCGGGCATGCAACAGCAATGCGATGGCCTTGCCGATGCCACTGGCGGCGCCAGTGACCAGTGCAACCTTGCCTTGGACTTCGTGGGGAATGTTGTATTGGATATCGGTCATGATCGCTCTCCTGCGTGAGCGGGCAGACGAGACATTCGCCCGCCCGGCGCCCGTGGGCGCTGTCGTTATCGACGACTTCACTTTCTCGCAATGGCGACGGCCAGGCTTTCGCAGGCTTGCTGGGACTGTCGGGGTTTTGCGCAAATGTGACCATAGAGAGCTCTCGCCGGGCTCTGTAGGCGCTGGCGAAGCCTGCGATCTTTTGATCTTGATCTTGATCTTTCACTTGAGATTCAAGTGTCTGGGGAAAGATCGCAGCCTCGTTGCACTCGACAGCGCCTACAAGGTCAGGAACAGCGCGGAGGTCCAGACCCGTGACTGATCCCGCTGGCGGGCACAGATGAACAAGGGGTGTTCACGCCCTGGATCAAGCCCCAGACGGGCCAGGTCTATGCGTCCCTGCAATTCACGGGGTAACGCCGCAGCGGTCATCCGTTCCAGGGACAGCTTCAACTCCGCGCCCGGCAACTCTTCGACCACTTGCGATTGCGCCAGCAACTCATCGCCGGACAGCGCCATCACCACCGTCGGTGCGTGTACGTAAGGTTGCGGTTCGGACGGGTCGCCGACCTTGATGTAATTGTCGATACGGCTGTGGATCTGCAGCGTGGCGCCGGCCAGTTGCGACAGGTCGATTTCGATGCTGTCGGTATCGCCGTTGGTGTCGGTGCGAAACGCCAGGACCGTGGCGTCCTTGCGCCATACGGTCTGCTCGGGATGGTCGAGGCCCAAGGCGCGAAAACCATTGATGACCGCGCCGGTGATGCGGATTTCGCCAGTCCAGTACGCGCCGCGATAGCGGTCCTTGATCCGCGCACCACCCAGGCGCAGGCGAATGCGTTGGGCGCAGAAACCCAGTTCCTGGTGCAGGTTGCGAGACCAGATCAACTGGTCGCCATCGAACAGATCGACCTGCTCCCACCCTGCCTCCCCCAGCAGTCGATAGTCCAGGGAGGCATTCGAATCGGCAGTGAAGACTTCACCCATGACGTGCTTGCCCTGGCGCAGGCTGGCGAACGAACGCTCACCCGTCGTGGCGAAGGTACGGCGGGCGCGCAAGGCCTTGCCGACGCTGGCGCGGTCGAAAGCCTCGGCGACCACACCCGTCAACCCGCCACGGGAGCCGAACACCGCCGTGGCCGGAACGCCGCCACCGCAGCGGCCCTGGTGCTCATCGCTGTTCGCCGCGGCGCCAACCCGATAGCCACGCTGCAGCGCTTCGGCGTAGACCCAATGGAACTGGCCCCAGGCCGAACCCACCTCGATCAGCCGCTCGAGTTCCGGGTGATGCCAGTCGAGGTTGCAACGGCGTCCGCCGACATGGGGCATCATCAGATGGCCTTCGGGGTCCTTGGCATAGGCGGCGTACAACTCGTCAACCGGCCAGGCGCCAGGCTTGATGGTGCCGGCGGTGAACTCGTTCCATTCGAAGGAACGCACCAGTCGCCCTTGATTGTCGAAGGGGAACTCGGGTTTGCGGTCATGCAGGAATACGACGTTGCGGTCGCCGCCCGCACAAGAGTTACCGCACCATTCGGTTCCGGGATAACACACGAATCGGCCCGGCTCATTGAGCTCGTGGATCAGCTTGACCGCCTGATCCCAGCGTTGCTCGGTGATATTGAAGTCATTGGCGGTGTACCCGAGGACGTCGAGCCCGGCGACATCGCGACCGTAGCTGAGGTTGTACAACGTGTCGTTGGTGCCCACCGTGTCATCGGAGTGCACATGCAGGTCGGCGTAGAGCGGGCGCAACGCTGTACCGGCCGGGTCGACAGTGACGAAGGCCTGGGCCCCGTCGACAAAAGGCGCCGCCACGCTGGCGGACAAACGCCACTCGCCCACGGCGCCGAGGTCAAGCGCCTCGAGCCGGGCCGTCGCCCAACCTTCGGACGCCAGCGTGAACGGCTGCCGACGCTCGCCGCCCTCCGGATCGACCAGGGTCAGTACACCCTCGAGCGGCAGGTTTCGGCAGGTGTTGCCCCAGGCATCATCCACCCGCAAGAGGACATCGAAGGCTTCCCCGGCGCTGACTAGTCGAGGCACGATCAGTTGCACGCGCTGCGCCGGTCCCGGCACTATGTCCAACAAAGGATCGCCCGGCACTTCGGCAAATTTCGAACTGCCCAGCGGGTCGATGAACAGGCGGAAACGGAAGTCCTTCTCGACGAAACTCTGCACCCGCGTCCCCGCCCCGCCCTGGCGTCGGTCCCCCAGACGAATGATGACTTTATCCCCCGGGTTCAGGTACCCGTCGATGATGTCGATGATGATCGCTTTCTGAAATGGCCGTTCATGGCCCTTCTGGTCGAATCGCACCTTCAAGTGCTGCACCGTGGCCTGGCTCTGGCCGGGGACCAGCTCCCCGGCCTGGTATTCGGCGCTGACATAGTTGGGGCCGGCCGGGTTCGAGGTCTGGAACAAGGCCCAGTCGGAATAGAACTTGAAGGCCAGCTTGAGCCACGCGCCGTCGGCCAGGCCGCTGCCACCGACCTCGTAGACCAGGGTGATTTCATCCCACTGCCCGGCGACCAGCGTGTCACGGTCGCAGTGGACGCTGCCCAGGAACGGACGTTTCTTGTTGCGTTCGTACAGGCCTTGTGGGGCGATGTAATGCCCGGCTTCGCGGGGATCGAAAACGTTACTCACATGACACCTCGTGCAGTGGTCCACTGAAGGGTTCGAATACGTGGGGCGATGCTTATTGCACGCGCCATTGCTGGTAGTGACGCTCGATGCGCCGGAACACAAAACTTTCCATGAGCCAGGCAATCAAGCCGATCACGACAATGCCCAGCAGCACCTGGCTGCTGTTGCCGATCTGCCCGCCCGTGGCGACCATCCAGCCGATGCCTCGGGAAGCGCCGATCATTTCCGCCGCCACCAGCGCCCGCCAGCCCTGGCTGAAGCCGATGCGCAAGGCGGCGGTCACGAACGGCAACGAGGCCGGCAAATAGACGTGGGCCAACAGTTGCCAGGCGTTGGCGCCCAAGGTCCGTGCCGCGCGAACTTCACCGCCGCGGATGCTCTGCACGCCCTCCTGGATGGTCACCGCCATGGGAAACATCGCGGCAATGAAAATCACCAGCACGATGGAGACATAACCCAGGCCGAAAATGATCATGATCAGCGGCGCCCAGGCAATCGGCGGGATGGCCATGAACAGGCTGTTGAGCGGCGAGATGAAATCGCGAAAGCGCGAGGACAGGCCCGCGGCCGTGCCCAGCAGGAGCGCAACGATCACCGCGGCGCAAAAACCACCCAGCTCTTCCAGCACACTGGCCTGCAGGTGCTGCCACAGCGAACGGTCACCCAGCCAGCGCAGCGCCTCGCGGGCAACGTCCCAGGGCTGCGGCAGGATGTAGGTGGGAAAGCGGCTCGCCAGGGCGATCCAGATCAACAACAGGAATGGCAGCGACGCCCATCCCCAATTCGGTTTTGGCAAGGACATGACGGACTCAGTGCGCGGCTTTTTCCAGGTAGGAGGTATCCACGATCTGTTCGGTCTTGAGCGTGGTGTCGATAAAACCCAGGTCGTGGGAGTAATCCATCAGGCGCTGGATGAACTGGATGTCCGTCGCCTGCAAGTCCGCCGACCAGCCCAGGCGGGTCCGGGCCTGGGCGACGATGGCTTCGGGGGCGATGGTCTTGCCGTCCGGGCCTTGCACCGCTTCGAGCTTGAACGCCTCGGCGATGAGCCGGTTCGATTCGGCGGGATGTTCGTTGAGGAAAGCGATGGCCTTGCGATGGGCGCGCAGCAGCTTCACCACGTCATCCGGGCGCTCCTGCAAGGTTTTCGGCAAGGCGATCACCACGTACCACGGGTACTGGGGCAGCGCCTGGTTGACGTCCAGCAGGATCCGGCTCGAACCGCGCAACACCGACTGGCTGACGAAGGGTTCCCAGGAAAATGCCGCGTCGACGATGCCACGCTCGAGGGCGGCGTTCATGTTGCCCGGCGGCATGTCGATGATGTCCAGGTCCTTGTCGGGATCGAGCCCGGCCTTTTCCTTCAGGACATAACCGCGCAGCAGCACATCCATGCCACTGCCCTTCTTGACCCCGGCGAGTTTTTTCCCCTTGAGCGCTTCCAACTGGGTGATCGGACTCTTGGCGTCGACGATCACCGCGGCCTGGCCGTAATTGACCTTCGCCAGGATCCGGCTTTGCAGCCCGCGGGAAAACCACTGGTACACCGGTGGGGTGCCGACATAGGCCACGTCCAGTTCACCGGCGGCCAGTGCCTGCTGGATCACCGGGCCATCGCCCAAGGCCTTGAGGTCGACGTTCAAGCCTTCTTCGCGGTAGTAACCTTGTTTGTCGGCGATCAACGCCGGGGCGTTGGCCATGGCGAAGACATAACCCACACGCAAGGGTTTCGCCTCGCCCGCCACGGCGAATGCGCTGCCTGCCAACGTGGCGGCAGACAATGTGAGGGCAAGCAGCGAACGTTTGATCATGCTGTCAGCTCGAGTCGAGGGGTGGGATGAACCGTGGTGTCGCAGGCGTCCATCACCTGGGCAATGCGCGTCATCAGCTCATTGCGGTAATCGAGGAACGCCGGCAGGCGACGGGTTTTCAGGTTGCTGCGGGGACGCGGCAGGTGGATCTCCAGCTCGCTGTGAATGCCCCCGGGGGCGATGTTGAGCACGATGACCCGATCGGCCAGGAACACCGCTTCATCGATGTCGTGGGTAATGAACAACACCGTCTGGCCCAGTTCGGCCCAGATGCGCAACGTCTCTTCGTTCATGCTGTTACGGCTGATGGCATCGAGCGCGGCGAACGGCTCATCCATCAGCAATACGCTGGGTTCCAGTGCCAGGGTCCGGGCCAGGGAGACGCGCTGCTGCATGCCACCGGAAAGCTGGTGCGGCAGCCGATGCGCCGCACTCTCCAGGCCGACCAGGCGCAGGTACTGCAATGCCTGTGCACGCTGCTGCGCTTCGTCGGTGCGGGCGCTCATCCGCAGACCAAAACGGACGTTCTCCAAGGCGCTCAACCAGGGAAACAATTGCGGCGCCTGGAACACATAACCCAACTCCGAACGCTCCGGGCGTACCGCTGTCTGGTTGATGGTGATGCGGCCACTCTGCGGTTGCACGAACCCTGACAACAGGTTCAGCAAGGTGGTTTTCCCGCAGCCGGATGGCCCCAGGATCGCGACGAACTCGCCGGGCCTGGCGTTCAGGCTGAAAGAAGAAAACACGCGGTGCCCATTGGGGTAGCTGAAGCTGATGTCATCGACCGTCAGAGCGTCGGCTTGCGGCTGCGGGTAAGGGAGGGTTTTGAGCATGGCAAGTGTCGTCAGGTCGTTTACAATGGGAATGCCTGGCATAATACGTATTAATACAAGTTGTCCCAATAACCTATTTTTATAACCTTAGAAGTGAAGGCACCCTGCCCCACTCAAGGCCATGGAAGCTGACAGTGTCCACCTCCATTCTTCGCGACAGCACCACCTCGCTCTACGAGCAGATCGCCCATCAACTGCTGGAAGAAATCCAGCGCGGCGACTACGAACCCAGCGGCAAGCTTCCGTCCGAGGCGCAGTTGGGCGAACGGTTCGGGGTGAGCCGCGTCACGGTTCGCCTGGCGGTGGGCAAGCTCAGCGACGATGGCGTTGTGGAACGCAAGCAAGGCAAAGGCACCTTCGTGGCGGCCAAGCAAGTACGCCATGGCCTGGATGCGCTGCGCAGCTTTCATGAGGCGTTGTTGCTGCAAGGGCTGCAACCGAGCATGCAGGTGCTCAGCCATGCCCTGCGGCCTGTCCCGGAAACCCTGCGGGGTCTGTTTGAGCAAGCCCACGACTGCCTGCTTCTGGAGCGACTGCACTTGGTCGATGACGAACCCATCGCACTGGGACGCAGCCACCTGCCGGCAGAGTTGGCCAGCGTGGCCTGGGCTGAGGTCGAACATCAGCCGATCTATTCCATTCTCGAGTCGATCACCGGCCTGGCGGTCAGCCGCGCCGACCTGGCCATCCGTGCACAGGAAGCCGACAAAAGCCTGGCCAGTGCGCTGCACGTCAAACGCGGTGCCGCGCTGCTGGTCATGGAGCGCACGTCCTATTTCGCCGATGGCCGTTGCTGCGACCGCACGACGTTTTTCATCCGCCCGGAACGCTATGCCTTCGTGCTCAGTGGGGTGTTCAAATCCAATAGCGCCAATTGATAGGATTCAAATTGGCGCAACGGTTGGGCCCGGCCTGACAAAACACTGTTCTGTAACCGGTCGCCCCCATTGCTGCCCCTCTTGCTCCTGCTCCAACCTGAAACCGAACGCTTCATACAGCTTGCGAGCAGCGTCGAGCCCCTGGAACGTCCAGAGGATCGTTGAATTAAAGCCCCACTCGTCGCAGAACTTCATCGCTTCGGCCAACAGGCGCCTGCCAGCGCCCTTGCCGCGCGCCGAATCATCCAGGATGAAGCAGCGCAGCACCGCACTGCCGCCCTCGCCTTCACCGTCGATGGCAATCGAACCGACTATTCGTTCGCCATCCAGGACTACCCAGACCTCATTGCGCGGATTGTGCAGGCGCCCCATCAGCTCGGCCATGTCCGATGCAACCAGGCTCTCGAACGACTGGCCGAAGTTCGAATGCCTGGCGTAATAGTCCGCATGCATTTGCACAATGCGGCCAATGACGCCAGGACGGTAGCCACGCGCAATCTCCAACTGCGCCGGCGCGGGCGGCGCTGTACCGAGCCGATGGGCGTGTAGCGCGCTGGCATAGCTGGCAATCCCCTCACTCACGGTCTGACACTGCCCATTGGATAAGTGAGACATGGCCGCGACAACCTGCTGCGTGGCGAAAGCATCGATGGTTCGGAGGGTGTTTTGCCCCTGGGCGGTGAGTCGCAATCTCTTGGCCCGCGCATCCAGTTCATGGGCAATTTCTTCGATCTCGCCGGCCTCGATGAGTTTGCGGACCATCCGGCTCACGCTGGATTTTTCCAGGCCGAGCATCTCGACAAGCTCGCCCGCGGTCAGGGATTGGCGATTGCCGAGCTCCACGATGGTGTGCACCGACGACGGCGGATAACCCGTCGCAGCCAACGTGGTATTCATGAACCCCAGTTCCCGCACCATGAGACGCGACGCCGAACGGATTTTCTCAATCAGGGCTGGTGGGCAATGGTTCATGGGGACCTCGGATGCGATGGGTATTTAGTTGTACCGCACAACTAAATACCCATCCGTGCGTTCAGTCAAGCTTTCCAGCCCGGATCCCAGGACAGCCACGCCGCGTATCGAATGGAGCATGGACCTAATGATCGCTATGGATGCTATTGACCCGACTGTCCGCCAGTTTGAACACCACGCGCTGGGGGTGGTTGATCGAGACCAGGTATTCCACGGGCTGCCCTTGGCGGTCGAAGATCACGCCCCGGTAGACCAGCGCGGCCGTCCCGGGCTCGACGTCGAGCAAACGGGCCTCCTGGTCGTTCATCGTGGCGATGCTCAGCGTGCCCTCGTCGCTTTCTATTTCGATCTGGTAGCGCGATAACAGCAATGCATACAACGAAGCCCCCTCGACCAGGTCTTCCGCCACCAGCTCCGGTGCCCGGGCGGCCGGGATGTAACTGGTCTCGATGCAGAATGGCTTTTGATCCACGGTGCGCAGGCGCCTGATAGTCAGCAAGGTGTCGCCTTCCTGGATCTTCAGCAGTTTCGCCACACGGGCACTGGCGTGGGTTTGTTCGAAGTAGAGCAATTTACTGCCTGGCCGGGCGCCAGCCTGCTCGACCACTTCAGCGATACCTTTGCGCGCGACGGTATTGAGCGGCCGCTCGACACCTGGCGCCGTGACAAAGGTGCCACGATTACCCCGACGCTCCAGGACCCCGCGATCGATCAGCGTCTGCAACGCCTTGCGCAGGGTCATCCGGCTGATCCCCAGGTGCTCGGCAAGATCCCGTTCCGCCGGGATCCGTTCAGTGGGCCCGAATTCCGGGCGTTCCAGCATCTCCAGCAAGGCCTGCACAGCCTGCCAGGCCACCTGCTTGCGTTCGGGCGCCAACAGCGCAACGTCGGAAGACTTTGGAGGCGTTACTTTCATGGTCTACATCCTGGATTATTTTTTCGACACTGCATTGCGACTGTGGAACCCCAGAATAATGTCGCAAACCCGCCAGCTTGATCATAAGCGGCAAAACCGCCTCGCAGAACACCGTAGAAATCCCGTAGGAAGCCTATTAGACCATGGGGAAAAATCCTTGTAATGGTATTTTTCATGGTATAGCTTTTGGTCTAAATCGTGTTCATGACAGCAGCATGAACCCTTTAACAAGGCCCAGGAGTTCACATGGCGATCCAGTTCAACCGGGAAGCATTCATCAGTTCCTTGCAGCAATCCGTGCACATCGTCGACGACGCCCAGCAGTTTGGCCAGGAGTTGGCCGCGCGGATCGACCGCATCTATTTCGTCAGCTGCGGCGCTCCCAACCGCATCATGCTCGGCCTGCAATACTGGCTTGAACGCTACAGCCACACGCTGGAAGTGCGTCGTTATTTCCCGGCCGACTTCATGGACATCGATCCACCGCGCCTGGATGAACGCACCCTGGTGGTCCTGGCCTCCAAGTCCGGAACGACCCAGGAAACCATCGCCGCCGCACGCTTTCTGCAAGACAAGCCCTGCCTCACCGTGGGCGTGACCCAGACCGCCGAGCTGCCACTGGCCCAGGCCGTCCAGCATTGCTTCCTGCTGGGACGTACCGATGAGGCGTACTTCGGTTGCTTCATGATCCTCCAGGCATTGGTCGGCGGGATCCTGGCCAAGCGCGAAGGCTGGCCGCTGCTGGACAAGCTCACCCGCTCGCTCAAGGCATTGCCAAGGGCCCTGGCCGATGCCGCGATCAATAATGACCAACGGGCAACCGAAGAGGCACGCCTCTACAAAGATGACCGCGTCATGTATTTCCTCGCTTCGGGCCCCATGTTCACCACAGCCTATGTGTTCGGCGTCTGCGTGGTCATGGAAAGCCAGTGGTTGCATTGCCTGCCGGTGGAAGCCGCGGAGTTTTTCCATGGTCCGTTCGAAGCCATCGATGCCACCACGCCCCTGCTCCTGTTGGTGGGCGAAGACCCCAGCCGGGCACAGATGGAACGCGTCGTGCGGTTCTGCCAGCGCTACACGGAACGGGTCATGGTCTATGACGCCAAGGACTTCCCGATGGAAGGTATCGACCCGGAGATCCGCGCCATTGTCGCGCCCTACATTGTCGGCATCGCCGTGGAACGCATCGCCGCCCACCTGGCGGTCTGGCACCAGCAGCCGCTGACGACGCGCCGCTACATGTGGAAAACGGAGTACTGAGCATGGCCAGCCTGATCGCGGTCGGCGACAACACCCTGGATGTGTACCTGGACCGGAACATCGAATACCCCGGTGGCAACGCACTCAACGTGTCGGTGTTTGCCGCCCGGCTGGGGGCTCTCAGTGCCTACCTGGGCTGCGTTGGCGATGACCGGCATGGCCGGTACCTGCTCGATTGCCTGCAACAGGAAGCGGTCGATGCTTCACGCTGCCGGACGTTATCGGGTGCCAATGGCTGGGCGTGTGTCGACAACGTCGAGGGCGAGCGAGTGTTTCTCGGCAGCGATCCGGGCGTGTGTCGCCAACTGCGACTCAATGCCGACGACCTGGCCTATCTCGCGAAATTTCCGCTGGCCCACAGCAGCCTCTACAGCGGTCTTGAGGGTCAACTGGGGCAGATTCGCCAGGCCAGCGGCTGCCTGTCATTCGACTTCTCCGACAACTGGGTGGAGTTCGATTGGCAGGCACTGATCCAGCAGGTGGACATCGCCTTCTTCTCGGCGGCCGACCTGTCAGCCAGTGAAGCCCGTGACCTGGCGGATTCGATGCGGGCGATGGGCCCGACGACGGTGGTCATCACCCGTGGTGCCCAGGGCGCCCTCGCAGTCGACGCACAGGGCGTGCATGAGCAAGCCGCGCGGCCCTGCGCGGTCGTCGACAGCATGGGCGCCGGCGACGGTTTCATCGCCGCGTTCCTGCTGGCATGGCAAGCCAGGCACACCCTTGCCGAGTGCCTTGCGCGAGGCGTCGATCATGCCGGCCAGGTGTGCAGCTGGGCCGGTGGCTTCGGCCATGGGCGGACCGTGGACAGCCAACGCGTTCAACAACTGAAACACGCCTTGAACATTCAAGGCTGATGCGTACTGCCCCGGGACCCTCCCGGGACGGCTCTACCAACCTGTCGTGGATACCCTGTCGATGAAAAAATATCTGATCGGTTTGATGCTCGTGGCCAGCCCGCTGATGTCCTGGGGGGCCAACGAAGAACTGCGTTTCGGGGTCGATCCCACCTACCCGCCCTTTGAGTCCAAGCGACCGGACGGCTCCCTGACAGGTTTCGATATCGAACTGGGCGAAAGCTTGTGCAGCGAATTGCAACGCCGTTGCGTCTGGGTCGAAAACGCCTTCGACGGCATGGTCTCGGCCCTCAAGGGCAGGAAGTTCGACGGGATACTCTCTGCCCTCTCGATCACTGAAGCACGCAAAGCCGAAATTGCCTTTTCCAACACCCTGTACGACACCCCGGCACGCCTGGTGGCCCCGCAAGGCAGTCAATTGCAACCGACGGCCGAATCCTTGCGCGGCAAGCGCATCGGCGTGCAGCAAGGCAGCGTGTTCGAGGTCTACGCCAAGCGGATGTGGGGCCTCAAGGGCGTGGAAGTGGTGCCCTATCAAAGCAGTGACTTGACCTATTCGGACTTGATCAACGGTCGGCTGGATGCGGCGTTCGACGACGCCATCGCCGTCTCCGAGGGCCTGCTGAAGAAGCCCGCAGGCAAAGGCTTCGGCTATGCCGGCGAGGTGGTCAAGTCACCGGAGATCTTCGGCCCGGGCACCGGCATCGGATTGCGTAAAAGCGATACCGCCCTGGCCGGGGAAATCAATCAGGCGCTCGAACGGCTCCACCGCAATGGTACCTACGAACGCATCGCCAGCAAGTACTTCGACTTCGACATCTCACCTAAGTGAACCAGCCGCGCGGAGCCTGAAAGCATGTTTCTCGAAGGGTACGGCTATCTCATTTTCCAGGGTGCGTGGCTGACCGTCCAAGTGGCCACGTGGGCCGCCTGCGTCGCCCTCGTGCTTGGCCTGCTCGGGGCCTTGGCGAAACTCTCGCCAGTGGCGCCGCTAAGGCTGGTCGCGACGGTCTACACCACACTCGTGCGCAGCGTCCCGGACCTGGTCCTGATGCTGCTGATCTATTACAGCGCGCAAATCGGAATCAACCAGATAGCCCAGGCGTTCGGCCGGGAATCGTTGCAGTTGAATCCCTACGGCACCGCCATCGGTACGCTGGGATTCATCTACGGCGCATACTGTGCCGAAACCTTTCGCGGCGCCTTCAGGGCTATCCCGTCAGGTCAATTGGAAGCGGCCCGGGCCTATGGCATGAGCCATTGGCAAGTCCTGCGGCGCATCCGCCTGCCGCAAATGATGCGGTTCGCATTGCCTGGCATCGGCAACATCTGGCAAGTGCTGTTGAAAAGTGCCGGCCTGATCTCGCTGCTGGGCCTCAATGACATGGTTCAGGTCGCCAAACAGGCGGGCAGCGCGACGTCAAGGCAGATGTTCTTCTATCTGGTGATTGCGGCGGTCTTCCTGGCTTTTGCGGTCCTGTCCAGCCTGGCCCTCAAACACCTTGAACGACGCTACAGCATCGAACCGCAGCGGAGCGTGTCATGATCGAGATACTGAAAGAGTTCGGGCCAAACTTCCTCTGGTCCGACGGTTACCGCTGGAGTGGCGTGTCCGTCACCCTGTGGCTTTTAGTGACTTCCGCCCTTATCGGCCTGGCCGCGGCGATTCCCCTGGCGCTGGTTCGCACCTATGGCAATCGTTGGCTGGCACTGCCTGTCCAGATTTATACCGTGGTGTTGCGCGGCACGCCGTTGTTCGTGCAACTGCTGATCATCTACAGCGGCCTGGCCAGCCTGAGCCTGATCAGGGAATCGCCGAGTCTGTGGTGGTTCTTCCGCGATGGCATGCATTGCGTGATCCTGGCGCTGGCCTTGAACACCTGTGCCTACACCGTCGAGATTCTCGCCGGCGTACTGCGCACCACCCCACGCGGTGAGATCGAGGCGGCGCTGGCCCTGGGCATGACCCAACGCCAATTGTTCATTCTGGTACTGATACCGAGCATGCTGCGCCGGGCACTCCCGGCCTACAGCAACGAAGTAATCTTTGTCCTGCACGCCACGGCAATCGCCTTTACCGCGACCGTTCCTGACATCCTTAAAGTCGCGGCAGATGTCAACGCTGCCACCTTCAAGACGTTCCAGGCCTATGGCATTGCCGCGCTGCTCTACATGTTGCTGGCGTGCGCACTGGTGGGTGTCTTCCGATTGGCTGAACGCCGATGGCTGGCCTATCAGCGATAACGAGGAAGACCTATAGAGGCTCCGCGGTCTGGATGAGCGAATTGAGCACCAGCTTTATTTCAATCGCCGGATCTTTATGCCCTTGCAATATCAAGCCTTCGGACAGGGCGGTGAAGGTCTTCGCAAGCGCGGCATGGTCCAGCGGCGGTTTCTTGCCAGCATGGTTGAATATGATGGTAATCAACTTGCCCAGGGCTTCGCTGTTTTCCTCATGCAAGTCGTAGTAATGCTGTGAGAATTCTTCATCACGCAGGGCGATCAGTTGCAACTCGGCATCGAGGATCGCACAGCGGGTATTGTTCTTCAGGGTGTCGATATAGGCATTCAAGCCATGGCTCAACTGCTCCGCCGAATAGCCCAACGCCAGGGTCGCGCTCAAGCGATCGATTTCAACTCGCTTGAAGCGTTGAGTCAGTTGCAGGAGCAAATCCGATTTACTGGAAAAATTGGAAAAGAAGGCCCCTTTGGAAAAGCCCGCCTCCTCGGCGATAACGTTGACGCTGGCGGCATGAAAGCCTTTGCTGATCATCAGCTCAGTGGCGGTGTCGAATAATTTATCTCTTGTTACTTGCTGGCTCTCTTCTCGACCTAGTCTCTTTTTAATCACGCCCTCGGCTCCTTTGGCCAGTCAAAATATGTACATGTAACTAAATGCGACGAAGCGGCTACTCACTGTATGGAATCCATCTTCGCCATCATATCTTATACGCACCTCGTTCAATCATTTACATTTTAACTTTCATCCCGTGCCATGTATGTGCCATGTAACCGGGACAATCTTGGGGCACATGCAAGATGACTGCACAGTCACTTTTTTGCCAGGGTCCAGGCAAGTCAAAACCGTTGTGGTCTTTGCCTGAGCAGCGGGATGAAGCGCCTCCTGCCCACCTCAAAGCGGCATTTTTCCCGCCGTCCACGGCACACCACAGGGTAACAAAAATCTGCGTAATGCCCGGTTTAGAGCCACTGATTTGCTATTACCACTAAATACCACTTGATTCTCAGATACCGAATGGTTTTTAATTGCGCCGTTGGTGGAGCCCAACGCCTGATCCAGGCATCGCGTCCGTGACACGGTCTCGATGCAATGGCAGGTCATCCCACAGGAGCGGTATTTTAATGGAATATGCCTTCGTTACAGGCGCTACTGGCCTGCTCGGGAATAATATCGTTCGTGCGCTGTTGAAACGAAACATCAAAGTAAAAGCACTGGTTCGTTCCGCAGAGAAAGCCAAGAAACAGTTCGCCAGCCTGCCCGTGGAATGGGTCGAAGGCGACATGCTCAATGTCGATGCCTTCAGCCATGCCCTGCAAGGGTGCGATGCCCTGTTTCATACGGCAGCCTATTTCCGCGACAGTTACAAAGGCGGGAAACACTGGCAAAAACTCTATGACACGAATGTGACCGGCACCGAGCGATTGTTGCAAGCCGCCTATGCCGCCGGTATCCGTCGTGCCGTCCACACCTCTTCCATCGCCGTGTTGAAGGGCAATAAAGATCAAGTGATCGATGAAACCATGTCTCGCAGTGAACAGGAGGCTGACGATTACTACTTGAGCAAAATATTGTCCGAACAAAAGGTCCAGCAATTCCTGTCGCAGCACCCGGACATGTTCATTGCCATGGTCTTGCCAGGATGGATGTTCGGCCCGGGGGATATTGGCCCGACCTCCTCAGGCCAGTTCCTGCTCGACTTTGTCGGACAGAAATTGCCCGGCGTACTTCCCGGAAGCTTTTCCGTCGTCGATGCCCGGGATGTGGCCGAACATCAAATCGCGGCCATCACCCGCGGCAGGTCTGGAGAGCGTTACCTCGCAGCCGGCAATCACATGGACATGAAAAGCATTTTCCAGTCGCTGTCCAGCGTCAGTGGCGTGAAAGCCCCGGAACGAAAAGTGCCCTTGTTCATGCTGCGAATCATCGCGCTGATCTATGAAGGTTATTACCGGATTACCAAGAAACCGGTACTCATCAGTACTTCCACGGTCAAGCTCATGGCGCAAGAACAAGGCCGTACCCATTTCAGCCACGACAAAAGTTCAAGGGAGTTGGAATGCCAGTTCCGCCCTGTCGCTGAAACCCTGACCGATACCCTGGCCTGGTATCGAAATAACAACTACACAGATGCTTGATTGAGACACCTCATATAAAGCCTGCCTCTGTAGTACTTTTTTGACGCGCCCTATATCCAAGGATTGAAAGAGGTTGGTAAATGAAAAGCCTTTCATATAAAGAAGGTTTTCTGCATCGCTTTGTCGGTTTTTCGGAATCGTTCCCCGAACAAGTTGCTATCCGGCACCTGGATACGGAAGAAGAGACCGTCACTTACCGCGAGCTGCGCATCAAGGCCGAAGCCTGCAACGGTACCCTGACGGCACTCGGTGTATTGCCAGGCGATAAAGTAGCGCTGGTGCTGCCCAACGGGGTGGCGTTCATCGCTTACTACCTGGCGATTATCGGGCGGGGTGCCATCCCGGTCATCCTCAACTACAAGTTGACTCCCTTCGAAATGAACAGTGTCGTCAGCCTCGCCAGGCCGACGCTGGTGGTCACGACCGAAACGTTGTGGGGACAACACAGCGAGGTATTCCAGCCGGACAATGGCGTCAGGCACTCCCTGGTGCTGGACGGTGCGAGCGAACCGTCATCGCCTCTGCCCACCAATGCAACGGCCGCCTCTGAACTTCCTCGACAGCTCGAACCCTTGTCGTTGCCTGAAGGCAATCCGATCGTCTCGGTGCAGTTCACCTACCGTGGTATCGGCAGGCCCCTGGCTGTCGCTCACCGCTACCTCGACCTGACGCAATCGAGCGATGGCCTGCACGAGCACTTTCACCGGCAGGGCGTCGGCTCGGTGCACCTGGTGACACTGCCGCTGTATGCCATTTTCGGCCTGTCGGTGATGATGGTCTTCCCATTGAGCGTGGGCGCCACGTTGCTCATGACCAACACCCTGCTCAATCGCGACCTGGCCGAAGTCTTGTCCGAGCATCAGGTTACCTTTGCCTGCCTGGTGCCCGATGTCATCCGCTACTTCAATACGCGCCTGGCCAAACGCAAAGGCACGCCGTTGCCGCTACACCCGCAACTGATGATGTATTCCGGCGGCAGCCACCTGCCGGCCGATGAAGCCGAGAAACTGGGCAAGCTGCTGGGTTGCAGTCCCGTGCTGCAAGGCTATGGCCTGACCGAGAGCATGCCGGTCATTGTCCAGAGCTCGATCGGCGAGGTCCATCGCGGCGCCATGGGCCAGCCGATCGACGGCGTGGAACTGCGCGTCGTCGATGCCGAGGGCCAGGACGTGGCACCCGGGCGCATCGGTGAATTGCTGATCCGCGGCGCGATGGTGATCGACGGCTACAACGATGCCGAGGACAGCAATGCCCGGTTCTTCCGCGAGGGCTGGTTCCACAGCGGTGACTTGGTCTGGCGGGACGACGATGGGCATGTGTTTTTCTTTTGCCAACGCCTGCGGATCTCGAAGATCAAGGCGCAGATGGTCGACCTGGTGGAAATCGAATCCATCGCCCTAAAGCACCCCGACGTGGTGCGGGCCAGGGCCTATATCGTCCCGGACCACAAGGAAGTCAACGTGCTGCACCTGTGCGTCGAAGGGAGCGGCGAGCTGACCCAGAACGCGCTTTGCACCCTGCTCTCGCGCTACCTGTCGGGCTTCAAGCTGCCCAAGACCATCGAGATCATCTCGCTCAAGGAAGAGGCACATGCACGCTAACAGCACCCAACCGGTACTGGCCGTTTTCGACTTCGACGGCACATTGACCGACCGGCACACGTTCTGGCGCTACATGCGTTTTATCGTGGGCACCCGTTCGTTCTGGCTCAGGATCATTCCCCTGCTGCCCAAGATGCTCAGCGTGATCCTGGGCATCACGCCGCTGATGCAAGCGCGCCTGGCCTTCATCGCCTGTTACCTGGGCGGGCTCTCGGTGGAACAAGAACGCGAGCACGCCAAGTACTTCATCAGCGAACAGCTTCCGCGCTGGCTCAGGCCCGAGGCGTTGCGGCGGCTGCAATGGCATCAATCCATGGGGCACGTCACCGCCCTGGTCAGCAACTCGCCGGAAAACTACCTGATTCCCTGGGGCCGGGTCGCGGGGTTCGACTATGTGTGCGGCACCCGCCTGGCCACGGCGAAGAACAAACTGACTGGCGGGATAGCCGGTACCAACTGTGTAGAGCGAGAGAAAGTCACGCGGCTCAAAGGCTGCCTGAACAACCTGGATGATTTTTACATTTATGCCTACGGCGACTCGTCAGGCGACGATGCCCTGCTCGGCATTGCCAACTCTCCCTTCTACAGAAACTGGTACTGATCGATGAACACTCTGAGCATGTTGGCCCCCCAGCATTTCAAGCGCCCTGGCAGCGCCCCGGCCGTCATGATCGTCGGTGCCGGCCCCATTGGCCTGTCCCTGGCAATCATGTTGAAAAAATGGGGCGTGGCGTTTCGCATCATTGAAAAGAACGCCGGCCCCTCGACGGCGACCAAGGCCATGGCGATCCACTCCCGGACCCTGGAAATCTTCAGAGACCTGGGTGTTGCCGAGCAAGCCATCAACGACGGCTTCACGATCAACCAATTCTCCGTGCAGTCGAACGCCAGGCGGGTGCTGAACTACAACTTCTCCTACCTGGACGCGACCTATCCCCTGCTCTTGAGCCTGCCACAGCCGCAAACCGAGAAGATTCTCCTGGAGCGATTGAAGGAACTGGGCGCAGAAGTGGAGTGGAACACTGAACTGGTGGACATCGAAAACCTGCCGGGTTCGGTGCGCATGACGCTCAAGCATGCCGACGGCACCGACGAAACCTTCACCAGTCGCTGGGTAGCCGCCTGTGACGGGGCTCGCAGCAACATCAGAAAACGACTGGACATGACCTTCGAAGGTTCGTCCTACGACCGCTTCTTCATGCTGGCCGACGCCGATATCCAATGGTCCGGCAGCCAGGATGAGGGCGCGTTCTTCCTGGGTGCGCAGGACGGTTATGTGGCCGTCGCACCGATCAGCGCCCAGTCCCGTTATCGGCTGTTCATCGAAATGCCCTACAACCTGCCCCCCGAAGGCGAGCGCCCGTCCTTGAGCCTGGAGAACTTCCAGCGCCTGTGCGAAGGACGCGGGCAAAAGATGACGCTGTCCAACATCTCATCGACCACCATCGCCTCGTTCCAGCATCGCCGCGTGCAAACGATGCAGCAAGGCTCGGTGTTCCTGCTGGGAGACTCGGCGCACATCGGCAGCCCCATTGGGGGTCAGTGGATGAACCTGGGGGTTTCCGAGGCCTATAACCTGGCCTGGAAAATCGCTTATGTCGCCCAAGGCCTGGCGGCCCCATCCTTGCTCGACAGCTACAACGAAGAGCGTTATCCGGTTGCCCTGGAAGTCGAGAACACCGCACACCGCCTGACACGGCTGATTACCGTCCGGCGGCGTGCCCTGGTCTGGCTGCGCGACCATGTCCTGCCGCTGTTGAGCAACCGGAAAAAGGTCCAGCGCAGGTTGCCGTCGATGATTTCCGGTCATCAGTACCACTATGGCAACAGTGACTACATCCAAGAAGCGCTGACAAAGAAGCAGCGCAAAAACTGGAATAAAAAAGGGAAAAAACCCGAGTTCCAGACCGCCGCGCCCCGCGCCGGGCAACTGGCGCCGGATGTCGAGTTGTGGCAACTGCAAGGGCTGCCCACGAAGCGCTTGATCGACCTGTTTCATGGCACGTTCACGTTGTTGATCTTCAGCGCGGCCGATCAGTTCTCGCCGTTATTGCCGGGCTACTACGCCTTGGCCGAGTCGGTGGAAAAGGACTACCCGGGCATCAAGGCCTATTGCGTGATCGACGCCTTGAGCAGCGCCGGGCTACCGGCCTGGCACTCGACACTGCTGGACCCCGATTGGCGGCTGCACAAGCGCTACCACGCCAAGGAAGGCACGTTGATGCTGATTCGCCCTGACGGCTACATCGCTTTCCAGGGCGCCGATGCAATGACGCTGGTGACGTATCTGAACGTAAGGTCCGGGTTGCTCAAGGGCGCCAGAAAGACACTGACTCGCGAGATCGACGCAGTGGAACTCCAACTTTAAGTCGCTCCATGGCTACTGCCAGTTTGCTTCATTGATATAAACACGGCCCATTCCCGGGCCGCGATTTCTGATCTTTCTTCTGTATAGAAATATCCACCGACTTTGGTTAGGAGAACCTTATGCGCATGCAACTTAACGATGTGGTGCAGGAATTCATCGTGTCCAATGGAAGAATAGCCCACAGCTATTTCTCTCTGTCCGAAAAGATCATTGAATCATTGTGCGAATCCAATATCGCCAAGGAAGCGATATTGCTGCGGGTGTTGGAACAGGCCGAATCCGTCACTGCTCACTATTTCAATGCTCATCAACAAGTGCTCGAGGGCGTTTATGCCCATGGGATCGCCGCCCCCGGCAGCCAGAATATTGCGGTGCTGGAGCCTGTTCACTCGAACCCGACAATACTGGCTCCGGTGCCCGCCGCCGAAACCGTCGAACAGGCCACCGCACTCAGCTACGGGCAATGGTTGCGCAGCGAAATAAGCACGGTGACCGGGTTCCAGGCACAACAGATCGACTTCGATCAGAGTTTCGAAAGCCTGGGGATCGACTCGCTGGGGCTGGTGGATATTTTCGAATCCCTGGCCCAGCACTTCCCGGAAAAGAAAGCACTCACTTCGCAGCTCTTCGATGCCCCGACCCCGACCGCCTTGCTGGCACGGCTCGAAGCCGATCCGCAGGCATCGGCGTCGGATGTCCAAGGGTGGGTACTCGACCAGTTGGCGGCGATCACCGGCTTTACGGTCGAGCAGATCGACCCGACACACAGCTATGAAAACCTGGGCCTGGATTCGCTGGTGCAGCTGGATTTCCTGGAGTCGGTAGTCGCCCAGTGGCCGCAGCTCAAGGCTCACAGTTCCGAACTGGCCAATGCCAAGTTCCCGCAGGCAACCATCGCCCTGATTCAAGCGACCCTGGCCGATCCCCAGCCACAAGCGGCGCCTTCCCCTGCCGCGGCAGCCACTCAAGGACAGGAGGAAAACCTGCTGCTCAACGCCCTGTCGCCATTGATCCCGGACGCAGCGCAGGCGATCGATATCCAGACGCCTTTCGCACAACTGGGTCTCAACGGCTTTGCCCGGGAGGCGCTCTGCCAATCCATGGCGCAGCAATGCCCGGCCAGCGAGTTTGCCGGTGAAGCGCTGATGTCCCGTCGCACGCCCCAGGATGCCTTGTCGCTGCTGGCCAGGCTGAGCTGAGCCCAGCAGCAACAGGAATGGAATCCGGGTGACCGAACAGGTCACCCAGCATTTTGGCGATCAGGAGACAGGGTATGAGTGGCGCAGTAACGACAGCGGGCGATTTTTGCTTCAGTGCGATGGCGGGCGAGTTTCCGGGGGCACCGTCAACGGAGGCGCTCTGGCAGTTGCTCGCCCAAGGGCAGGTCGCACCGATGGAATCGATGCCGACACGCTGGGAAGTGGACAAGGCGTCGATCTATTCAACCAAGGCCGGCGAGAAGGATCGCACGTACCTGGACAGCGCTTTTTGCCTGACCGATGACGCTTCGATCCCGTCACGGCACGAAGGGAGGCAGGTCGCCATCGGCAAGAAGGTGCTTCGGACGCTGCTGACCCAACTCGCCGCACAAGGCTCGCCATTGAGTGGCGAACGCACGGCGCTGGTGGTCGCGACGTCTTGGAGCGACGAGAGCTATTTCGTCACCGGCATGTCCGGAAAAACCGCTGCGCCACCGGGTTTTACACCAGGTGAACAAGTGGCGGCACTGGCCGCGGCCTTTGCCTTGGGTGGCCCGGCGTTATCGGTGGACACGGCCTGCAGTTCGTTCCCTTACGCCCTGGATATGGCCCAGGCGCTGGTCAACAGTGACCAGGCGGACAACGCGGTTGTCATGGCCCTCAACACCGTACTGCCTCCGGCGCTGTTCCTGGGGTTCTCGCAGTTGACGGCGTTTTCCGCGCGGGCGCGGATGGAAGCCTTCGGCCAGGACGCAGACGGCATCGTGCCGGGCGAATGTGCGGTCGCGTTTCTGGTCGAACCCGTCGCCCAGGCCCTGACGGCGCAGCGCCGTCCCCTGGGGGTCTTGCGCGCCGTGGGCATGTCCGCCGACGGTGCCGAGGGCTCGGTATTCGCCCCCGGCAAACAGGCCCAGTACTCGGCTTACCAACGTGCCTATCGCGGCCTCGATCCAAGGGACGTGGACTACATCGAGACCCACGGCACCGGCACACCGCTGGGAGATGCGACGGAGTTGGCCTCGTTGAACAGCTTCTTCGCCCCCCATCGCCCGGACGACCGGAAAATCACCATCGGTTCGATCAAGTCGGTCATCGGCCATCCCCTGGCCGCCGCCGGCGGCGCGTCGCTCGCCAAGGCCTTGATGATACTGCGCCACAAAGGCATTCCACCGCAGCCCGGCTACCGCCCCAGCACCAAGGTCGACGACACCTGCCTGCGACTCGCCACCCAGCAGGTACAGCCTCTGCAAGCGCGTCCGTCGGCGATCCGGATTGGCATTTCCAGCTTTGGTTTTGGCGGCGCCAACGCGCACCTGGTGGTGGACGAATACCTGCCCGGCGACCACCCTGCCGCAGCCCCCGCAACCACCTCCGGCGTGCTGATGCTGGACCTTGCCATTGTCGAGGCTGAAGCCGCGCTGGGCAGCCACCGCTCGTTGCAAGCATTCCAGCAACAGCTCGACCAACCCGCCGCACCTTCGGTCGTGTTTCCTTATGGGCGCTTCGTTGACTACACCCCGGCTCCCGGCCAGCCTTTGCTGGGCAAATTCCTCGCCCAGGACCACGTCATCGATATCGACGGCTTCGGCATGGGCCCCAAGCCACTGGCCCACGTCGATCCGTTCAAGCTGTTGATCACCGATCGCGTCAATCACTTGCTGCGGCGCTTGCCGGGCGTGGCCGGTTCGCCCGGCACCGCGATGGTCATGTGCTGCAACATGGGCGGCGAGCGCTTCAGCAACGCCTATAGCAGCGCCCACAACTTCTATTCCCGGGCACAAGGCGCGGCGCCGGGCGTCGAGGTGACTGACGTGGCAACCATGCTGCCAAACATGCTATCCGGCTACCCGGCGCAGATTTTCGACTTCAAGGGTTTCCATCAGACCCTGGTCGGCACGGCGGGCCTGCTCTGGCAGACCTTGCTGGCCTCGCCGCAATGGTTCGACAACGGCATCACCACGCTCCTGCTCGGCGCCGGGCGTTTTTTCAGCGGTGAAATCGAGGTCGAGCGCGCTCGGTGCAACGCGACCCAGCAAGGTGAAGGCCTGGGGTTGATCGCGCTGCGTCGCTATCAACCCCAGGCCACTGACAAACCCTTGCTGGTGATTCGCGCCGCGGTCCTCGCCCATGCGGCGGGCTCACTGGAAGAGGCCTGCCGGTTGTTGGGCAAAGCGCCCGGCCACTCTTTGCACGTTGAAGTCTGCGAGTTGCAGCCGGTTGCGACGCCTGCCAGCGGATCGCTGCAGGAAATCACCGGTTTCCTCGCCGAAGCCAGTGGCATCGAAACCCTGCTGGCGGTGATGTTGCGGGACGCGACCCATACCGTGATCGAAGTGCGCGACGCCGGCAAGGCGGTGATGTGGCTGTTTACCGAGCAGCTTCGCCAGTGGAACCCGACCACCGCCGAGGTCAGCTCGCCCATCAAGCATCCGTTCATGTTGCGCTTTGCCCATTCGTCATCCCAGGAACTGCAGCAAGTCATCACGCCTGTCAGCCTGGTCCGCGAGCCGCAGAACGATGGCGTCGACGTGCAGCAGCTCAGCGACATGCTCACCAGCACCCTGCTCTCCGGGCTGCGGGTACGGGTGCGCGCCATGGAAAGCCTGTTCACCCTGCACCGTGGCGATACCGCCCAGCAACCGGCGCACTGGCAGCGCAGCGCGGAACATAGCGTGATAACCAATGCCCTGCGCACCCCTCAGTCGCTGCACGCCCAACTCGTGGTGAATGAAGCGCACCCGTACTTCTTCGATCATCCCCTGGATCACATCCCGGGCATCTTGCTCCTGGAGGGCGTGCTGCAACTGCTCGAACTGGCCATGCCGCCTCTGAGCGGACGGGTCGCCTACATCAAGACCCTGACGATCAAGTTCCAGCACTACGTACAGAAGCAGGGCACGGTCGATCTGCACGTCGAACAAGGCGAAGACCCCCAGGTGTTCAACGCGAAAGTCATGCAGGCCGGAAAAGTGATGTGCACCTGCGTCCTCGCCATGGCCTACAGCTCGGCATTCGAGACCTCACCGGCCGGCGAATTCAGCGCCACGCCCTGCCGCGACAAGGCGCTGTTGCACAAGGCCAGGGCGGAAAACGTCATCGTCAGCGACATGAGCGGCGTCGCCCAGGGCCTGAGCGTGGACACCGTGAAACTGCCAGCGGAACACTTCTTCCAGGCCGGCGATCCCCAGCACTATTCGATGGTGTATTTCCTCGAAGTGGCTCGCCAGTGCTACATGCAAATTGCCCACAGCCACCTGCGGATCCCGCTCAATACCCCGATGAACCTGCTGGCCTTGAGTTTCACCCTGGACCGGCCCATCCCCAGGAACAGCCCGCTGTCCTTGGCGCCGCAAGCCGGTTTCGATGCGTCGCTCCAGGCCTTCAAGACCAACCGCATCTATATCGACCTGTTCAACCGGGGCGAAAAAATCGGTCAAGCCAGCATTACCGCCCAGGTGCTGAGTCAATCGGAACCGGCAGCCTGAGCATTGAATGGACCTGCCTACCCAGCATGACCGTGCCCCCCACATCCAAGGTGTCGCCGTGAACGATGTCAACGTGCAAGTCATAGTCAAATCGCCCCCTTCCGAAATCTGGAAGCTCTGGAGCAATTTTCCCGAAGCGCCGCTCTGGGATACCGACGTCCGCCAATGTCAACTCGACGGTCCGTTCCAGGCTGGAACCCGCGGCAGATGTGTCCTCAAGAATGGCTTGAAGATGCCTTTGAAACTGGAAGCCGTGAGTCCGCACGAAAGTTATCGCAACAGCGCCCGGCTGCTCTGGATCGACCTCGAATTCGATCATCGGATGCGCAGGCTCTCTGCTGATGAAACCCATGTCATCCATAGCGCGAAGATCTCGGGCCCGTTGGGTTTCCTGTACCGCGGGATGCTGCGCAAAGCGCTGACCAAGGCGATGACTACCGCACTGGACAACCTGTGCAGGCTGGCTGAACAACGGGCCATCGACACATCGGTGCACGGGAAAACCGCGACGCCCTTGCACCTCGTATGAACGTCTTCGGACACGCTTCGCCTACTTATCGATAACAGCAATATTTCGGATCTAGCATGAACCTACAGAAAAACCCCCGGTATCTTGTCATGGGCATCATTGGCCTGTGTGTTACCGCCCCAGCGTCGAGTTTCGCCGACACCCTCGGCCCCTATGTCACTGGCATGGGCGGCGTGAACTGGGTCGCTGAGCAGGACCTTAACCAGAACGACCTTGACTTCGTCGAGATGGAATTCAACCAACCGTTGCATTCCGGCTTCGCCACCGGCCTGGCACTGGGCTGGCGATTCCCGGTCGGGCTAAGGCCTGAAGTGGAACTGAGCTACCGCCGCAACACCCTGACCCAGTTCAATCACCGGGTCTACGAAGGTGGCGGCAGCATCGACGGCAAAGGCGAAGAGCAAGCCACCAGCCTCATGGCCAACCTCTGGTATGACGTCACGAACCTGCCAACCCCCTTGAGCCGGTTCACGCCTTATGTTGGCGGTGGCCTGGGCTACGCCGTGCTGACCATCACCGGCCTGGAAGCCGGCGGCGTCAAGTTCGGCGACACCCATCGCGACACCGTCTCGGCCTGGCAACTCGGCGCCGGGGTCGCTTACGAGCTCAGCGAGCACTGGTCCATGTCCCTGGATTATCGCTATTTCAAGACCGGCGAAGCGCACTTCGGCAACATCCAGGGCCTGCCCCAGGGCGATGTGCAAACGGAGTACAACGCCCAGTCCCTGATGCTGGGTTTGCGGTACTGGTTGTAAGCGGTAGAGGGCGCGGCGCCTTGCCTCATTCGCAGGGCGTCCGGTCGGTGTATCTTCAGACCTTTCAAGCGCCGTGATCAGTATCCATTCACAGCCACAAGGGCATCGCTCCCCCGCTGTCTGACAACAGCGGCGAAAAAGGCCGGTAGCGACATTGCGCTTTTTGTCGCGCTCAGCGGTGACCGGACCGATACCCCAAACTGGAAAATTTTGAGAGAATGCAGGCCAAGAACGCCATGGAATACAGGCTTTCCAATTTCCATCTCCGTGGCGGCCCGACATGTACATCCCTCTCTTCCAAAGCTTACGGGCACGCTTCGCCATCGTCGTGGCGCTGGTGGTGCTGCTCCTCAGTTGCATCTTCGGCACCGTTATCGGCGAATCCTCCATTTCGCGGCTCAAGGAGCAAACCGGGCTGCAACTGAGCGAATATGCCTACTCGATGATCGATCGCCTCGATCGCGACATGAGCAACCGTTCAAAAGCGCTTACGGTCCTGAGCAAGCTGGAAACCCTGCGCAACACGGCGAACCCCGGCGAAGCACGCGCCCTGCTCGACCACCTTAGCCAGCAATTCCCGAACTATTCCTGGATCGGCCTCACCGACGCCCACGGCAAAGTGGTCGCATCGACCAACGGGGTGCTCGCAGGCGCCGACATCTCGCAACGGCCGGTCTTTGCCAATGCGCGGGAAAAGACGTTCATTGGCGATGTCCACGAAGCCGTCCTGCTGGCCAAGCTGCTGCCGAATCCTTCCGGGGAAGCGATGAAATTCGTCGATATCAGCATGCCAATCAAGGACGTCGCCGGAAATCTCACGGGGGTGCTCGCGACACATCTTTCCTGGGAATGGGCTGCGGAAGTCGGTCGGTCGCTTTTCGACCCCTTGCAGGAGCGCCTGCCTGGCCTGGAGTTCCTGGTCATCAGCAAGGACGGCACCCTCTTGCTGGGCCCCAAGGACATGATCGGCAAGCCCGCCGGGATCACGCTCGATGGGCGCGGACAAAGCTGGTCGGTCGAGCGCTGGCCGGACGGCAAGCTCTATCTGGCAGGTGCGGCACAAAGTGTCGGCGTCGACGACTATCCCGGCCTGGGCTGGACCGTGGTGACACGCCAGCCCGCCGAGATCGCCTTTGCGGCTGCACGCGAGATGCGCAATGAAATACTCCTCTGGGGCGGCCTGCTGTCCATCCTGTTCGCGGTCATCGGATGGATCATGGCAGGTATTCTCACCGGGCCGGTGAACGTCATCGCCGAGGCTGCCGCGCGCCTTTCCGAAGGCGCCGATGTGGGGATTCCCTTGCTCAAGGGGACGCGCGAAGTCGAAACGCTGAGTGTCGCGATCCGGCACCTCGTTGACAGCCTCACCCGAAAAAGGGGTCAGTTGGCCGTGGTCGAGGGTATCGCCTACCGCGATGTCGTCACCGGCCTGCCGAATCGGGCAGCCTTGGAAAAATACATCGAGGCAGTACGCAGCGAAGTCGACGTACAGCCTGGCTTCGGCGTGCTGTGCCTGGATCTGGACGGGTTCAAGCCCATCAACGATTGCTTCGGCCATGCCGTTGGCGATGCATTGCTCCAGGAGGTCGGCCTCCGGCTCCTGGGCGCTGTGCGCGATGGCGACATCGCTGTGCGCCACGGCGGGGATGAATTCGTATTGCTGCTGCGCCTGCGTACCGGAGAATCCTTGTCCAGCATGCAGGGCGCCGCCCAGCGCATCATCGCAAAACTGGCCGAGCCGGTCGTGCTGGCCGGGGAGTCGATCACGGTCGGCTGCAGCATCGGCGGGACGCTGTGGACCGGCGGCGAGTTTGCCGATGCGCTGGCCCAGGCCGATGAAGCACTCTACCGGGCCAAGCGTGCGGGCAAGTCCCAGGCGAAATTCCATGACACCTCGCACACCGACGAGGCTGCACAGGCCAGTTGGAAAGTCTGAGGCGCTAGCGCAAGGTCTGAAGCGCCTCGCGCCCGGCAAAACGAGCAGCGGCCACCGCCCTGTTGGGAACGTTAAGCGCACGGATCAACGAAGAGACATGAATGCGCACGGTGAAGGGAGAGATCTCAAGCGCTGAGGCGATTTCCTTGTTGGTCTTGCCTTCGGCGATCAATTGCCAGACCTCTCGCTGCCGGGACGTGAGCTTGCTCATGTCATCATCGGGACCGAGTGGCAGCGAGCCCGAAGGCTCATACTTGACCCGTACTTCGCCACGGCGAATATCGGCGATGGCCTGGCCGACCTGGTCGGGAGAAAGGCTCTTGCCGACAAACCCGTCTACACCGGTGGCCATGACACGGCCAATGACATCGCTGTCATCCAGCGTCGAAACCACAATCATCACGGTGTGCGTGAGTGCCTGGCGCAACTGCGCGAGCTCGCTGATGGAGCCCAGGCCGGGAAGACGTATTTCAAGAATCAGCGTATCGAGAGGTTGTCCATTCGTTGCCAGCGTCCGTACTTCCTCCAGGCTGCCTGCCTGTTCGATCACTGCGTCAGGTATCAGGCGTTCCAGCAACACCAGCATCCCCTCTCGGAACAGCGGATGCTCATCTGCCACGATTATCCGGCAAATCTTCCGACCCGAGACGCGTCTCTCATCGCGTCCCATACTGCATCTTGACGACTTCACTGATTCTCTGCGCAACGCCATTGAACGGAGGCGTGACGGATCGGATCGACTGACCGCGATAAGGTCCGTCCGCGGGAAACCAGTTCTGGACAACGACAACCTGTTTCGGCTGCCCGGCCGAAACCGGGCCCGTGGAGATTTCATTGGTGAACTTGCAGGTATCGAACGTCCCCAGGGCCGTCTTGATCGTTTCACGCCCGTTATAGGTCAGCTTCTCGACGATATCGAACTCGACCGCTCCCCCGGCGCTCACCGCTTTGCTTTTGTAGCTGACGGTGACGGTCTGCCCTGGTTGCAGATCAATCGGTGTGGAAGCGGGTGGCTGGTAGGTGGTGGTCACCAACGATGCCCCGGCACCATGGCGATCGCCGTAACGAACCAGCCGACCGTCCTTGATCTCGGCGAAGGTCGTCGTCAGGAAAAACGGCGCATTGTTCAGGAACGACGTGTGCACCGAAGCCACCGGATTGGCGCCGGCAAACGCCTCGCGCCCGAGCGTCTCGGTTTTACCGCGACTGGTGCCTGGCGACAGGTTGTCGCGACTTTCATATTCCACCACCGTTCCGGCCTGGAAATCCGCCTCGTTGGTGCAAGCCGCAGAGGATGTCTCACTGGCGGTGGCAGCCGACGCACCGACGATCAAAGAACCCCAGCCACTGGCGACAAGGGCCGAGACGGCGAATGCCGTTGCGAGGCGCTTGCGATAAGCCGGGCAGATGTTGGACTTTCTGGCGGGTGTGTTTTTCAAAAACAGGTCCTTGTTCAAATAGGCTCGTTGCGGCCGGTCGAAAACCCGATAGCGCTCATAGGTTAGGGTCGAGTGCCGACCGGCGCTATAGCGCAAGTGTGCTATAGGCTTTGCCCTCGTTCTGAATGGGGGTGATGATCGAGACTACCGATACGCGCCAGAGCATGACATCATAAGGCCACTATTTTTGGTCGAGCCTGACGCGCTTCATTCTTCAGCCTTGAAACCGTATCAGAGGCTCGCATGACCGAATCACTGGAGCGTTTTGTCCAGGCGCAAGCGTCAACCTATGACCGCGCTTTGCTCGAGCTACGGCACGGCCGTAAGGAAGGCCACTGGATGTGGTTCATCTTTCCCCAATTACGCGGCCTGGGTATCAGCGAGAACGCCACCTACTACGGCCTGCGCGACCTGGAAGAGGCGCGCGACTATTTGCATCACCCGCTTCTGGGACCGCGACTGGAGTGCGCAACCCGCGCCGTCCTGGACTCGGAAGTCACGGTAGAGAAACTCCTGGGGACACTCGACGCCATGAAATTCGCGTCCTGCATGACGCTGTTCGCAGCGGCCGCGGGCGAGCATTGCGTGTATGCCCAGGCGCTGGAGGGTGGGGTGAATGTCGACTCAAGAACACTGGAACTACTTAAGGAGCGAGAGAGAAAAAATGTCTAATTACGAAACATGGACGTTGGTGGTCCAGGTGGCCGTGGCCCTGGTGGCCCTGCTGTCGATGTACCTGGTTGTTCGCCAGGTGGTCATCCTGACGGCACAACTGAAGGCGACTCAACAGGCTTCCGAGGCCCAGAGCATCATTTCGATTGTCGAGTTCCTGCAAGCCAGCCAGGCCCGCGATGCCCGGCAAGCGGTTCGCGCCACGCTGTCGACCCTGCATCATGACCAATGGGACGCCACCCATGTCCAGCACGCCTCGCTGACCTGTGCGAACTACGACGTCGTCGCGGCGTTATTGCGTGCCGACCTGATCAAGAACAAGCACATCATCATCGAAAACTGGGCACCGAGCATCAAGCACTGCCACCAGATACTTGCCCCTTTCATTGAGACAAAACGTGCCCAGCCCGGCGGCGACCGAAAGTACTGGAGCAACTTCGACTGGCTGCGCGAGCAGTGCTCTAAGGTCTGACGGGGTTGAGACGATGAATTCAGAAGTCATTTTCGCTGAAACGGTGAAACGCCTGCGAGCGGCCAGGCACCTTGCCATTTTTACCGGTGCCGGCATTTCCGCACAAAGCGGTATCTCCACGTTCCGTGATCCCTCGACCGGCCTCTGGGCGTGTTACGACCCAAAGAAACTGGCCACCCCCGCCGCCTTCGCCAAAGACCCTGCGCTGGTATGGGCATGGTATAGCTGGCGCCGAACGCTGGTTAACGAAGCACACCCCAATGACGCGCACCGGGCAGTCGCCAGGCTGACCCAGAGCTTGCCCCGCGTGACCGTCATCACACAGAACGTCGACGACCTGCTCGAACGCGCCGGGTCCAAGGAGGTGATTCACCTTCACGGTGATCTGGCCAGCGCGCGTTGCTTCCAGTGCAATCGTCCCTACCTGGGCGCGTTGCCCGTGGATGTCGGGCCCGACTGCGACAGCCTGGAACCCCCGCGCTGCCCGCACTGCGACGGCCGGATCCGCCCCAATGTCGTCTGGTTCGGCGAGGGAATGCCGGAACGGGAACTGGACCTGGCCTTCAGCGCAGCCCGCGACTGCGACGTCATGCTCTCCATTGGCACTTCTGGAGAGGTCTACCCGGCAGCACGGATTCCAACACTGGCAACCGAGCATGGCGCCTGGCTGGTGCATATCAATATCGAACCGATGGGGGCCGCTTCCGATAAAACGCTGGTGGGCGATGCGACCCACTGGTTGCCGAGGCTGGTCGAGGCGTTGGGCTGAGAAATCGCCTGCAAGGCTTGCCCGACATCGCTGAACTGAACCAGGATGTCGCCGCCCAGGCCGATCATGAATTGCCGCAGTCACGCTGTAACATTGCGTGAGGCCTCAGGACTGGATCGTCGGGAGTTCTACTTGAATGGTTTTACACCATCTGGAAGAACTCCCGGCTTGATGGTCACAAGACAGCGCTTCAGGCACAAACCCGCACCGCTCAAGGACCTTCCTTGAGCCGATGTTGTGCTCATAGACATAAGCCACCAGTTGCGTAAGCCCCCAGCGCATCCGCGCCGCCTCGATCAGATGTTTCAGGGCCTGCGTCGCCAGCCCTTGCCCGCAAGCGCGTTGATCGATGCGATAGCCCACCTCGGCGCAACCGCGTGGTGAATGAATGCCTTTCAAATTCGCCCGCCCCACTATTCTCCCGCTGGCGTCTTCGATCACAAACGGGTGCCAGGCGCCCACGGCGAAATCGGCCAGATAGCCTTCAATGTGATCGGTGACGCCCGTCCATGAATAAAACGCAGGGGCCCGTGCGTCGATCTGCGACTCGAACCATTCACGGTTATGGATTTCGAAGGCCAGCAGCGCTTGCACATCGGTCATTTGCAGCTCGCGAATTATGAAGGGTTTCACTGATGGCTTCTCCTGGGGCCGTGAAGCGCATCGTAAGGTCGAGTGTTCGTTCATGGCGAGGGTTTCTGCTTGGGCGGTCCTTTGTTGGGGCCGCTGCGCTTTGTAGGAGCTGGCGAAGCCTGCGATCTTTTGATTTTTCGCTTGGAGACTCAAGCGTCAGGGGAAAGATCGCAGCCTCGCTCCGCTCGACAGCTCCTACCCCGCGTGCCAGCGGGAGCAGGCGCCCTCCTCATGGGGCCCTAAACGAAAAATGCCCCGTACCTTTCGATACGGAGCATTTCTTCAAGGCTTCCCGCGGATTGCCAGGTATTCACGCGACGGTGAGTCTTCTGGTTCAATCGCCTGCAGAATCCAGAGCGATTCTGCAGTTCCTATCGGGGAACCCGCCTGGAGTCCTTCAGGCGTTTTGGTTCCAGGGACGGTCGCCATGCTCGTCCTTGATGCGCGTCGGCAGGCCCATCACATCGAGCGCCTCGAGGAACGCCTCGGCAGGCAGCTCTTCGACGTTGACCATGCGCTGCACGTCCCACTCGCCACGGGCCACCAGCAAGGCCGCGGCCACGGGTGGCACGCCGGCGGTATAGGAAATGCCCTGGCTGTCGGTTTCGGCGTAGGCGTCCTCGTGGTCGGCCACGTTGTAGATGAACATCTCGCGCGGCTGGCCATCCTTGACGCCCTTGACCAGGTCACCGATGCAGGTCTTGCCGGTGTAGCCCGGCGCCAGCGAGCTCGGGTCAGGCAGCACGGCCTTGACCACTTTCAGCGGCACGACTTCCAGGCCTTCGGCGGTCTTGACCGGTTGCTCGGACAGCAGGCCGAGGTTCTTGAGCACGGTGAACACATTGATGTAGTGCTCGCCGAAGCTCATCCAGAAACGCACGTTGGGCACGTCGAGGTTCTTCGACAGCGAGTGCACTTCGTCGTGGCCGGTCAGGTACAGGTTCTGCGAGCCGACCACTGGCAGGTCGTCGGTGCGCTTGACCTCGAACATGGTGTTGCTGGTCCACTGGCTGTCCTGCCAGCTCCACACCTGTCCGGTGAACTCGCGGAAATTGATTTCCGGATCGAAATTGGTGGCGAAATATTTGCCATGGGAGCCAGCATTGACATCGAGAATGTCGATCGAATCAATGCGGTCGAAATGCTGTTGTTGCGCCAGTGCCGCATAGGCATTGACCACACCCGGGTCGAAGCCCACGCCGAGAATGGCGGTGATGTTCTTTTCCTGGCACTCCTGGAGATGGTTCCACTCGTAGTTGCCGTACCAGGGCGGCGTCTCGCAGACCTTGCCCGGTTCTTCGTGGATGGCGGTGTCCAGGTAGGCCACGCCGGTATCGATGCAGGCACGCAGCACCGACATGTTGAGGAAAGCAGAGCCGACGTTGATGACGATCTGCGACTCGGTTTCGCGAATCAGCGCCTTGGTCGCTTCGACATCCAGGGCGTTCAGTGCAAAGGCCTTGATGTCGGCGGGTTGCTTGAGGCTACCCTTGGCCTTGACGCTGTCGATGATGGCCTGGCATTTGGAGATGTTGCGCGACGCGATAGCAATACGACCGAGTTCGTCGTTGTGCTGCGCGCACTTGTGGGCCACCACCTTGGCGACACCTCCTGCACCAATGATAAGTACGTTCTTCTTCAATTTCTTTATTTCTCCTTCCGCCAACTCAAGAGAGGCTGGACAAGTAGTCGTCGTAAACAAACTCGCGAACCACCTCGACGCTGCCGTCGAGTTGCTTCACAACGATGGACGGCATTTTCAGGCCGTTGAACCAGTTTTTCTTGACCATGGTGTAGCCCGCTGCGTCGATGAACGACAGCCGATCGCCGATGGACAGCGGACGATCGAATTGGTACTCGCCAAAAATGTCTCCAGCCAGGCAGGATTTGCCGCACACCATGTAGGTGTGTTCGCCCTCGCTCGGTGCCAGCTTGGCGTCCAGGCGATAGATCAGCAGATCGAGCATGTGTGCCTCGATGGAGCTGTCCACCACGGCCAGGTGCTTGCCGTTGTAGAGTGTGTCGAGCACGGTGACTTCCAGCGACGCACTCTGGGTGATCGCAGCCTCGCCCGGTTCCAGGTAGACCTGCACGCCATACTTGTGCGAGAAGGCCTTGAGCCGTGCGCAAAAGGCGTCCAGGGCGTAGCCCTCGCCGGTGAAATGGATGCCGCCACCGAGGCTGACCCACTCGACCTTATGCAGCAAGTGACCAAAGCGTTCTTCGATAGTGCCCAGCATCTGGTCGAACAAACCGAAATCGCCGTTCTCGCAGTTGTTGTGGAACATGAACCCGGAGATATGCTCGATGACCTGTTCGATTTTCACCGGATCCCATTCGCCCAGGCGGCTGAACGGGCGCGCCGGGTCGGCCAGCAGGTAATCGGAGCTGCTCACTTGCGGGTTGACCCGCAGGCCGCGGACCTTGCCGGCCGACGCCTCGGTGTAGCGCTGCAACTGGCCGATGGAGTTGAAGATGATCTTGTCGCAGTTGGCGAGCATCTCCTCGATTTCATCGTCGGCCCAGGCCACGCTGTAGGCGTGGGTCTCGCCCGCGAATTTCTGCCGGCCGAGCTTGAGTTCATACAGCGACGACGACGTGGTGCCGTCCATGTACTGCTGCATCAGGTCGAACACCGACCAGGTGGCGAAGCACTTGAGCGCCAGCAAGGCCTTGGCCCCGGACTGCTCACGCACATAGGCGATCTTCTGCATGTTCGCCAGCAGCTTTTGTTTGTCGATGAGGTAGTACGGCGTTTTGATCATTTTCGAGGCCTCCGGGCAAGGCGAGCCAAAAAAGGATGCGCATTGTGCCTTCACTGACTGCAGATCGAAAGAGCGAAAAGCCCCGTTCGCGCAATCATCCTGATCCGAATCGACGCTTTGCGATCACCGGACATACCGGCCGCCCAGGCGACCAAATGCTGAATCTGGCAAAGGGAGGATAACCAAAGGGCGCTGACGCTCGACCTTGAGCCGTCGCGGGTAACCGGCCTTGCACAACAGGCCGTTGATGATCAGTGTTTATGCATCAGGTCATGCAGGACACCAAACCTCAGGCCCGCTTCGCAAACGATCATGTCTGTAATGCCGAAGACCTTGAACGCCGCCAGCATGATCGCCAGGCCACCGGGCAGGATGCCCAGGCGATGGCTCTGCAAGCCGGCCAATCTGAGGCGGTCGACATGGCCGACTTCCAGCAGCCGCAACGACAGGCGCAACAACCCGCTGTAGGTAATGCCGCCTTGTCCAACGTCATTGAGGCCATTGGCCTTGAGCACTTTGGCCAACATCCGCGCCGTACCGGAAGAGCCGATCACCTGCTGCCAGCCCTGCGCGCGATAACGCGCCGCCACCGCTTCAAACTGCAGCACGGCCACGCGTTCAGCCTCCAGCAGCGCTTGAGCGGTGATGCGTCCGCCCGCAAAGTAACGCGCGCCAAAGGTGCCGCTGCCGATGGCAATGCTTTCCGTCATCAGCGGCTGAGCGCCCTGCCCCAGAATCAGTTCGGTCGAGCCACCGCCGATGTCCACCACCAATCGTGTCCGCTCGACACCGGGCACCGCATGGGCGACACCGGCATACACCAGCCGGGCTTCCTCATGTCCGGATAGCACGTCGATCCGAAACCCCAGGTGCCGCTCGGCACTGGCCAGGAACAATTGGGCATTGGCCGCTTCGCGCACGGCACTGGTCGCCACCGCCCGTACCCGTCCGGCTTCGAAGCCTCGCAGCTTTTTGCCAAATCGGGCCAGGGCTTGCCAGCCTCGATCCAGCGCCAGTTCGTCCAGTGCCCCGGCTTGCAGGCCCTCAGCCAATCGGACCGGCTCGCGCAAGGTTTTCACTTCCTGGATCACCCGTTGTCGATTGCGCTTGACCGACTGGCCAATCATCAGGCGAAAGGCGTTGGAGCCCAGGTCAATGGCCGCGAACAGGGGGGCGTCGCCTTTCATAGCGGTGTTCCTTGATTCATCAGCCAGCAGGCACAAGCGCTGCGGGCATTCCACGATGGTTTGTGAAGATCCTGCCATGGGTTCGATGACACCTGAATGACACCCCTTGCGCCCCAGTAACTGTTTTAGCCAAGGGCAGCGCATGAAGCACAGATGACCGTCACTACTATGTAACAAATTGCAACTAGCGTGGATGGCGCCTCCACGACCGAGTTTTCCATCATGCTTTCAACCCAGGACACCTTGGTACAGCGCATCCACCGCGAATTGCTCGATCACAGCGACGAAGAACTGGAGCTGGAGCTATCCGAAGACGGGCATGACCTGAACGCCTTGTTCGACGAACACGCCCCGGAGAACAGCGAGAAAGAAACCCGACGCCTGTATTTCAGCGAACTGTTCCGCCTTCAGGGCGAACTGGTGAAGCTGCAAAGCTGGGTGGTCAAGACCGGACACAAGGTCGTGATCCTGTTCGAAGGGCGCGACGCCGCCGGCAAGGGTGGCGTGATCAAGCGCATTACCCAGCGGCTCAATCCCCGGGTGTGTCGCGTCGCCGCCCTGCCCGCTCCCAACGACCGTGAACGGACTCAATGGTACTTCCAGCGCTATGTTTCACACCTGCCGGCGGCGGGCGAAATCGTGCTGTTCGACCGCAGTTGGTACAACCGCGCCGGGGTCGAGCAAGTCATGGGGTTCTGCACCGACGAACAGTACGAAGAGTTCTTTCGTACCGTGCCGGAATTCGAGCGGATGCTCGCCCGCTCCGGCATCCAGTTGATCAAGTACTGGTTCTCCATTTCCGACCAGGAGCAGCACCTGCGCTTCCTCAGCCGCATCCATGACCCACTCAAGCAATGGAAGCTCAGCCCCATGGACCTGGAATCCCGCCGGCGCTGGGAGGCCTATACCAAGGCCAAGGAAATCATGCTCGAACGCACCCACATCGCCGAGGCCCCCTGGTGGGTGGTGCAGGCCGACGACAAGAAAAAAGCCCGGCTCAACTGCATCCATCACCTGCTTGGGCAAATGCCCTATGAAGAGGTGGAGCTGCCGACCATCGAACTGCCGCAGCGGGTACGCCAGGAAGACTACTCCCGCAGTCCGACGCCACCGGAGCTCATCGTGCCCCAGGTCTACTGAAACCCGCCAGGCAGGGACGCCCGGCACCGAGCCCCCACTTCCACCGCTCACTGAGCCGGATTTCATCATGACGAACCAGACCCTGGCCATGGACTCCTCGAGTGCCATCGCCCCTAGCTCGAGACCGCAACTCAACCGCAAGCCAAGCGTGCTCACCCTGGTGGTGTTTTTCGCGGTACTGGGCAGCGGCCTGCTGTTTACCGCCTACAGCCTGATGCACGACATGAACGAACTCGGCACGGTGGTGACCACCTGGACGCCGTTCCTGCTGTTGGGCGTGGCGCTGGTGATTGCCCTTGGCTTCGAATTCGTCAACGGTTTCCACGACACGGCCAACGCCGTGGCCACCGTCATCTACACCAACTCCATGGCGCCGAACGTTGCCGTGGCCTGGTCGGGCTTCTTCAACTTCCTCGGGGTGCTGCTCGCCAGCGGCGCGGTGGCCTTCGGTATCATCGCCTTGCTGCCGGTTGAACTGATCCTGCAAGTCGGTTCCTCCGCCGGCTTCGCCATGATCTTCGCCCTGCTGATCGCCGCCATCCTCTGGAACCTGGGCACCTGGTGGCTGGGCTTGCCGGCGTCGTCGTCCCACACCCTGATCGGTTCGATCATTGGCGTGGGCGTCGCCAATGCCTTGATGCACGGGCGCGACGGCACCAGCGGCGTGGACTGGGCCCAGGCGACCAAGATCGGCTATGCACTGCTGCTCTCGCCGCTGGTGGGCTTCGGCTGCGCGGCGTTGTTGTTGCTGGCGCTGCGGGCCTTCGTCAAGAACCGCTCGCTGTACAAGGCCCCGGAAGGCAACACCCCGCCGCCCTGGTGGATTCGCGGCATGCTGATCCTGACCTGCACCGGTGTGTCATTCGCCCACGGTTCCAATGACGGCCAGAAAGGCATGGGCCTGATCATGCTGATCCTGGTCGGCACCCTGCCGATGGCGTATGCGCTGAACCGCACCATGCCCGCCGACCAGGCCCTGCAGTTCGCCGCTGTGGCGCAAGTCACCCAGCAAGCCCTGGCGAAGCACTCGCCGCTACCGGCCCCGACGGACCCGCGAGCGATCCTTACCACCTACGTTGGCAGCAAGGAAGCGACGCCTCAATTGGTGCCGGCCCTGGCCGCCATGACCGGCAGCATCGGCGCCGAGGTCAAGGGCTACGGTTCGCTGGCCAAGGTGCCGGCCGAAGCCGTGGGCAACGTGCGCAACGACATGTACCTGACCAGTGAAACCATTCGCCTGATGGACAAGAACAAGGTCGGTCATTTCGATGCCGACACCAGCGCCCAGCTGCAATTGTTCAAACAGCAGATCGACACCTCCACCCGCTTCATTCCTCTGTGGGTGAAAATCGCCGTGGCCATCGCCCTCGGCCTGGGCACCATGGTCGGCTGGAAACGCATCGTGGTGACGGTGGGTGAAAAAATCGGCAAGACCCACCTGACCTACGCCCAAGGTGCCTCGGCCGAAACCGTCGCCATGCTCACCATCGGCGCCGCCGACATGTTCGGCTTGCCAGTGTCCACGACCCACGTGCTCTCCTCCGGCGTGGCCGGCAGCATGGTCGCCAACGGCTCTGGCCTGCAGATGCGCACCATCCGCAACCTGTTGATGGCCTGGGTACTGACGCTGCCTGCCGCCATCCTGCTGTCGGGCAGCCTCTACTGGTTATTCACCAAGCTGTTCTGACCTGCTGTTCGCCGGGGCCTCGCCTGACAGAGGCCTCGGTTCTCCCGTCCACCACAGCCCCCGTGGGAGCGAGCTTGCTCGCGATAGCGGAGGATCAGTGGCAAGGTTCGTGACTGACACGCCGCTATCGCGAGCAAGCTCGCTCCCACAGGGAACGGGGTGAGTTCATAACCAGAAACGGTTAACATCCCTCTCCTTCGTCTACCCTCACAGAACGGCGTACCGCCATCCATGTGGGCGTGATGCTTCGACATTCCTTGCCTTTCTCTACCGGAGATCTTCCATGCTCAAGCCTTCCCTGGCATTGGCCGCTGGTGTTGCCCTGTCGTTTTGCAGCTGGCTGGCGCAGGCCGCCGACACCCTGAAAGTCAGCGCGATTCCCGATGAGGCCCCCACCGAGCTGCTGCGCAAGTTCAAGCCGCTGGGGGCTTACCTGGAACAGCAAACCGGCATGAAGGTCGAGTTCGTCCCCGTGAGCGACTACCCGGCCGTGGTCGAGGCACTGGCCACCGACCGGATCGACATGGCATGGCTGGGGGGCTTCACCTTCGTCCAGGCGCGCCTGAAAACCGGCAACGCCATCCCGCTGGTCCAGCGCGAACAGGACGCCCAGTTCACCAGCAAATTCATCACCGCCGACCCGACCGTCAAATCCCTGGCCGACCTCAAGGGCAAGACCTTCGCCTTCGGTTCGGTATCGTCGACATCCGGCAGTCTCATGCCGCGCTATTTCATGCTCCAGGACGGCATCAAGCCAGAGAGCTACTTCAGCCGCGTCGGCTATTCGGGCGCCCACGACGCCACCGTCGCCTGGGTCCAGGCCGGCAAGGTCGACGCCGGGGTACTGAACGCCAGCGTCTGGGAAAAACTGGTCGCCGCTGGCAAGGTCGACACGAACAAGGTCAAGGTCTTCGCCACCACCCCAGCCTACTTCGACTACAACTGGACGGTGCGCGGAACCCTCGACCCCGCGTTGGCGGCCAAGATCAAGGCCGCCTTCCTCGCACTTGACCCGGCCAACCCGAAGGACAAGGAAATCCTCGACCTGCAAGCCGCCAGTCGCTTCATCGAAACCAAGCCTGAGAACTACAAGGGCATCGAGGAAGCCGCACGCGCCGCCGAACTGCTCAAATGACCCTGCAACTGACCCAGGTCAGCGTTACCCATGCCAACGGCGTCCAGGCGCTGCGTGGCGTGGACTTGCACATCGGCGCGAACGAACAGGTCGCCATCATCGGCCCGTCCGGCGCGGGGAAATCCAGTTTGCTCAATGTACTGGCCACCGCCCTGCAACCGGATAGCGGCGACACGCAAATATTGGGCGAGCGCGCCTGGCAATTGTCTGCCCGCCAGCGCCAGCGCTTACGGGCGCGTATTGGCCTGATTCACCAATCGCCGCCCCTGCCGCCGCGCCAGCGTGTGGTGACGGCGGTCCTGGCCGGAAAGCTCGGCCAGTGGGGCATCGGTAAAAGCCTGTTGAACCTGTTGCACCCGCTGGATATTCCAGGCGCCAGGGCGGCATTGGCCCAGTTGGACCTGGGCGACAAACTGTTCGCGCAATGCCAGCAGCTGTCCGGCGGACAACTGCAACGCGTGGGCATTGCCCGGGTGTTGTACCAGGCGCCGGAGGTGTTGCTGGCCGACGAACCGGTTTCGGCCATGGACCCGGTATTGGCCGAGCACACGCTTTCGGTGCTTTGCCGCCACGCCCGGGAACACAACGTCACCCTGGTCGCCAGCCTGCATGCGGTGGAACTGGCCTTGGCGCACTTTTCCCGGGTCATTGGCCTGCGGGACGGGCAGATCCTGTTCGACCTGCCAACCGAGGCGGTCGACCGTCCGTTGCTCGACACGCTCTACGCCAACGAACAGCTGCAGTCTTCACCAACAACGCCCCCCGCGTCCTTGAGCGTGCAGATTCCCCGATGCTGACACGCGATACCCGAGACCCCGCCACCCGCCCTCGCCTGCTGCTCAGTCTGCTGGCCCTGGTGTTGCTGTGGCCGGGCATCCAGTTCAGCGAATTGGACCTCGGCGTGCTGCTCAAGAGTGACAGTCAAAGCGAGATGGGCCGTTTCGTGTCAGCCTTCTGGCCGCCGGCCCATGGCGAGGAATTCCTTGCGTTGCTCTGGCAGGCCACCCTGCAAACCCTGGCCATCGCAACGGCCGGCATGGCTCTGGCGTTGCTGCTGGCGGTGCCCGCCAGCCTGTTGGCCAGCCGCGCCCTGTCGCTGTCGGCAGCCTCCCGAGGCGGCCACCCCGGCCCCGGCGGGCAGTGGCTGCGCTGGCCGGTTCGTGGCCTGCTGATCTTCCTGCGCAGCGTCCCGGAAATCGTCTGGGCCCTGCTCTTCGTGCGTGCGGTCGGCCTCGGCCCGACGGCGGGCGTATTGGCCATTGCCATTACCTACAGCGGCATGCTGGGCAAGGTCTATGCGGAAATCTACGAGTCGGTGGACCAGCGCCCGGCCCACGCACTGTTGCGGTCAGGCAGCGGTCGGCTCGCCGCCTTCTGCTATGGGATCCTGCCCAATGTCGCCGCGGAACTGGTGTCCTACACGGTTTACCGCTGGGAATGTGCCATCCGCGCCTCGGTGGTGATGGGTTTCGTCGGCGCCGGCGGCCTGGGCCAGCAAATGGACCTGTCGCTGCGAATGTTCGCTGGTGGCGAAGTGGCCAGCCTGCTGCTGACGTTCCTGTTGCTGGTGCTGCTTGCCGATCAACTCAGCCGGCTTCTGCGTTGGAGGCTGGCATGAATCGCCTGTTCAATCTGGTGCTGCTCCTGGCCATCGGTGCAGCCGTCATTACATCGTTCCTTTACCTGGGCATCGACCTGGGCACGCTGGGCGACGACGGCAACCTGGCGCGGATGGGTGCTTATGCGCAGCGTTTTCTCAGCCCGGACCTGAGCCCCGGCCATCTGAAAGCAATCGGTCACGGAGCCCTGGAAACCCTGGCCATGTCCGCCCTCGGCACCCTGCTCGCGGCGGTGTTCGGCCTGCTGTTGGCCTTGCCTGCGGCCGGACGCTTCGGCTGGCCTTTGCAGAGTGCCTCGCGCCTGATACTCAATGCCTTGCGCGCGGTTCCGGAGTTGGTCTGGGCCGCACTGATGGTCCTGGCCGCCGGGCTCGGCCCAAATGCCGGCACCCTGGCGCTCGCCCTGCACACCACCGGCGTACTCGGTCGCCTGTTCGCCGAGGCGTTGGAAAATACCCCTTCCGAACCGGCCGACGCCATCCGTTTGCAAGGCGGCAACGCCGTATTGGCGTTCTGCTACGGGACACTGCCCAACCTGATGCCGCAATTGCTGGCCTACGTCCTGTATCGCTGGGAAAACAACATCCGCATGGCCAGCGTGCTCGGCTTTGTCGGTGCCGGAGGGCTTGGGCAAATGCTTTATGTCAGCCTCAGCCTGTTCCAGGAGGCCCAGGGCAGCACGGTCATCGTGGCGATGCTGCTATTGGTACTCGGCGTCGATACCTTGAGCGGCTGGAGCCGCCAGCGTTGGGTCAAGGCTTGAAAATAACGCGGGCGCGTTCAATACCCTGGGCAGCCCGCGCGAACACCCGGCCGCCCAGGCGTCCGAGGTGTTCATCGGTACGTTCACCCAACGGCAGAAGCCTTGACGAGACGCGCCTTGGCAAGGTTGGCGAGCAGCTCGGATCGGCTCTGGCGCTCCTGCTTCCATGCCGGCTGTCCGGGAGCACTGCGCCACGACTCGCTCAACGGGCTGTTATCCACCGTGTCGAAACCGAACTGGTCGTACAGGCGCGTGACGATCTCCAACGCATCGGCATAATCGCTGGAAGCTGACAGGGCCAGCCGGTCGGGAGAGCCGGCCGGCCTGCCCCACGTGAGGATCCGCGGCGCCTGGATGTGGGTGAACGCCTTGACCACCCGGGAAGTGGGCAGCTGCTCCTGGCGAAGTTCATGGACGGTCTTTTGCCCCGAATCGATGACCGGGATATGGCCGTCACGCCAGACCATGTAGTTATTCGTGTCGAGCACGACCTTCCCTGCAAGCGCCTCCACGGGCATATCGTTGTCGACCTTGAGCGGGACGGCCACGATGACGAAATCGCCCGCCGCGGCCGCGCCTGCAGCCGTCGCCGCACGCGCCGACGGCCCGAGCGCTTCGACCAGCCCGCGTAACGTCTCGGGACCTCGCGAGTTGGCAATGACAACCTCATAGCCGTTCGCAATGGCCGCTCGCGCGATATGGCTGCCAACTTCGCCAGCCCCGATGATGCCGATAGTGGTCATGAGTCATTCACCTCAGTGTTGGATTGGGGGCGGGGGTCAGATGCTCAAGCCGCCAGCCACATCGATGGCGCTGCCCGTGATATAGGCGCCGTTCGGCCCGGCCAGGAAACACACCGTGGCCGCCACTTCTTCGAGCGTGGCGATGCGGCGGATGGGGTGCAGGTCGAGGATCGCCTCGGGCACGCCGTCGCCGAGCACTTGTGCCGCCATGTCGGTCGGCATGATGCCAGGCTGGACGACGTTGACCGTGATATTGCGCGGCCCCAGATCCCGTGCGACACCCTTGGCATAGCCGACGATGGCCGCCTTGGTCCCGGCATAATCGGCCGCCCCGGCGAACGGTACGTGACCGCCCAGGAGCGAGCCGATGAAGATGATCCGACCACCGTCCGCCAGCACCGGAGCCGCCGCACGCGTGGTCGCCACCGCGCCCATGACGTTGACCTGCCACTGGCGATCGAGATTGACGGTGTCGAGATCGGGATCATCGACCGTCTTGCCCTGGACGGCGATCGCCGCGTTGTTCACCAGGATGTCGAGCTTGCCGAAATGCGCGATCACCTCGTCGATCAATGGCTTGGCCGCCGTGCTGTCGGCCTGGTCGCTCTGGATGGCACGGGAACGGACGCCTTGCGCCTCGAGCTTTTCCACCACGGCCCTGGCCTTCTCGGCCGAGGCCACGTAGCTGATCGCAACATCCGCCCCTAGTTCGGCGAGCGCCTGCGCGAGGGTCGCACCGAGCCCTCGGGAACCACCTGTCACGAGCGCAACCTTGCCTGCCAGTAATTTCTGCATGGGTAAATCCTCTTCATGAATGCCTGAACGCCCTCGCCAAGAAGGCACTTGCCAACCGTAACGAGCGTTAGTGTAACGAACAGTATGAATTTGGACAGAGACCGTCAAGCAGTTTAATATCGATCGTTATGAAAAAGCCGGGGGTGATCTGATGGGGCGTCAACGCGAGTTCGACGTGGATACGGCGCTGGACGCGGCGCTTTGCGTATTCTGGCGCAAAGGCTACGAGGGCGCGTCTTACACCGACCTGACGCAAGCCACAGGAGTGGAACGCCCGGCGCTCTACTCCGCGTTCGGCAACAAGGAATCGCTGTTCCGCCGGGCACTCGAGCGCTACTACGCGCACTACCTGGATTTCTTTCCGGCAGCGCTGGAACAACCCACTTCACGCGACGTTGCCGCCTACATTCTTCGCGGGGCTGTCGAGGTGAATACGCGCTACCCGGACCGCAAGGGCTGCCTTGGCATTCATGGCGCGTTGGCCGGCTCGGACGATGCCGAGCCCATCCGCCAGGCCTTGATCGACGCACGCGCAGCCGGAGAAGCGTCGCTGCGGGAACGCTTCGAACGGGCGAAAACGGAGGGTGACCTGCCGGAATCGGCCAACTGCACGGCGCTGGCCGCGTTCGTGATGGCCATGACCCACGGAATGGCCGTTCAAGCCAAAGCTGGGTTCACTCGCGAGACCCTGGAGGCGGTTGTCGAGCAGGCGTTGTCGACCTGGCCGTCCAACCCTGCAAGCGAGCCCAGGGCAAATCAATGATTGGCCGTCAGACTCGCACCATCAACGCCGGCTGCGTATCCGCCACGCCATGCAATAACTCGATCACCCAATCGATAAATACCCTCACCCGTGGCGACAGTTGCCGATGGGGCGGGTACACCGCCGATATGGGCCAGGTCGGCACGCGGTACTTGTCCAGCACTTCAACCAGGCGGCCCTCGGCCAATTGCTGTTGCACGTGGTAACGCGGCACCTGTATCAAGCCCAATCCCGCTTCGCAGGCGGTCACGTAGGCATCGGCATTGTTGACGGTCAGTTCACCGCTCAATGGCCATTCGTGCACCTGCCCCGCCACCTCGAATTCGAACGGGAAGAAGCGGCCATTGCCAGTCGCAAAACAGATGGCCCGATGGGCCGCCAGGTCGTCCAACCCCCGGGGCGTGCCCAAGCGTGCCAGGTAGTCGGGGCTGGCACAGGTCAGTTGATGCAGCCGCACGATAGGCCGGGCCACCAGGGCCTGGTCAACGACATGCCCAGCGCGGATTGCGCAATCCACGCCTTCGCGCTGCAGATGAACCTGGCGATCGTGGAAACCGATGTCCAGTTGCAGCGCCGGGTAGCGCCGATAGAAGTCCGGCAGGCGCGGCAGGATCCAGGTGCAACCGAAAGCGATCGGCATGTCTACCTTCAACGTACCGCGAGGCTGGCTCCTTTGCGCCGACAACGAGCTCTCAAGGTCAGCGAGGTCGTCCAGCAACTGGCCGCTGCGTTGGTAATACGCTTCGCCGTCCAGTGTCGCGCGCACCTGGCGGGTGGTGCGCTGTAGCAACTGCACACCGAGGTGAGCCTCCAACTGCTGGATCAACAGGCTGACGGTGGCACGGGGTAATCCAAGGTCATCGGCCGCCTTGCCGAAGCCGCCCAGCTCCACAATGCGCCGGAACACCTGCATGGCATGTAGTCGGTCCAATGTGCGCCCCACTATTCAGGAATCACGAATAGTTAAACCAATATTTGTGTATTTATCCAGAAAAACGCTTATCAGACACTGAACGGGTCGTTCATATCCAGGAGTCAAAACATCATGAAGACCCGCCAACTCGGCCAATACGGCCCTAACGTTTCGTCCATCGGCCTGGGCTGCATGGGCATGTCGGACTTCTACACCACGGGCGTGGACGAGGCAGAAGCGATTGCCACGCTCCACCGCGCCCTGGAATTGGGCGTGACGCTGTTCGACACCGCCGACATGTACGGGCCCTACACCAATGAGCAATTGCTGGGACGCGCCCTGCGGGGCAAGCGGCAGAGCCTCTACCTGGCCAGCAAGTTCGGCCTGGTGCGCAGCAGCGATCCCCATGCCCGGGGCGTCAATGGCCGTCCCGAATACGTCCGGCAATCGATCGAGGGCAGCCTCAAGCGCCTCGAAACCGACTACCTCGATCTTTACTACCAACACCGCATCGATCCCGAAGTGCCTGTCGAGGAAACCATCGGCGCCATGGCCGAGCTGGTCAAGGCCGGCAAGGTCCGCCATCTCGGCATCTCGGAGGCCAGCGCCGAGACCATCCAACGGGCCCACGCCGTGCATCCGCTGGCGGCGGTGCAAAGCGAATACTCGTTGTGGTCCCGCGAGCCTGAACACAATGGCGTGCTCGATACCTGCAAGCGCCTGGGCATTGCGTTCGTTGCCTACAGCCCCTTGGGCCGAGGCTTCCTGACCGGCGAACTGAAATCGCCGGAAGACTTCGCCGCCGACGATTACCGCCGCTTCAGCCCACGCTTCCAGGCCGACAACTTCAAGCGCAACCTGGCGCTGGTCGAACGGGTCAAGGCCTTGGCCGCGGACAAGGGCATCAGCGCCTCGCAACTGGCCCTGGGTTGGGTATTGGCCCAGGGTGACCACGTCATCCCGATCCCGGGCACCAAGCAGCGCAAGTACCTGGAGAGCAATGTGGCGGCGGCTTCAGTGGTGTTGGGCGCTGATGAACTGGCCCATCTGGATGGGATTTTCGCAGGCGAAGGCGTGGTGGCGGGCGACCGATACCAGGCGCAGACGATGACGCTGTTGAACGGTTGATCCTTCGGCTGGGCTGTCGGTTTCGACAGGCCGGACTCAAGCGGGCGCCAGCCCAGCCGATAACCCTATCAATAATAGCCCCAGGCTTCGCCGGGCTCTGCCAGTTGCATAGGGTAACGATCAATGAGTTTGCCGCTGAATCGCCTGCTGACGTGGGGCGTCCTGATGTTCCTCGCTGCAAGCGCTTGCGCGGCAGAGACACCCCTGCGCATCGTGACGGAGGAGCTGCCGCCCTACAACATGACGCAGAACGGACGCGTGACCGGCATGAGCACCGAAGTGGTCCAGGCCGTGCTCAAGGAGGTCGGCATGGACGCGCCTATCCAGCCCATGCCCTGGGCCCGGGCCTACGAGCTGGCGCTCAACGAAAGCAATGTGCTGATCTATTCGATCGTCCGCACGCCTGCTCGCGAATCGCTTTTCCAGTGGGTTGGCACCATTGGCCCGACGCAGTGGTACATCTACTCGCTGGCGGACCGACCGGTAAAACTCGACTCGCTGGCCGACGCCCATGGTCACCAGATCGCCACGGTCAATCAGGACGTGGGCGAGCAATACCTGGTCTCGAAGGGTTTTCGCATCGGCGAGGAACTGCAGTCGAGCACCAAGTACGAACACAACTACCGCAAGCTCAAGGTCGATCACGTGGAGCTGTGGATTTCCAACGAGCTCAACGCGCTGTACCTGACTCGCCAGAATGGCGAAGACCCGGACAAGGTGCTGATCCGCTCGCTGGCCCTTCCCGAACTGAGCAGCCCAGACGGCCTGAGCATGGCGTTCAGTCGCAAGACGCCGGCCGAGACGGTGGAGAAATTCCGCGCCGGCCTTGAGACCATCCGTCGCAATGGGGTCTACGACGCCATCCTGCGCAAATGGTTATGACATGGGGGACTCTTTCCGCACGGCGGCGTCCCAGCCACCACCGACCAAGGCGTTCAGCTCCCTGGGCCGGCGCCTGGTGCTGGCAACGCTGTTGTTCTGCCTGTTCTTTACCCTGGCGATGGTCACCTGGCGTACCTGGCTGGCCTGGGAAAACAACCTGGCGGAAATGAATTCGGAGCTGGCCCTGATCGATCAGGTGTTCCAGAACACCTTGGCCTACGCCATTTGGGAACTGGACCGCGAATCCCTCGACCAGCAAATCACCAGCGTCGCCGCGGCGGCCCCCGTGGGGCGCGTGGTGTTGAACATCCTGCGCCCCGGGCAAGCGCCGGAAGTCATCGAACTCAATCGATACGCCGTCGGTCAATCGGGCGTGGTACCAGTGCTGCATCGCCAGCTTATCGCCGAGCCCTACGCCGGGGCCCATGAGAAAGTCGGTGAGCTGACCATCGAAGGCGACAACAACCTGCTGTGGGAGCGTCTCTGGAGCGAAGCACGCAGCATCGTCATCACCCAGCTCATCCAGTCCCTGCTGCTGGCCGGGTTGGTCATGACCATGTTCAACCGCCTGGTGACCGTGCATGTGGTGCATATCGCCCGTCACCTGGGCGAACTCGCGCCGCATACCCTCAAACATCACCTCAAGCTGCAACGGGCGGTGAATCGCCAGGACGAACTGAGCCTGCTGGAATTCCAGGTCAACGAACTCCAGGACAATCTGTACGCCCACCTCGAGCGCCAGCATTCGGACGAACTGGCCCTGGCCGCCAGCCGCGATCAAATGGCCGAACTGGTGGAGGCACGCACCGCGGAACTGAAAGCGGCCAACCAATCGCTCGAAGCGCTGTCCCGTCACGATGCCTTGACGGGCCTGGCCAATCGTCGCTACTTCGACGAACTGAAGGAAATCGAGTTTCGTCGGGCAATCCGCCACAACACCCCGCTGGCCGTGCTCATGTGCGACGTCGATTTCTTCAAGATCTACAACGACACCTACGGCCACATGCAGGGCGATCTTTGCCTGAAAGAAATCGCAGAGGCCCTGCGCAGCGTGTTCGGCCGCTCTGGCGAACTGACCGCCCGCGTGGGCGGCGAAGAGTTCGTCGTCGTCCTGCCCAATGTCGACGCCGCACAGGCCTGCCAAGCGGCTCAACGCTTTCGCACCAGCCTGGCGGAACGCGAGCTGCCCCACAGCGGCTCCAAGGTCTCGCCTTTCGTCACCGTGAGCATCGGCGTTGCCGAACTGGACCCGGAGACCATGGACCATTTCGATCAATTGCTGCAACGCGCCGACCAGGCGCTGTATCGGGCCAAACACCAGGGACGCGACCGCGTCGCCCTGTAACGACTACCGCGCGCCATGAGGTCTGCATATGCACATTCGCCTGACACTCTGCTCATGCCTGCTACTCGCCTCGATCAGCCTGGCAAGCCACGCCGACACAATCGAAGTCGTCACCGAAGACTCCCTGTACGCCTATCAGCGTGACGACAAGGTCGTCGGGCCGGGCATTCGCATTGCCGAGGAGACACTGAGAAACGCGCAGCTCACCGACTACAGCCTGTCGCTGTACCCGTGGGCCCGGGCCTACGAAAAAGCGCTGCACGAGCCCAACGTACTGATCTTCCCGCTGGACCGCACCCCGGCCCGGGAGACATTGTTCAAATGGGTGGGTGAAATACATCGGGTGGCGAGCCGGCTCTATAAACTGCGTGATAACCGCGACATCACTGTCAGCAGCCTCGAGGAGGCCAAGCAGTACAGCATCGGCGTGGTACGAAACGACGCCAAGCAGATTTACCTGCAGCAGCGCGGGTTCACCCGGCTGGTCATCTCGGCCAACAACCACGACAACTTTCAGAAACTGCTCAATCGCCAGATCCAATTGCTGCCGATGCCGGAGAACACCGCACGCCTGATGAGCCAGGATGCGCAAGTGGATTTCGCTTCGCTGGAAGAGGTCTATATCCTCGACGAACAACCCCACAGGGTCCACTTGGCCTTCAGCCTGAGCACGCCGGATGAAGTCGTCGCCAAGGCCCAACGCGCATTCGAAGAACTCAAGGCTTCCGGTGAAGTCGCACGAATCATGAGCGAACAGCGGTAGACTCTGGGGGATCACACCGCAAGCAACGATGAGGTATGTCCCGATGAGTAAAGCGTCCTACGTTCCGCCCAAGGTCTGGAAAAACGACGCCCCGTCTGGCGGCCATTTCGCCAGCATCAACCGCCCTGTCGCCGGGCCGACCCATGAAAAAACCTTGCCGGTTGGCAAGCACCCGCTGCAGCTCTATTCCCTGGCCACGCCCAACGGCGTGAAGGTAACCATCCTGCTGGAGGAACTGTTGGCGCTGGGTCATACGGGCGCGGAGTACGATGCCTGGCTGATCCGCATCAACGAGGGCGACCAGTTCTCCAGCGGCTTTGTCGAGATCAACCCCAACTCCAAGATCCCGGCCCTGCTGGACCGCAGCGTGGAACCCGCCATTCGGGTCTTCGAATCCGGCTCGATCCTGCTTTACCTGGCGGAAAAATTCGGCGCCTTCCTGCCCACCGATCCGGCGGGCCGCACCGAAACACTGAACTGGCTGTTCTGGCAGATGGGCGCTGCCCCGTACCTGGGCGGTGGCTTCGGGCATTTCTACGCGTATGCGCCGGAGAAACTCGAATACCCGATCAATCGCTTCACCATGGAAACCAAGCGTCAACTCGACGTCCTGGACCGCCGCCTCGGCGAAAGCCAATACCTGGCAGGCAACGACTACACCATCGCCGACATCGCGGTCTGGCCCTGGTATGGCCAACTGGTGCGCAACAACGTGTACGGCGCCGCCGAATTCCTCAGTGCCCACGAATACACCCATGTGCAGCGCTGGGCGGAAGACATTGCCAAGCGCCCCGCCGTCCTGCGCGGACAGCGGGTCAACCGCACGTGGGGGGATGAGGCGAGCCAGGTGCCGGAGCGGCATGAGGCTGGGGATTTGGGCTGAGGCCAGGTTGCACGCCGGATCGGTGATGAACCTGAATTCCTCAACTGACACAGCCCCCTTGTGGGAGCGAGCTTGCTCGCGATAGCGGTGGATCAGTTGGCCTCGATGTTGAATGTGCCGACGTCTTCGCGAGCAAGCTCGCTCCCACCTTGATCGGGGGATGAACCTCAGTTTATCGACTGGCCCAGCCCCTCCTGTGGGAGCGAGCTTGCTCGCGATAGCGGTGGATCAGTTGGCCTCGATGCTGAATGTGCCGACGTCTTCGCGAGCGAGCTCGCTCCCACCGCTTCTTGCAGTCGCGATAAACCTTCTCAGTTTCCTGCACGCATCCAGCACCGTAGCTTTGTAGGCAATACTGTATGTCTTGGCCCCCGAGCCATTACCCCGCAGGTTAATTGACAGTCATCGCCTTCAATCCCACCGCGAGTACCCGGGCATCATCGCCCAAGCCGAGCTGCTGCGGACTGATCGCGTCCGCAAATTGCAATTGCATTTTCAAGAAACCTTGATCGGCAACGCGTTGTTGCATCGTGGGTGTGACGGGTATTTCGAGGATGTTGCCTTCTGATTGATCAAGCGTATGGGTCGAAGCCTGCTGACCATTGATAAGAACAATGACTTTCTGCTGTGTACGCCCCGGTGCAAGAAAGGCTGATGCCTCCAAGCGCACGGAATGTACGGGGGTAGTTGCTCGCCATACAATCTCCGCATAGGTTCCCTCGGACCAAGTGCCCCATTGCTCCGCATCAGCCCAGCCCTTCGCCAAATACGCCGTACCTGAATCACGTTGGTCGAATCGCACGGTATGCCCAAGCTCAAGTGGGGCGGCTGTCGGCGCCTGTTCATTCGTCAACTGCGGACATTCGCGGCACTGCTTCCAACCAGGCGCAAGCACGGTAAAACCATCGATTCTGGCAAAAAGATCAGCGGATGTATCAACGGTTCCCAGCGCACGCAACATGGCCCGGTTGTCCATCAAGTACAGCGAATCCGGTTCGTACTTGCCCGAGGTTAAGGCCAGGGTCGCTTTTTCATCAGCCTGTCGCCATTGCTGAGTACTCATCCGCCCAAGGTAAACGGCGTCCGTTGGTAAATGATGCAGAGCTGCAAAGGCAGAAACGGAAAGCCAATGCGGGGAAAGATTCTGCGGCACGACCCACCGAATTTTCTGGTAATGAGCTGCAGCGTTTTTCCAGAATGGATCAACGAAGGGTGTCGCCCATTCGGATGCAGGTTTGACCATGAATTTCTTTCTGACGTCCGACCAACCACTGTGAGTGTCGAAAACTTGTATCAAGAGCGCCGCTCCCAGTAGATACGCAGCAATTCTTGGCGTATGGGCGCGAACGATCAGGAAGATAATGATGAAAATCACAACGTAGTACATCGGCCAGAACATTCGCCCGGAGGCACGGAAAATGTTCGCGATGGAAATGACCTGAGGAGGCAAGGAATAGCCAAGCTCGAACGAGCCGATTGCCACATGGTTCGAGAACGAAAAGAGAGTCAGGCCGACCAACACCAAACCAAGCATCGGCCGTTTATACAGCGCAGAACCAAGCCCGGTATTACCACGCAACCATCCTGCGAAGGCACAAATCGATAGCACAATCAGGCCTGCCCCCAGGAAAGCGAAACCGTCACCGTCCCCCAATGCGCCGGGAAGATTTTTCAACGCATACGACCAGTTCTGGGGGTTGAACAGCGTCAAGACGTTTGCCCGGTACAGACCGAATCCGTCAGAGCTAACACCTGCGCGCTCGACGGTGAAATAACCGGCCTGCCAGCAACACAAGGTCACCAGAGAAAACAGCAAGCCCAACTCGACGACCGCAGCGCCAAAAGACAGCCGGCGTCTAGAGCATTTAGCAGCAAGGTCAGCCAGCCAAATAAGTGCAATCATTGCCAGTAAGTAGGCATGGATCAACGCAGCCACCGCCAACAATCCCCCCCAGGCCAAGCGTCTTTTTCGTAACGCTGGATGCAGGTTCAGGTACAACGCCGCGAGAATCAAAAAATGCCCGCCCAAAGACAGGTGTACTGTCATGCGCAGGATCATTGGCGGCACAAATAAGAACAGCGCCGCACCGAGAGCGGCGACAGTAATATTGGGTGTAATCAATCCCACCAATTTCCAGGCAAACCATGCCTGAAGCATGAAGCAAGCCAGCAACCAGATACCAAAGTATTGAAAAGGCTCAGGCAGCAATGACGCGAATGGTTTGAATACAAATGCCAGGAGCGGGTTGGAGTCCGAAAAAACGATGCTGTTGCTAAGTTCGAGCCCGTAGGAGGGGTTCAGACCGATAGGAAACGACCACGGTGATTGTCTGAAGAACGACCAGCCCAGATAGTGAGTGGCCGGATCGCCATTTCCCAACCAGGCAATATTTTGCGGGTCCAACGCACGCGGCCCGATCACCATGAAAAAAGCCAATGCGCCAATCAGCAAAGGCAGGAAGTTCAAGGCCCTGCCCTTGCCTAACGGCTTCATTGCCTCGCCTGTTGCGCGATACAACACAGCGACCAAGTTTCGGTTTGCAAACCGTCGTGGAATCCAAGCGCGCCTGATTTGCGTACAGTGCTGGTGAGTCAATTGTCTTACTCTTTTTATAGTGTTTTCTTAGGTTTCGCCGATCCAACGGCATCTGCTGCGGCTTTGCCCGATCCCTACTTACCCCACCGATGCTACCAACTATCCCCGGCCATTAATCTTGCATGGCTTATCCGAATATTTTTCAACGCCTGGGCGTGCAATTGTGAAACCCGTGACTTCGAAACACCCATGAGCTCACTGATCTCGGTAAAACTTAAATGCTGGTGATAGTGAGCTTGGATAACCCGTTGTTCATTCGCCGAAAGAAGCTTCACGCACGCCTCCAGCGTATCGCTCTCACGCTCCACTTCGTAGAGGCTTAAGGGGTTATTGTCCTTGGGTTCCGGATCAACGATCCCAGACTCCAAAAACAGCCCGAACGCCAAGCCGATAGCGACGTTCGCCACCTGCTCCAGATCGGACTCCGCTCGCCCCTCCTCTTGCATGCCGGAAAGACTCTCCAGCCGCTCTCGGTAATAGCGCCGTCGATCACTTACGTAACAGGACAGCCCCTTGAGCACGCTACCTTTTACATAAGGTTCGGCATAGGACTGGAAACGCGTGCCCAACCCCGGATTAAACCGGTCAATGGCCTGCAAAAGACCCATCGAGGCCAGGTTCACATAATCCCCCCACTCAGCCAATGGATGCGGGTAGCGAGAATACAAAAGCCCGGCAATCATCCGAAGCCACTGGCCATAAAAAAAGAACAACCGGCTCCTGGCCGCCTCTGTTTTGCTGTCCAGCCAGTCGCGCCACAACGCTTGCTCGTCATCGCCTTCATTGCTGGGCTCATCCGTCACCATGGAAGGCTGCACCTTTGCCCTAGCCGAGATTGCGCATCAACGTCTGGGCAATCAGGCCCCAACCGTCGATCAACAGAAACAGCATGATCTTCAATGGCAAGGAAATCGTGATGGGGGGCACCATGATCATCCCCAACGACATCAGGATTGACGCCACCACCAAGTCGATGATCAAGAACGGTAGGAAGATCATGAAGCCGATCTGAAAAGCCAGCTTCAGCTCGCTCAACATGAATGCCGGCACCAGCTTCACCGGGGACAGCCCTTCCGGCGCTTGCGGCAGCGGATCCTTGGCCAATTCATAAATCAGTCGCAAATCCTCTTCATGGGTCTGCCTGATCATGAAATCGCGAATCGGCACCCAGCCTTGCAACGCGGCACCGTCAAGCCCTACTTTGTTCGCCAGGAATGGCTTGATGCCTGCGTCATAGGCCTTTTCCAAGGTTGGAGCCATGGCGAACAACGTCAAGAACATCGACAGTACGATCAACACGATATTCGGCGGCGTCTGCTGCAGCCCCAACGCCTGCCTGGTCAATGACAACACCACGATGTTGCGTGTGAACGTGGTCAGGGAAATGACCAAAAACGGCAGGAACGACAGCGCCGTCAGCAAGGCCACAACGCTGACTGGCGACTGAATCTGATTGATGTGCAAACTTCCCCATTCAGAGAAGTCATCCGCGGCCGCCACAAAGGGTGCAAAGCCGCTGAGCACCAGGAACAGCAAGTGGCGGGTCATATCGAGCACTTCAAGAGCGGACATCCAACGCAGAGGATGAGGATTGTTCTGGCAAGAGGGTCACGGTCGCTCCATTTGAAGATTCAGTGACCAGGACCTGCGACGTTTCGGTCTTGAGCAGATACACCTTGGTCTTGGTTGACAATCGCACAGCGCGTACACAATGCAACTCGGTCAGATCCGCTAAAGGTCTGCCGGTGCCCGCTTGACGTCGCGCATACCAACGCATTACGCCGTAGACCACGGCCAATAAAACAGCCGTGATCAGCATCACTTTGATCATCAACATAAACGACAGCGGATCATCCTGCCGTAACGCTAATCCCAGCGGTTGGGCTACGGTTTCAGGCGTCACAGTATTTCCGTCAACTGAATGCCAAAGTTGTCATCGACTGCCACCAGATTGCCCCGGGCAACCGGTTTACCGTCCAGGCACAGCGATGCCGGTTCATGGACCTGCTCCAACAGCTTGACCACGTCGCCAGCCTTCAGCGCGAACAACTCATCCACGCTCATGGAGGCGTGACCGAGCTGCACCACCAATTCCACGACCACATGCTTGATCAAATTCATGTCTCGCTTGATCAGCGGTGACTGCCCGTCATTGACCGCCATCCGGGCTTCTTCCAACTCAATTACATCTACCGTTGCCGTCACACCAACACTCCTGATTCATTCATGGGAAATCAACTGCACGGCGACTTGACCTTGCTGCTTAGCCAAGTAACCACTCGCGATCACAGGGCCTTCGGCCAGCTGCAGCGAGACCGGATCGGCCAGCAATGCACTGGCCCGCAAGGTGTCCCCAGGACGCAAATCCTGCATCTCACCGATGGAGAGGCTTGCCAAGGGGAGACGCACCGACAACTTCACCCGAGCGTTACCCAATGCGTGCTTACGCTCAATCAACGGCGTGCGAGCAATGGGTTTCTCAAGCGCAGCATTGAACAATGCCGCATCCAGCGACAGATGCAGCGTCGATTGACCGACGCGCAGTTGCAGCAATACCTGGGCACTGAGTAAACCCGAGAACGGCCGAGGTGACTCGACGGTTAAATGGGAAACGCCGCTTTGCCCAAGGACCTCAAGCAAATGATTGATCAGCGCCAATTGTGCTTCGCGTACCAGATGCCTCGCGGTCTCGTCCTCGGGTGCGTCATGCATGAAAGGACCGAAGACCATCGAAGCCCCCTCACCTGCCAGGCTGATTGAGCCATTGACGGATTTGGCACTCTGCCAAGCCAGTGTCGATGCCCACTCACTTGAATCATCCAGGGCCGAACAGCTCACTTCGCAGGTGTGGTGTGCATCCGGCATGCACCACTGCTCATACCAGTGCCTGGCCACGGCCGGTAACCGCTCACAGGCCATGCGCAGGCGAGCCGTGCCGACAAAACCCAACATCCTCATTGGTCAGCCCCCTCTCGTTCCGTTGTACAGCTGTTCCAGCATTTCATTGGAGACTGTCATCACCCTTGAGCTGGCCTGATACCCGCGCTGAATGATCAGAATGTCTCCGAACTCCTGGGCCAGATCGACATTGGACAACTCCAGGTAACCGCCCTGGATACGCCCAAACTGCTTCTCCCCTGCGCGGCCAAACTCTGCCGTCATGGAAGAAGGCGCGTGGTAGAGCGAATTGGCGCCCGCGATCAAGGCACTTTCATCCGCGAAGTCCGCCAGTGCCAGCTGGCTGCCATCCCGTTTCTCGCCATTGGCGTAGGTGAATTTAAGGATGCCCTTCTCATCGAATGCGAAGCTATTCAGGCCGGCGACCGCGCTACCATCGACCACGCGCGCACCCAGTGTATGGCTCGGTCCGCTGGCGACTTGGGAGGCCAAGTTGAAGCTACCCGGTGTTCCGAAATCCAGCACAATGTTCTGGACCTTGCCATTAACCGTCAACGGAACCGACAACGTGTTGAAACCGGTAGCGGGGCTGCCATCGATACCGAAGGCGATGGTGCCGGTCTGCAACTGAACACCGCTCGCGTCGGAAACCGTGACACTCCAGCTATTGGCGGGCGTCGTTTTCGGTTCGAACTTTACGCTCAGGGTATGGCTCGCACCGGTCGAGTCGAACACCTGGATCGCGTTGATCTGATGGGTCGCCTCCGTAGTACCGGTGCGAGCCAAGGCCCCCACCATTTCGACTCGGGTGGTCGCTTGCGGCGGCAAGGTGCGCTGCCCCTGGATATTGATATCGCGCAGATTCCCGGACGAGTCGATACCCGCAATGCGCTGCTGGCTGATGGTATCGACCAGATAGCCGTCCTTATCCACCTCGAATTGTCCGGCGCGGGTGTATGACAGCGCGCCCGGCTCATCGCGAAGAACGAAATAACCGGCGCCATTGATCGCCACGTTGGTGTTATTGCCTGTCTGGCGATTCTCACCCGGCTTGATACGGACTTGGGTACCGGCGATGCCTGAACCAAAACTCTGGCCATCCTGCCCGTTAACGGCACGGTAAAAAGTATCGCTGCCCCTGTAGCCGGGCGTGTTCATGTTCGACACGTTGTTGGAGACGTTATCCAAGCCCTTGGCGAAGGAAAACAGGCCACTCATTCCATTAAAGAAAGCTTGCAGCATCACGCCCCCTGCCTGACCAGTTTGATTTGTGACAGTCGCACGTCAGTGAGGACCGTACCGTCGGTTCGTTTGACGGACAGCACCGGCCCGGTCGATGAAAACGCAATCGCCGTCACTGAGCCAATCGCCGTTCCCCCCGTGGTGATGCTGACTTCAACTTGGCGCCCCAGCAGGCCCAGGGACTGCGAAGTGGCATTCATGGACACCAGGTTGTCGGTGTTTTCGTTGGTGATCCGGGTTTGTTCAAGGTTGGCGAACTGCGCCATCTGCGCCAGGAACTCACGATTGTTGATCGGCTCCAGCGGATCTTGAAATGTCAACTCGGTCAAAAACAACTTGATGAAATCTTCCTGCCCCAGACGGCTCTGGGCCAACTCCGACGTGGTGGAACTCAGCTCATTACCGATCGCTTCAACGGCCATCGTGTTCACCTGTGTAATCGTTCGAAAGAGGCGATGCGCGCCAGACCTGCTGACCGTTGAGCCAGATCTGCTGCGGGCGTTCAGACATCGATGAAGCCCGGCGAGCGAGCTCTTCTATCAGCTCATCGCGTTCTTGCGCGGTGAGCCGGTAGTCACGTACCAACAACTCCAGACCTTTACCTCGAGGCAGGAACTGAAAATGTCGATCCGGCCATTTCCCATTCAAATAGCTCAACAGCGGCTGACCGGTGGAGTCCTCTGTGCCCTGCTGCTCGATGGTAACGGGCTCGATCCGGGGTCTATCGGAGCCTTGTGCCAGGACAGCACCGGGCGTGGAGAAAATCGCCGAGGTCGTCGACAAAGCGCTGGAAGGGGCTGAATAGGCTTGCTCAGTGTCGATTGAAGCAACGCCGTGCACTCCCGGCTCCGCCAGGAATACATCGGGCAGATAAGACAGGTGATGCCCGGCGTGTGCACCCAGCGCATACAGCTCAAGCGCCTCGGCAGTCATGGACGTTGACGCACCGATGGAACGCGATTGCACGACCCGCGCCAGATCCGCCTCGGCAATGGCGGAGTGCGCTAGTCGCTGCTCTGACATCACCTGGGGGTTGCGCTGCTGACCTGTGCTCTCGTTTGAGGCGGGTGATTGATCATGCAGGCCTATTTTTCGCTCGAAGTCCTTGGCCTGTGTGTCGCGAGCGGGAGGACGTTGCTGATCCGCCGCCATGGTCCACAACGATGCCCCTACTTTAACGGCCATGTCCCATCCCCTGAGCTTGCTGTGCATCAAAAATGTCGATGGCTTCGTATTCGCGCGCCGCTTTATCCAGCAGCACCTGCAGCCGATCCTTGGCCTTGTCGATCAGGTCTTCGTTCACTTTGCACTTGAGCAGCTGTGACATGGCCGAATGCGACAGGCTTCGCGCCTCGATGACGGGCTGATGCGCGGCTTCAAGTCGCTGAAAAGCGGCTGTCTGCGCCAATAGGCGTTGTTCGTGCTGGGAGGGATCGAGCGTGGCGCCAATGCATCCCAACGCTTCATGGTTCGCCTGGACGCTGTCGTAGCGTACCTGCTCCGCCCTCAACCGATGCTCGGCTTGGGCCAATTCATGGAGACTGCGGTTGTAGGCGAGCTGCGCCCTTTCCCGCTGCATGGCACGCAAACGAGAGGCCGCATTCAATTGCCGCGACTTGCGCCACTCATCTTGCATCGCTCACCCCCTTGCCAAGCCGTTGGAACAACTGATGAACCGTTTGCCAGGTGCTTGATGCGGAGAAATGTTCTTGCGGGGTTTGCTGCAACAACGCATCGAACTCGGGCTTCAAGTCGATCATGGTGTCCAGCAGCGGCTGTGAGCCCTTTTCATAGGCGCCCAGTTCGATCAGGTCCACGCTGTTCTGATAATTGCCAAGGGCTGAACGCAGGCGCTCGACTTGGGTTTTGCGCTCTGGGGTATGCAGGGCGCCCACCAGTCGACTGATGCTGTGCAACACATCGATGGCCGGCCAATGCCCACGGGCCGCCACACTGCGACTCAAGACAATATGCCCGTCGAGAATGGCACGCATATGGTCAGCCACGGGCTCATTCATATCGTCACCCTCGACCAGAACCGTATAGACCCCCGTAATGGAGCCTTGCCCATACAACGCTCCAGCGCGCTCCATCAGCGGTGGTAACAGGGCAAATACCGAAGGTGTATAGCCTCGGCTGCCCATGGGCTCCCCGGTTGAAAGACCAATTTCACGCTGGGCCAGGGCAAAACGGGTGATCGAGTCCATGATCAGCAGCACATGCTTGCCTTGGGCCCGGAACCATTCGGCGATTGTCGTCGCCGTGTAGGCTGCCTGGCGCCGCAGAACCGCCGGCTGCTCGGCCGCGGCAGCGATCACCACGGCCTTTTTCAAGCCCTCCGGCCCCAGGCTGTCGCGAATGAAATCCCCTACCTCGCGACCACGCTCGCCGATCAAGGCGATCACAATCACATCGGCTTCTGCATATTTGCTCATCATGCCCAGCAAGGTGCTTTTGCCCACGCCACTGCCGGCAAAAATACCCAGCCGCTGGCCGCGCCCAAGCGGTGTGAAGACATCGACGGCTTTCACTCCGGTGAGCAGCGTGGTGTCGATCGGCGAACGGTGCAGAGGATTGATCGGCGCCACGAATCGCGGCATCCGCGTCAGCCCTTCAGGGGCCGGCAAATCATCCAGGGGGTTGCAGGTCGCATCCAGGACACGTCCCAACAGACTGGCCCCCACGGGAACCGTGTAAGGGGTTCCACGGGCATGGACTTCGCTGGCCAGGCATAAACCATCCACCGGGCCATAAGGCATCAACAGGGTAGATTCACTGCGCAAGCCAACCACCTCAGCCGCGATGGCTTCGCCACCGCGAGCCGGGTGGATGTCGACCAACTCACCCAGCCGGACATCCAGGCCGGTGGCGTGCAGCACCATGCCCTGGATCGAACTCAAACGGCCCATCCGCCGACAGAGTCGGGCCTGGGCAAGCTGCGTCAACAGGCGATGCTCAAGCCCCTGCCACACGGCCATCTCCCCCGTTCAACACGGCTGCGACATTGGCCAGTTGCGTTTGCACACCGACATCCAATTGACCGCCGCCGAAGTCGATCAGGCAGCTAGCGGGGGAGGCCTGCGGATCGACCTGGAACGACGCCAATAGCGCGTCATCCGGCGCCAGCCGAAGCAACGTTTCGTAATCCACACGGGCAACACGAATCCGCATTGGGCCGACCAGTTGATGCTCTTCGATGGCCTGTCTCGCCACGTCGGCGATTAACGGACGCGTTTCGGCATGCTGGCCCAGGAAGCGAGTCACCACTGCCAGCGCGAGCCGTCCTACCAAAGGCTCCATGGACGCCATCAGCTGTTTTTGTTGTGCCCCCAAGGCTTCAACCAAACGCGCAAGTTGGAGGCGCTCCGCTTCAAGCGCGGTACGCAAGGACGCTTCTTTCTTCAGCCATTGCTGTTCTTGATGGGCCAGGGCCTCGTTCAGTTGCGTACGAGCCTGCTGGCGACCTTCCAATAGCCCCTTCTCGCGACTCTCCCGTTCAATTTCCGCGAATTCCAGCGCGAAGGTATCGCGCAACGCCTGCTTCACGTCCGGTTGCGGCTCTTCATTGGACGAGGTACTTGTTTGGACCGTGGCGCCAAACGATGGCAGTCGTCGAGTCCCCACGGCCTGGGAAGGTTGGCGCAACACCGTCGACGACAGGGGCGGCTTAGGCAGGCTCATCGCCAGCCTCCTGGACATCCATCCGGGCTTTCAAACTATTCATCAGTGCTGGGGGCAACACCTGCTTGGCAAATTTGCTATCCCAACGACGGATCTCGGCACTGTTGGCCAGGCCACCCAACACTTCACGGCGTGCAGTGGCTGTTTCCAATTGAAGGACCAGCGCGCCCCAAAACGGATGTGTCGCTTTCGAAAGCCGGGCCTTGAGTGGTGCATTGTCGGGCGTCGGGCGGGCTGCCGATGGCGCTACCGCCAGCTCGCTCATCAGCGCTGCGACAACGGAAGGGTCGCTGGACAATCCCAGAAGATTGATCTCCTCCAACAGCACCTCAACCTGGCGACGCTCCTCAGGTTCCAACCGCGCCAGAATCCACTCACGGTCTTCGACATGAGAACAGGCAAGGCGAATAGCCGCTTTACGAAGCGCTGAGAATTCCATGACGTTAACGCCCCTCCAACAGCCAGCGGCGCAAGTCCACCAGCAATTGCTCGCGCTCGACTGATGTCAATCGCGGCTCCGTGGCAGGGACCGAAACAGACTTGCGTCGTCCTTTTACCCAAAGCAGCAACAGAGCGATCGCCAAGGCAGCCATCGAGCCGATACCCAACCAGCGCGTCCATGGCAACGACAGCTCAGCATCGACGGGCGCAGGCAACTGCGCGCTGCTCACCGGCACCGGCTGCACCGAGGGCTCAGCTACCGGCGTTGTTTCTGGCACGGGCATATCGGGGATGTACACCATTACCAAGCGATCGCCCCTCTTGAGATCCAGCCCCAGCGCCGCTTCAAGCAACGCCTGGATATCTTTCATTTGAGCGTCCGACACCGGTGTACTGAGCACCACACCAACGGTAATGCGCTCGATCTTGCCAGCCGCATGCTCGGTTTCAGCACGCGCCTTACCCACTTCGTAATCGATTTCCCGGTTGTTCTGGGAACGCTTGCTCGTGGACTCGCCACTGGAGTTCTCGGTGGACTCCGTGCGTTTTTCACGGCGCATTTTGTTCGTCAGCGGTTGCTCGCTGATAGATTTGACACGGTCAAAGTTCATCAGCACCCGCACAGACACATCGACGCCACGGTGACCGAGCGGACGCGCCAGCAATTCTTCGGCCTTCAACTTGAGTGCCTGCTCGACCTGGGCCGTCAACTGCAGATGCTCCGGTGCCGCCGCTGCGCCATCGGAGGCACTGAGTACCTGGCCGTCTTCGTTGAGCACCGATACGCGCTCAAGGGTCATGCCCTCCACCGCCGACGACACCAGTTGCTGAATACCCCTGACCCGCTGCGGCATCAAGGTTCCCGCGGAGCGCAGACGCACGATCACCGATGCCTTGGGGGGGTCTTCTGCCTGCTGGTAGAGGCTGGTTTTCTTGAACGTCAGATGCACACGGGCATACTCCACTTCGGAGATGCTCATGATCGTGCGCGCCAACTCCCCTTCCATAGCCCGTTGGTAGTTGATTTTCTGGCTGAACTCCGACATCCCGTAGTCGGCCTTGTCGAACAACTCGAACCCCGTACCGCCACGCGTCGGGATACCTGCCTCCGCCAGATACATACGGGCAGAGGCCGCATGATCGGCCAGGACTTCAATCGCACCCTGCTGCGTATTGATCCGATAGGGCACATGACGCTGGCTCAATGTAGCCAGGATCTGAGCCTGGGACGCCTCGTCGGCGTTTTTGTACAACGCCACATATTGCGGCCGGATCACCCACCACGCCGACGCAGCCAGCAAGCCGACAATCAGCAAGACACCGATCAGAAAGATGCGGGTACGACCCGCCAAAAACGAGGACACCGGTTGATTCTCCATGGGTTAGATCTGCAACCGCGTGAGTTCCTGGTAGGCATCTACCAGACGGTTACGCACCTCCACGGCCAACTGCAGCGACAGCTTCGCCTGCTCCATGGCCATGACCAGATCGTGGGGCGCAATGTTGTCGCCCAGCGCATACGCCGACAGCATCTCGCTGGCTTGCCCGGTTTGTGCATTCAGTTGGGTGGCACCCGATTTCAGCAAATCGACAAAGTCGGTGCCCTGAGTCCCCGTCGGCCCGTCCGCCAAGGCAGCGGCCGCTGAAAGATCGGGGGGCAATGCAATAGGCGCAATGGCGGCGGTCATGTCACTTTCCAATTTCAAAGGCTTTGAGCGTCATTTCACGCAAGCTGTTGTAGGAGCGGATATTGGCTTCATAGGCACGGGTAGCTGATACCAAGGTCGCCATCTCCCTGGCGGCTTCGATGTTGGGGTAATGCACCATCCCATTCTGGTCAGCCATGGGATGGCTCGGTTCATGAACCAAGCGGCTGTCGCTACGGGCTTGAGCGTGAACCCGGGGCTGCTGCAACCCCAGTTGGCCGGCAAAGCTGGTCGGCGGCGATACGCTGAGCAACGGTGAGCGTTCGCCCGGCCCTATTGCCACGTTGGCGATCGCCAGGTTGTAGCTGGCGACTTCCGCCCGCGAACGCTCATAAGCCATGCTCCCGCGAACGATCTCGCTGATGTTGTCCAAAGGCATTCTCAGCGACCTCCCCGGACAGCCAACTGCATCAAGGCGAACTGGCGCGATACACCGTCTGCCAAGGCCTGGTAGCGACCGCTCGCGGCGGACATCTGCGCCACTTCGCCGTCCAATGCCAGTGGCGCGCCTGGGGTATAGCTTTGCAGATACGGTGTCAGCTCGCTGTCTTGCAGCGAACGCAGCGCCTGGCCGAACAATTCAGGGTCATTGTGCAAACCGCGCAAGGCGGCCATCGGCTCGTAACCATTGAGGCGCATGGCCTTGCCCCCGGGAACGTTGGCCATGGCGATATTGTGCGCCGCAACCTTCGCCCGCAGTTGCTCCAGGCTCATGGCGAAGCGCACGGTCTCTATTGCAAGGTTCATATCGGTTGACATCAATCTTCCTTATTGAACGATGAGTTCGGCATGCAGAGCGCCCGCCTGTTTGATGGCTTGCAACACGGTGATGACTTCTCGTGTACTCAATCGAACCCGATTGAGGGCTTTCACCAAATCGCCCACCGTCGCGCCCTCGGCCAATTTCACCGGCCCGTGTTCTTCTTCGTTCACCGTCAGCTCGGTGTCAGGCACAACCACGGTACCGACACTCGGCCCGGTGCGGGCGACCCACGAGGGCTGCGACACCTGGAACTTGGTGCTGATCACGACACTCAGCGATCCTTGGGAAATGCTCACCTCGCCCAATCGGACATTGGCGCCCGCGACCACCGTGCCGGTGCGTTCATTAACCACCACCCGGGCGGCATAATCCGGTGCGACTGAAACGTTCTGTACCCGCGAAATCAACCGCGGCACGGTCATGCCGGCTATCACGGGCACTTCCACTTTGGCGGCATGCACGACACGCACACCGGGTATACCCAACTCGCGACTCAAGGCATCGGCGATACGTTGTGCGGTGGTGTAGTCCGGCTCGTTGAGAATCAGCACCAGATTTCTCGATACTTCATCGCTTTCCGAAAAGGCCGAACGCTCGACACTGGCGCCCCGGGGTATACGCCCGACGGTCGGATGGTTCTTCTGCACGGAATTTTCGTTGGCCTCGAAGACGTATCCGCCCACCGACATCGGCCCTTGGGCCAGGGCATAGAGCTTTTCATCCGGACCATACAGGGGGGTCATCAACAAGGTGCCCCCCAGCAGACTGCGTGCATCGCCCAGGGAAGAGACCTCTACGTCCAGCTTGTCGCCGGACTCGCTGAACGAGCGCAGGTTGCCGGTGACCATCACCGCCGCCGTGTTGCGGGTATTGAGGTCTCCATCGGCGACATTCACGTTGAAGTTCTTTAGGGTATTGACCAATGACTGGCGAGTGGCCCGATTACGGTCGGTATCGCCAGTGCCGGCCAGCCCCACCACCAGCCCATAACCGATGATGGAATAGTCCCGCACGCCTTGAATGCGCGTCAGCTCCTTGATCCGGACATCAGCCAGCGTCGGCTGCAGCCAAAGGGCGAGCAGCAGGCCCGAGAGCAGTCGAGCAATCATTTTCATAAGATTCGCAGCCACTTGAGCACCCGGAAAACGATGTTCTGCTTCTGCGCATCGGTCACCACACCGTCACCGACGATGTCGATTTGTGCGTCTGCCAGGCGATAGGAAAGCACCGTGTTGTTGTAGGCAATGTCATCGGGCCGAACGAGACCGGTGATCCGCACCTGTTGTTTTTCATCGTTGACCGTCACCCGTTGCTCGCCGCTGACGCGCAACAAGCCCTCGGGCAGTTGTTCAATGATGCGTACCGAAACGTTGGTACGAATCTGTCCGCTGCGGTTGGTCTGGCCCATGCCGTTGGTATCACCTCTCAAGCCCAGGTTCGCTTGATGCGTATTGCTGTCCAGGCCGGTGCGCGCGGAAATGTCGGTATTGCTCTCGGCCCCGGTGCCGGCCGCACTCTGCGCCGTGGTCGATTCCACCACCAGCACCGTCAGGGTATCGCCCAAATGGTAGCCACGGCGGTCCCCCGTCAGGGAGCGATAGCCATCGGGGTTGATCAGGCTCTGCGCGCAAGCCATACCCGGCAGCAATAGCATCACCAGCCCAGCCTTGCGAACGTTACTGGTCCACATGAACCTCTCCTTTACCGGCAACCACCGCCAACAGGCTCGATTCGGCGCCGTCCAACATCACCGGTACGCGATCTCCCAGTACACCCGGGCGCAGCGCCTTGCCTTCGGTACGCAGCATCAGGCCTGGGCCATAGACCACCACGGTCACCGGAGCATCGCGGTACACCAAGGGCTCGGCCTTGAGATGACGCTTGAGCACCGGCATGCCGGCATTGACCGATTGCGTCAGCCATTGCCCTGCAAGGTCGCTAGGCAAATCGCCGGGCGACAGTTGCGCTGCCGCCAGGTCCACCCGCTCCAGCCGGGGTTGAGCATCGGCCACCACTTGGTCGGCTCGCCCGTTGCGGCCGTAGACCCACGCCTGTTTCCAGGCCTGGACCTTGAACCACACCGTCACCACGCTCGTCCGCTCATGTCCGCACACGGTGCCGCTCAACGCCACGGACACCCGGCTGCGGATGCCCTGGCTCAACAGCCGGATCTGGGGACGCGCCATGGCCGGCAGCTCGCCCATGGGCGTGAGCTGCAGCTCAACCTCAGGCGTGGCCAACTGCGCCTGGATACGTTGGGTGGCCATGCTCAAGGCATGATTTGCCCCCGAATCGCAACCGGCATCGGGCGCCGCCTGGGCATAGCTCGCACTGGCGAGCCACAGCCCGAGTCCGGCCAACCAAGGGATATTCATGAGGTTCAACGGCGCAGGTTGTTGATGGTTTCCAGGATCTGATCGCTGGCTTGCAGCAATCGCGCATTCATCTGGTAGGCGCGCTGGGCCAGCACCAGCCCGCTCATCTCGTCGATCAGGTTGACGTTGGACATCTCGACGTAGCCTTGCAACAACACACCCTGACCGTCTCGACCCGGCTCGGCATAAATGGCTTCGCCACTGGCCTGCGTCGGTCGATAGAGGCCGTCGCTGAGCTTCGTCAACGCGTCGGCGCTGGCGAACTTGGCCAGTTGCACCTGACCAACGCTGATGATCTCGCCTGTCTCGGTGATGGTCGCCTGGACTTCCCCGTTTTGCTTGATCACCAGGTTGCGTGCATCCGGCGGTACGCGCAGATCAGCCGTCAGCGTCTGTCCGTCCGGCATTGCCAGTTGCCCTTCGCTGTCGAGATGGAAACGCCCCGCGCGGGTGTAGGCCAGCTCGCCTGTCGGCAATGCGACTTCAAAGAACCCATCGCCCTGGATGGCCAAGTCCAGCGCGTTGCCACTTTCGCGGACGGTGCCTGGGCTGAAGACCTGACTCGGTTGCGAAGCCTGGATACCTGCGCCAGTCAGCAAGCTCTCGGTCATGCCACCGCCATCGTCGCGTGTCCCGACCTCGCGAACCATGTCGTGAAAGTCCACCTGGCTGCGCTTGTAGCCAATGGTCTGCATGTTCGCCACGTTGTTCGAAATACTGTCGATCCATGCCTGGTTCGCGGTCAGCCCGGAGCTGGCAATACTTAATGAGTCAATCACAAGCACATCCCTTGATCAGTTCTTGCCAATTTGGTTGATACCGCTGTTAAGCATGCCGTCGTAGGCCGACAGCGCTCGCTGCATGGTTTCGACATGCCGCGACACTTCCATCATCTTCACCATGTCGGCGCCCATGGCGGCATTCGAGCGCTCCAATAACCCCTGATGCACCACGAAGCTCTTGGCGGGTGTGATCCCGGTACTGGCCGCGTACACCCCATCCCCAACGGCCAATAGCTGCTGTGGATTGTCGACACGCACGATACTCAGGCGCCCTACCGGTCGATCAGCGACACTGACTTCCCCGCTCGCGTCGATCTTGAGCACCCCATCCGCCACCTGCAGCGGACCGTCATCGGCCAATACCGGATAACCCGCCTTGCTGACCAGATAACCGGCCTTGTCGACCTGGAAACGCCCGTCGCGACTCAACAACACACCGCCCGGCGTCTTTATCGCAAACCAGGCGTCCCCTGACAGCGCCAGGTCCGTGGCCCGCCCGGTGTGTTGCAACGCACCGCCATCGGTACTGATCCAGGTCTGCGCCTGAATGTCGTCTAGCCCACCTGCAACGCCCGGCCCGGCCACGTTCGACGCCATGACGTTGAAGGTGCGCTCGGCCTTGTAGCCAACGGTATTGGCATTGGCGACGTTCTGAGACACGGCTTTCAAGTGATCGATATCGCGCTGGATGACCCCAGCCAGTTGCATGATCAAGTCGCTCATGGGGACTCCAGGCTGGGGAAACCGGGCAGGTCAATCATGCCGGCCGAGGTCACGCGGGCGTGTTGCCCCACTTCATTGACCGACAGCACCGCCATGTGCGGCACCGCTCGCGCCATGAAGGCCCGCAAGACCCGTCGCAATGGCGCCGCACACAGCAGCACCGGTTGCTTGTTGCCACTGAGCTGGCGTTCGGCTTCCCGGGCGACGGTGGTGACAAATCGCTCCAGCTCCTGGGCCGGCAACAACGCCGATTGCAAGCCTTCGCGAGGACGCGAGGCCGCCAGCATGTAGCCTTCCAATTGAGGTGCGATCGTCAACACGTTGAGCTCGCCGTTCTTGTCGACCAACCGCTCATACAATGCCGCGCCCAGGCGCTCGCGCACCCGTTCCACGAGGTCTTCGGCGCTCTTGTTGCTACGCCCCGCATCCACCAGCACTTCGAGAATGGTCTCAAGGTTGCGGATAGACACCTGCTCGCGCAGCAACAGTTGCAGCACCCGCTGGATATCCGAGTAGCTGAGGACTTGGGGCACCAGTTCATCCACCAGGCTGCCCAAGCCGACACGCTTCTTCTCGATCAGCCGCTCGGTCTCGGCACGGGTCAGAAACTCCGGCGCATAGCGGCGGGCCAGCTCGGACAAATGGGTCAACAGCACGGTGTCGGGCTCGACCAGGGTGTACCCCGCCGTGCGCGCCTGGGCCCGTTGCGCCACCTCGATCCAGAGCGCCTTGAGCCCGTAGGTAGGCTCCTTGGTGGCACGCCCTTCGAGAGCCAGCGTCGCGCCACCTGGGTTGATCGCCAGTAACTTATCGAACTCCAACTCACCTGCGGCAATCACTGAGCCCTGCACACAGACCTGGTAGGTACCGTTGGCCAACTTCTTGTCGGCGTGCACGTTGAGCGCTGGCAAGGCAAAGCCATAGTCCTTGGCGAACTGCTTGCGCAGGTTTTCGATACGCAGGCTCAAGGTACTGGTGGCTGCCAGGACGTGAGTCGCGAGGTCAGCGCTCAACCGCAGTTCAAACGCATCGGTGTTCATCAATGCGTAGACATCCTCGGATTCGCTGTCTTGCCCTGTCAGCACGTCCTTCTGGGAGTCCTCGCCAACGCTGGCCTTGTCCCGCAACTTGCGGTAGGAAAACCACGCCGCCGCGGCAAACGCGCAAAACAGCATCATCAGTGGAATCAAGGGCAATCCTGGCATCATCGCCAGGAACAGCGTGACCAGCGCCACCACCACCAGGGTCTTGGGATAAGCCGAGACCTGTCGCCCCAATTCAGGGCCCAGGCGCGCGTCCGTCGCGGCGCGGGTGATGATGATGCCCGCCGCCACGGCAATAATCAGTGAGGGAATCTGCGTCACAATGCCGTCGCCCACCGTCAGCAACGTGTAGTGATGCAGCGCATCGCCCCAGCTCTGGCCCTTTTGCAGAATGCCGACCGAGAGGCCACCGATGATGTTGATCGCAATGATCACAATGCCGGCAATCGCGTCGCCCTTGACGAACTTGGACGCGCCGTCCATGGCCCCGTAGAAGTTCGACTCACGCTCCAACTGGCTGCGTCGGCGCTTGGCTTCTTCCTGGTCGATGATGCCCATGTTCAGGTCCGCGTCGATGCTCATCTGCTTACCCGGCAACGAGTCCAGGGTAAAACGAGCGGCGACCTCGGCCACGCGTTGGGCGCCGCTGGTGACGACCACGTATTGCACCACCACCAAGATCAGGAAGATCACGAAACCAATGACATAATTGCCGCCCACCACGTGGGTGCCCACGGCCGCGATGACCAGCCCCGCATCACCATCGGTGAGGATCAGCCGCGTCGCGGAGATGTTCAGGGCCAAGCGAAACAACGTGGTCATCAGCAACAGCGACGGAAAGGTCGAAAAGCTCAACGGCTTATCAATGTCGAAGGTCACCAGCAACACCATCAACGCAACGGCAAAGTTGGTCAGCAGCAGCAAGTCCAACAGCCACGTAGGGATCGGCGTGAACAACACCAGCAAAATGCCGATAACCGCCACAGCCAGCAGCAGATCACTGCCCTCGGAAAGCAGGCGTGACAAGAGTGGCTTCATGGCGAAAGCACCTTATTGCCTGGCAGTGCGATGACCCAGCGGTAGATGCGGGCCACGTCGGCCTGGGTCGAATCCGGAATCGCCGAATCGACCCGTGCCAGGGCATGCAGCGCCCGCGCCAAGGGCGGACGACGCAAAATCGGTACCTGGTGTTTCCTGGCAACATGGCAGATACGTCGGGCATGCAGGCCGCGTCCCATGGCGAGCACCTTGGGCGCGAGCATGCTGGACGGTCGGTATTGCAAAGCCACCGCGTAATGAGTCGGGTTGGTAATGATGACGTCGGCATCCTTGACCTGCCCCAGCGCAGCGGCCTTCTTCAACAGCGCCTGCTGGATACCTTTGCGCTTGGCACGTACTTCAGGGTCACCTTCGCGGCGGCGATGTTCGTCCTTCGTTTCCCGGCGACTCATACGCATCTGCCGCCCGAACTCACGCCGCGAATACCAGATATCAAACAGCGCCGCGGCCGCCATCACCGCCAATACCGTGAACCCCAATTGCATCAGCAATTGCTTGCCGGCCTGGGGCAACTCCAGGGGCGATATCGTCGCCATGCCCAACAATTGCGAGAGCACGCTTTGGAACAGGTAATACAAGACCAACGAAAACAACGCACCCTTGACCAGTACCTTGATCAGTTCGACGAACATGCGTCGCGAAAAGAGTTTCTTGAGGCCCTGGATCGGATGAAGTCGTTTGAAATCGGGCTTCAAGGCCGTCATTGAAAACACCGGGCCACTGAACAGCAGATTCGTCAGGATCGCCATCAGCACCAGTGCACCAATCAACGGCAATAACCCGTACACCACCTGCCGCAAGCTGTAGCCACCCTGCTCGCCCAGATAACCAAAGCCCTGCCCCAGTTGCCCGGCGTTGCCCAGCCACCAATGGGTGTGAGCAGCAATGACACTTGCTAACGGGTAGGCGATGGCCGAAAAAACCATCAGGAAGGTCAACAACATGATGAAGGACAACAGATCGGAGCTGCGCGGCACCTGCCCTTTCTTGCGCGCCTCTTCGAGCTTGTAGGGCGTGGCCTCTTCGCTCTTGTCCTGCTGATCGCTCATTGCACACCTGCCGGTGACAGGGCAAACCGCAAGGCGTTTTCAATCAGTAGCGGCAGACGCTGAACGATCATCGGCAAGGTCAGGATAAAAATGAACATGCCCACGCCCAACTTGAGGGGCAAGGACAGGAAATAGACATTGGCCTGGGGCATGGAACGGGACAAAAACGCAAACGCCACATCGATCAGCCACAGCCCGAGAATCACCGGCACGACAATCATGAACGCCAGCAAAAACTGTTGCGTCATGACCGTCACCAAAGACACGGACAGCGTGGTCAGCGACACACTGCCAGGCGGAACGGCCACCAGCAACTGAGCGAACACCCGGAGCAAATCGTGATGCAAGTTGAGCACGACAAACAGCGCAGCCAATGACCAGACCAACAGCTCGGCCATCAGACCGGTCATGTTAGAAGTGCCCGGATCAAACACCCCGGCCGCATTCAAACCGATTTGAGTGTCGATCAACTTACCCGCCATATCGACACCGGCATGAGCGGCATGAAAACCGAAGGCCATCAACACACCCAGCAGCAACTCGCCCAACACCACGGGCAGCGTGAAAACAGGGGCCTGGGTGAGCGTCATGCTGCCCACCAACACGGCGGACAGCGCCAGCGCCAGGATCAACCGGACAGTCAATGGAATGCGCGAAAAAAACAGGATCGGCGAAACCACCACGAGCGGAATCAACCTGACCGACACGAGAAGCGCATTGAGGAAGAAGGATGTCAGCACAAACTCACACCAAAAACGCTGCTAGAAGCTAGCGGCCTGAGTTAATGCACTGAGTGCGAATTGTTTGAGGACCGTCAGCATCCAGCCACCAAAGACCAGTAACATGACAACTGTCACGATCAGTTTGGGGATGAAGGTCAGGGTCATTTCCTGGATCTGGGTCGCGACTTGCAGGATGCTGACCAGAAGGCCGACGATCAGAATGGCCAGGAGTAGCGGAGCAGCCACCATCGCGGAGGTCAGAAGCGCTTCTTTGAGCGCATAGAGCATGAAGTCCTGCGTCATCCATAACCTCAACTGAACTTGATCCAAGGTGCATTCTGGGCGCGCCATAGCCTGAATGGCATAGAGCCATTATTTTGCCATGGTAGCTATATAGTGTCAGGGGATGCAACAGGATGTTACGTGGTGGGGACGAATGGTGGTGGGAGCGGGTTTGGATATCGAGGCAAACCCGGGAAGGGAACCGGGGACAGACCACGCTTTGAGCTTCTGTAATCGGTCCGCCCCATAATCGTGGTCTACCCCGTTTTTCCCCGTTCCGGCGAATCTAATGCTTGCTGTCTCGATGTGTCCGTTAGCTATTGGAGTGTTTTGATCCCTCAGGCCTAACCGTCATGACTTTCACTACATCATCAATCACTGCTTTGCTCATCTCCATTAGATAATGAGCGGCCCAGGCATGGCGGTCCGTTTTCCTTTCGAAAGTGGCGTCCTCTGCAAGGCGGTAGGCGAGATGCAAAAGATCTGACGCTTGTTGCAACGCTTCATTTAACGGGACACCGCCGTTAACGCGGAACAGCGGACGGTCGGAGCAATAATGAAATGGGGTGTAGCCGATAGTTTTTGCTTCTGCCTGTTCGATCATTTGCTATCTCCACTGACTGAGATGCAGCGGGACCGCGATACAGAGCTACAGAGCAGAAGAGGCCGCTTTCTTGATCTATCGATATGCATTGTTCAACTCCCTTGATTGGAAGAGCTGCCGCATCCGTTACCAAGCGAATGGGTGGCAGCTGTGCGCAGGTTGGTAAACCGGGGAATCAAGGAAACCGGCACGTCAGAAGACGTCCCACGCACAGCTGCCATAAAACAAAATCGCAGGCCTGAAAGCCTGCAATCCTGTCCGTGCACTGTTACGCCTTATTCCACCGGGTTACCAAGCCCGGTCGCTGACAGTGCAGCGACATCCAGAGCGTAACGCGACAGAAAACCTCCGGCGAGAGGCTTAGGGCCAGAATAGCGCTTTTGGTGAGATTTTCAGAAGTTTCCTACGTGAGGCCCCAATGCTCGCAGTCCATCACGGACAGACACGTTTTGGCGGACGCGGCTCAAATTCTCGAAGCACCTTTGAGAGGCTTGAGCACGCGTTGCGAGCAGAGGCACATCAAGAGGCACAGGCATTGGAGTAGATTTGTGGGGATCCCTCAGGGTTTGTCCCCCGTTATCCTGATACGTCCGACTGGCAAAACCTATCGGTCACCGCAGTGTCGATGACGATCTCGAAATGATCTTTGTCATGCTTGACTACCGGTGAAACTGAGCTGATTAGCTTGAGCTCAACGAGTTTCCCACATATCTTGATCTTTTGACGATTGAATGACTTTAGCTTATCTTCATCACTGCGATTTTCGACATACGAGCTGAAAATTTCTCGCTCACTTCCTCCACCCTGAACCACGTTTGGACAAGACGCAGCTTCGAAGTCTTCACAGTAAGCTATTGGCACGGCAAGTTTATTTACAATGCGCAACTCATATAAAAAAACTTGCTCTTCCAAGTTGTGCGCCAGAAAACAGCCAGACAACACCAGCGGCAAACCCAATACTCTAAGGACGCTTAGAGATATAAATAAGATTCTTGACATCGCTCTCACTCGCAATTGATCGGTCAAATTTTATCCTAACGCTATCGGCTTCGTAGTATTTCATCAAATTCATTTCACCAGTTTTTGGAACAGGAGCCCGCCCGCCGTTTTCATAGCCAAAAATACCAGAAGTCCCCTCGTGACCCCACGAATACCTCAGACCACCTGCCAGCGTAAGGATAGGGTGCCCGATTTCGTGTGCAGCAACAACTTGATAGTCCTTGTCAGCCCAATCCAGATTGCCGCCGCTGGCTCCTTGCTGATAATAGATGGTGGCACCAGGGATCGAGAACGGAAAGATCGCGCCGTTTGTATTGAGCGAACGTGCATAATTTTTTCCACTTTCGACTCTCAGGCTAATAGGCATGCCTTCTTCATTTTTGCTCACGTTAACATTAACAACATACGTATCGCCATTCAGATCAATAGTGCGGCTCCAGAACCTAGATACCCCATCCTGGGTTAAAGACATCAGCTTGGTCGCCTGCGTCTCCGTTAACGTACTGGTGTCGTACTTCAAATTAATATTCACCCCAATCGTCTTATTGGCTGAATCAATCGTGGACTCGAACCAGTCCGACGGATCTTCCTGTCCAGACAGAACCTGATCATCGGTGAGGCCAATCTCGTTCACCCTGGACTTCGTGGTGCCGGTCGATGTAACGCCGAATGGAGAGTCGGACGTACTTGCCGCAGCGCTGCTAGCATCTGGCGCCAAAGCAACGTCAGAATAAGCTCCGATATAGCCCTGGCCAATTCCGGACCGCATCCTCTGGAATGGATTGTCGTCAAGCAAGACCGAAGGATTGTCGGCGAGAAAATCGCTATGATTTTCAGCATAATTAGCCTGCTCCCGTCGCTCGAACGCCTTATCAACTATCTGTTGCCGACGACTCTTCTGGCCTGATTCAGGACCAAAAAAATTGCCCCCCAACGACGCTTCAATCAACCCGTTTCCTATCGCATTACCAAAGGCATCTGCCGCTACGTCCGCGTAGTCCAGTTTGCCCCCCTTACCAATCAAGGCCTGCACGCTGGAACTGACCTGGGCTCCAATGACCCCGTTCATGAAGTTGGATTTGAAGTTATCGGTAGTCAGGCCCAACCCTTTACTGATCCGAGCGGTGGCTACCGAAGCCAGCGCCGACGTGGCGATTGACCGCCAGCTGAAGCTGGCGTCCAAGCCAACAATTTTGCTCGCCCCGTAGTTACCAAAAGAGTTCAATACCGCGGCAGTGGCGATTTTTCCATAGCTGCCAGTTTGCGCCAATTGCTGGACAGTTTGTCCGCCCGACACCAGCCCACCGACTCCAGCCCCAACGGCAGCCCCCAATCCACCCATGGCGACTTGCCCCCAGGAAAAACCGTCGGTCACTCCCATAGCATTGCCAGCGAGTTGGGCGGCAGCGCTGCCCGCCATGCCGCCCACTATAGCGGCCCCGAAACCAGCCCAACCTGCCGCACCGCTGAGCGCGGCGACCCCGGCCCCAGCAATAGTCGCACCTCCAGCAGCCCCCACTGCCACCAACGCCGCGCCTGCCGTAAACACCGTCGCCACCACAGCCACCACCACCATGACGACGCTGGCAAGCCCTTTACTCTTCTTTTTCTTAGGCTTTGGCGGTTGATAGATAGGCACCGGCGTCAGATCACCAGTCACTTCGCTCTGATCATAGGCCTTGAAGGTGTCGGCGTTGTTGGCATTACTGCCGACAACGTTCGGTATGATCAAGCTTGTGCCGCGATCCAAAGCATCACCGACGCCTAATCCATTAGCGTCGGCGATGAGGTACCACATGCTCGAGTCGCCCCAAATTTTCTGGGCGATGCCCTGCAAAGTGTCGCCCTCAACGATTACGTAACTACTAGGCGTGCGCGGCACTTCATCGGGTGAGACAGATGCGATGGTGTCGTAAATCTCCGGTGCACTGTTATTGCCGACACTTGCTAGCATGTTGCCGTTATGTAGGACATAACGCTGGGAAGTGAAATCGTAGTCCGTGCGCACGGTCAGCTGACCATTTAGGTCTGCAGTAAAATATCGCATAAAATTCGCTTTCCCGCTCGCACTCGCCATACGCAGTTCGCCGCGAGCGCCGTAGGACATAGTCGTCAGGCCATTGGTTCCTCTATTAACAGTTGCCTGAACCTCGCTTTCCTTCCATGTCTCAAACCCTGCAAGAGTCGTGAAATTCTCCCCCCACATGGTCCGATTACCGTTGTTGTCGTATACGCTATAGCGATAGTGAACAGAACGTCCCGCAGCGTTATATCCCACGAGGGAATCACGCTCCACGCCATCAGCACCGATCTTTCGTGTTTCGTTGAAGAACGTGTATTGAGAGGCCGTCCAGCTGCTACCGTTCCAGCGGGTTACCAACTGATTATTGAGCTGCCCATCTCCACGATAGGTGTAGGTGGTACGGGTGCGCTCACTGCCATTGACATCCTCTTGGGAGATGCGGTTATTGCGTACGTCATACTGGGCACTGAATATCTGGCTGGCCTCGCCAAGCAGCGCCCCATAGGAGGTATCGGGGTTAGTCGATAGGTTTCGGATCGAAGCTCGCTTGGTAGTGGTGAGCAGCGAACCAAGGTCATTATAGGTGTAGTTATTCAGCACATATTCGTGACTGGGATAACCAAAGAAATCGATAGTTTTTACATATTCCTCGGAAGACGTTCGATTACCTGCAGCGTCGTAAGTGTAGACCTTACCCTTCCCTTTACCGCTTCTGACACCGGCGGCCACTTGCCCCCCACTGTTGAGAAAACCGTCCTCGACCAGTACTCGGCCTTCCAGGTCATATTTAAACCAATTGTCAATCACCGTGCGTACGCCGACCTGGTTGGTGGTATCCATTGCGACACGGCGCCGATTGCCCAACTCGTCATAGCTATACGTAAGAGCATCAATACGAGCGGTTTCAGCAGGGCCCGAAAGATCAGTACCGGCAGGCGCCTTAACTCCTATCAGCCTTCCCAATGCATCATATTTGTAGAGGGTTTCATAGTTACTATTGAATGTACTCGAGTTCACCGTGAAGCTGGCGGAGTTGAATTCACGTACTTTATTCCCGGCCAGATCATATTCCGAGCCAGTAGCCGCCCAATTATCTGCGGGACCTTCGGCCACCAACTTGGTCAGGCCATTGGCAAAGTATTGATAGGTTTTGTCAGGACCACCGGCGATCTGCTCTTTTACCACCTCACCAAAAGAATTGTAAGTATAGGTATAGGTATGTCCGCCCCAATCCTTATGCCCAACCAGTCGAGAAACATCCCCAGCCGAGTACGTCCAGGTCTTGGTGCTTCCCATCTCGTCCTGTTCAAGGGTCTTGCGATTGAGCGCATCGTATTCATAGCTGAACATCACCCCTGACTCGTTATTACTATGGGTGATATTGCCGCGCTCGTTATAAACCGTGTATCGCGTATTCCCCGCCACCCCGGACATATAAGATGCCCCTTGGCGACCGTCTTCCACGTTCTTCAGGGTTTCCGCTGTCTCCGCTGTGCCGCTGATCTCGGCATACAGACGACCCGCCTGGTCGTACTTATTGGTCAATAAAGTGACTTGGGCACCGCCACGAATGATGCCGTGGTTGATCTGCCGATCCATAGCATCGTAACCGTCGACCAACACCGTACCCAAGGCATCCTGAGTGGCGACGCGGTTGCCATGGATGTCATAGCGGTATCGCCGTGAATTACCGAGCGCATCAACATCGCGGGTCAGTTGACCGACCTGGTTGTAGACGTGCTGGCGGGTGCGCAGCAAGGTATTGGTGGTCACGCCAGTGTAGGGCCCGACCAGATCGGCTTCCTGGATCAGTTTGCCGAGGATGTCGTAGCGTTTTTCATGGATCAGGCTAGCCCGGTAGCCAGTACCGTTCTCACGCAAGATGTCAGTGACCGGCAGGGTCTCGGTGAGCACCTGGTTCGCGTGGTTATAGGTGTAGCTGGTGACGTAGCCCCGCGCATCGGTACGACTGAGCACGTTACCCCAGCGATCGAGGGTCTGTCGGATGATCGGGGTACTCAGGGTCAGGGTGGCGCTGTTCAGGGTGTCGGCGCCGAGGTTGGCCTCGAACGCTGGCAGGTGTTGCTCGAACGTGCGGCCAAGCAAGTCGTTGCGCATGTAGTTGATACGGTCGTCGGTTGTGATGCTCCAGTCACCCAGCACCGTGCTTTTGCTGACTTTTTCAGAAAGGTCGTACTGGAACGCAGTGACATTGGTCGCGTTGCCGTAGGATTCAAGCCGACCGACCTGGTCATAGTTGAAGATTTCTACAGTGCCGCCATTGACCTGCTTGCGAGTGACCTCTCCAAAGCGGTTATAGAGTGCGCTCTCACGCGCAGACATCTGCGTCCCCAACCCTACCGTGTACCAATCCACCGTGGCAGTCTGCTGGCCTAGCGCGTCGTACTCAAAAGTACGGCGAATGGTGTGTTTCATTGGCATCGGCACGCCAAACGGCGTCATCCAGGCGCTCATCGTGACGTCGATTTGCCGGGTTTCTTCAATGCGCCGGCCAGCCACATCAACCTTGTAGTCCTGCGCCGAACCCGCCGCATCAATCTCCTGGATCTCATGCCCGACGGCGTCATAACGGGTGCGGGTGATCTGGCCCAGACCAGCCTGTACGTTGCCAGTACTGTCGGTACCTGCCGCGCGAATCTCGCGGATCTGCTGCCCAAAAGCGTTGAGCAGGAGCGTAGTGGTCGGTGATGCGATGATCTCGGCACTGGCAAAAGGATCGACGGCGCCGTTCTTGGCGGTGGCCCGTGCGGGCTCGGTGACTTTGATCGCTTGGCCGAGGGCGTTGTAGTCCGTGCTGACGACGTTGCCTTGGGCGTCAGTGACCGTCTTGACGTTACCTACGCCGTCGTAAGTGCTACGGCTGAGCGACAGGTCGGCGGTCACCAACGTGGCGCTGACCGCTCCCGTGGTGGCGTTGATGCTCTGCTGCCAGAAACGCGCACCTTCCACCGTGGTCTGGCTGAGACGCCCCATGGCGTCGTAGCTGAAGCGAACACGGCGGTCGTTGACGCTGGCCGTCGGGGCCGCCGGCAAAGCATTCTCGTTCCAACTGGCGAGCTTGGTGGCGTAATCGGTCTGCCGGGTCAATTGACCGAGGGCGTCGTACTCCATGCGGGTGTAATAACCCAGGGCATCCACACTACCGATGCGCTGGCCGCCCATGTCGTAGTAGTACACCGAGCTGGCGCCGGTCTGCACCGTGGCGCCGCTGGCGTTGCGCGCCACCTGGGTCTCGCGCACCAGTTGCCCGAAGGCGTCGTAGCTGTAAAGCGTGGTAGGCGCCAGGTTGGTCAGGGTTGAGGTCGCCACATTACCGGTGAAGGTGAACAGGCTGACGATATTTTTCTGCACCGCGGTCTTGCGCCCGAGGGCGTCATAGCTGGTGATCAGCGTGCGGTCCTGGGTGGCGTCGGGAACCAGGGTGGTGGCGGTGACATCGGTCGCGAGGTAATAACCCCTGGCTGGCACGGCTTGGGTCAAGGCATTGGCGTAGCGGACGGTGCGAATGGTCTGGCCCAGGCCGTCATACGAATAGGCGGTTACGCCCTTGAGCCCGTCGATGTCATAACTGACCCGCCCCAGTGCGTCATAGACCTTGTAGCTGTCGACAAAATCGGTGGCGACCGTCCCACTGTTGTTGACTCGCACGCGGTTGCGCACCGCATTGCCGAGGCTATCGTAGGTGACTTCGGTGCTGACCTGGAAGGTATTGGCGGTGCCATCCGAGGCCTGTTGATAGCGGCCGCTGAGTTTGTTGTACCAGCCTGGGCTGGTGATGCGGATTTGCCGGCCGATGGCATCGTAGGCATAGCCGGTGGTACGCGCCTCAGTCAGTTCGTCCAGCGTCGGATCGGCGGTAACGCTGGCCCGTAGGCGGCCCTCGGTACGGCTGGTGACATTGCCCAGGGCATCGTAGGTATTGCTGGTGACCAGGTAACGGCTCACCGCCGACACCACGCCGGCCTCGGTGATGCTGGCCACCGTGACCACTGGCGTGATTTCTTCCACCAGACGGTTGAGCGCGTCGTAGGTGTAGGTCCAGACGTGACCGTTTTTATTGGTCAGGGTCTTGCGGTTGCCCACGGCATCGTAGGTGTAGGACTCGACCTTGCCAGCAGCATCGGTCACGGTTTTTTGTTGACCGGCGGCGTCGTAGGTGTAGGTGGTGGTGCGGTCATTGGCGCTATCGGGGCGCAGTAACGTTTGCAGCTGTTCAGCACCCAGGACGTCACTCGCGGTATTCGCACCGATAGGGCCGGGCGAATACCAGTTCGCCTGACCGCTGCCCGCGCCTGCGTTGACGTTGAGCACCTGGCCGGTCGCGGTATCGATCAGTTCCAGCGAATCGACTTCGACCAGGCGACTGGCATCACCACTGCTGTCGGCACCGTAGTTGTACAGCAGCAAGGGCAGAGCCCCTACGCTGCCCTCGAAGAACTTGTTGGGACTGGCATTCGCATTGATCGGGTTGGTGCCACTGATGGTGCCTTCAAAGGTCCGCCAACCCATCTCCGGCGTCAGTTTCACGCCGCCCACCGCACTGTAGGCGTAAGAGCCTCCGTACGGATTGGAAAGCCACTTGCCGGTGCTGTCATGGGTCAGGACACCGGCATAAACAAGCCCTTCCCCCGTCACCTGGCGTAACCTGACACGCACGGTGTAGGTCTTGGCCGGGTCGATGGGGACTTTTTCCACCGCGTTCAACCTGCTGGTGTTGCCGCTCAGGATGAGCGTCCTGCCGTCACTGCTACCATCGGTGGGCAGTTGGATACGCTTGGAATATTGAACGGTCTGGGTAAGCCGTCCATTGGCATCGTATTTATTCTCGGTAACGCCGCCCTGCCCATCGATCACATAGCGTTGACGGCCTACCGCGTCGTAAACGAACTGAGTACGCCGGTCATCACTATCCGGACGCAGCAGCGGTTGTAACTGTTCGACGCTCAGGACATCACTCGCGGTATTCGCACCGATAGGGCCGGGCGAATACCAGTTCGCCTGACCGCTGCCCGCGCCTGCGTTGACGTTGAGCACCTGGCCGGTCGCGGTATCGATCAGTTCCAGCGAATCGACTTCGACCAGGCGACTGGCATCACCACTGCTGTCGGCACCGTAGTTGTACAGCAGCAAGGGCAGAGCCCCTACGCTGCCCTCGAAGAACTTGTTGGGACTGGCATTCGCATTGATCGGGTTGGTGCCACTGATGGTGCCTTCAAAGGTCCGCCAACCCATCTCCGGCGTCAGTTTCACGCCGCCCACCGCACTGTAGGCGTAAGAGCCTCCGTACGGATTGGAAAGCCACTTGCCGGTGCTGTCATGGGTCAGGACACCAGCATAAACGAGCCCTTCCCCCGTCACCTGGCGTAACCTGACACGCACGGTGTAGGTCTTGGCCGGGTCGATGGGAATTTTTTCCACCGCGTTCAACCTGCTGGTGTTACCACTCAGGATCAGCGTACGACCATCGCTACTGCCCACCGTCGGCACTTGGATCGGCTTGGCATGACGCACCGTCTCGACCACCCGGCCATTGGCGTCGTACTGGTTCTCGCTGACATACCCCAGGGCGTCGACAGTGGCACTCACACGACCGGCAGCATCATAGACATACCAAGTGCTGTTGCCCGCCGCATCGATCTTGCGCGTGACCTGATCGTTCTCGTTGTAACTGTATCGAGTGGTCAGGTTCAGCCCGCTCGGGTCTTGGCGTTCACTGGTGCGCCGGCCCAGCTTGTCAAATGCGTACAGAGTGACCTGCTGGCTGGGACTGGCCACCGTGCCACGCATCACCTGCACTTGCTGACCGACGCCATCATAGCTGTAACTGGTGGTGAGCTTCAGGCCGTTGGGATCCTGGGTCACCCTCAGCAACTGGCCTTTGCGGTCGTAGGCGTAGTCGGTGACGCGTTGCTCGGCCTTCCCTTCGGCGTCGACGACCCGCACCTGGCGTCCCTGACCGTCAAAGCTATAGCGGGTCACGCTGTTGTTGGCATCGGTACGGGTCAGCACGCGGTTGGCGGCGTCGTAGCCGTAGCGACTGATCCGGCCGAGAGCATCGGTCACGGTGAGCAGCCGCCCGGCCTCGTCATAAGCATTGGTAGTGGTGCGGTTCAGGGCATCCTGGCTGGTGACGAGCTGCCCTTCCTTGTTGTAGCTGTAGCGAGTCACTGCCCCCGTGCCATTGGTGATTGTCAGGGTCTGGCCATGACGATTCCTGAGCGTCACCACGCTGACGCCATCCGGCGTGGTGACCGTCAGGCTGCGCGTACTGTCGTTGTAGGCGTAAGCGGTGACGTTGCCCAGTGCATCCGTTTGCTTGAGTACTCGACCGAAAGCGTCGTACTCACTGGTCTGCCCTTGGTTGAGTGGATTCTTTAGCGTGATGACTCGGCCATTGCTGGCATAGGTGGTGGTGCTGACCAGGCCTCGGCCATCGGTCTGGCTGATCACCCGGCCGAACGCGTCATAGACCGTGGCGCTGCTGCGGGCCAAACCGCCGACATCGTCGATACGGCTTATCTGCTCGCCACGCTTGTTGTAGGTGATGCTGCTGGCGATGGTGTTTCCCGTGGAGATTGTACGGGTGACGGATGTTTGATTGCCGAAGGCGTTATAGCCATAACGGGTCACGTAGCCCAGGGCATCGGTCGTGGACGTCAGCAGGCCACGGGTGTCGTAGTCATACACACGTCGATTGTCATTGGCCGCGTCGCGGATCGCTTGCACCAGCGTCTTCAGTTGCGCATTCAACACACCGCCCGACAAGGCGGCGGTGTCTGCCGTGGCCAACCGCCCCGTGAAATCGGTCCGCTCGCGAACGTCACCAAAAGCGCTGTAAACCGTTTCGCTGACCTCGCCCATCGCGTTGACAACGTGGGTCAGGCGCCCTGCCGCGTCATAGTAGGACAGCGTTCGATTGCCCAAGGCGTCAGTGGCACTGGCCACCCGCCCGGCAGCGTCATATTGATAGGTCAAACCGTACTGCGCATAGATCGCAGCCACTTCGGTGGCACTCATGCCGGTCGTTACGCGCCCCGACGCCTCACCGAGCAGCTTGCCAATGGTTTGCCCAAAGGCATCGTAACGGGTACGGGTACTGCGCTCTTCAGTGGTGCCCTGGGCTTGGGTTTCACGCACCAGGCGCCCGGCCGAATCGTACTCATACGCCGTGGCCGTACCATCGGTAGCGACACGCAGGGCCACGCGGCCCTGATCGTCAAATGTGGTGGTCGCGGTTTGTGCCGCACCCGCAGCCACGCCGCTCTTGATGGTAGCGAAGGTTGTCGCAGCGGAAATCGCGGCAGTATAGGCCATGGCATAACGAATGGTTTTCTGGGTATTGCCCGCTTCGTCGTATACCGTTTCAGTGACGAACTGCTTCTCATCGACACTGCCGATTTGCCGACCGGCCACGTCATAGAAATACCAACTCGTCAGATCACTTGCGGAAGGTGGACGCAAATCAACGAGAGTGCCCGTAGCCCGATTAGCCGCCACCGTCACGTTCGCGTAACGAATACTCTGTGTCAGCCGACCTGCGGCGTCATGACGGTCTTCACGCAGATAGCCTTCAGCATCCAATTGACCAATCTGATGCCCGCTGGCGTCATAGAAAAATCGCGTTGTGCGATCACCTGTCTGTTGTTTGATCAACCGGCCTTGGCCGTCATAAGTGAACGTGGTCAGCGTACCGCTGGCATCCGTGCTGGTGCTCAATCGACCGGCATTGTCATAAGACAAGGCGGTAAGACGATCCGCAGAAGCGCTCGCCGGCCGGACATCATCAACCTGTTTCTTGAGCACCACAGTGCCGTTGTACCAGGCCGAGGTATCTACCAGGGTTGCGTAGCGTTTTTCCTGGACACGCTGCCCAGCGGCGTTATAGCTGTATTCGGTCACCGCGCCGAGGCCATCCACCAGGGCACTGACCCGCCCGGCCTCGTCGTAAAACGTATAGCTGCGCACGCCCGTCGCATCCTGGACCATGACTTGCCGGCCGGCATCATCATAGACATACGAAGTGGAACGCGACGCCAGGCCGGCTGCTGTCTGCGTCAGACCAAGCAGTTGGCCTCGGTCGTTGTAGGTTTGGGTAATGGTCATGCCGGCGCTATTGGTCACCGCCACCGTACGGCCAGTACCGTTATAGGCGGTCGTCCGTGTGCCAGCCGAGTCGGTCTGGCTGATCACGCGCCCCAGGCCATCGTAGACAACCGAACTGAGGGTAATCTTCCGGCTACGATCTGCCGCACGGACTACGAGCGTCTGCAGCAGCTGACCATGCTGGCTATACACGTACTCGGTTACGCTGGTGCTGCTCTCCTGGATACCGGTGCCGGCAGCATTGACCGAGCCGTAAGCGACTCGACGGCTCAAATTACCGCGGTAGTCATAACTCAGCTCGGTGAGGGTCGAACGGGTTCGGTCTCGCGAACCGGCCCAGGTCACCAATTGCGACTCGGTCAACACATCCTGCGGTGTGAGCCCGGTCAACACAAACAAGGCATCACCGTAGGCGATTTCCTGGGTTCTCAGCCCCTGGGCGTTATAGCGATACTCCGTGACCTGGCCACGCCCATCGACCATGAAGCGCACCCGATTATTACTGTCATAGGCCAATCGGGTGACCTGGGCGGTGCTGGCCAGCGGCTCTGTCCAGACCCCGGTGGCAGTGTTCAGGGTCGCTGTCGCGGTGTAGCGGATTTCATTGAGTAACTGATTATCGGCCCTGTAGCTACGAGCTACCGTGGCACCCGTCGCATCGCGCTCCAACAGGACGTTACCGTTCGCATCGTACTGGTAGGTGACAGCATTGCCGCGCCCATCCGTGACCTTGATGACATTGCCGTCCGAATCATAGGCATAACGCGTGGACAGGCGCTGTCCATCCACTGCTGGAGTCTGCACTTCGATCAAGCGGTCAAGGGTATCGTAGAAATAGCTCCACTGCTGGCCTGAGCCATTGAGCACATCGGTACGGTTATTGGCTATGTCATAGCTGAAGGTGGTGGTGCCCGAACTGTCGGAAACTGTCTTGACCCGGTACTCGCCATCCCACACCTGATAAGTGAAGCTGACCGAGGTACCGTCACTTTGCACGACGCTGGCGATACGGAAACTGGCCCCGTCGTAGGTATAGTCGGTACGGTAAACCTTGCCATCGGCAATACTGTTGTCTTCCGGGCTCAGATCAGTACTGACATTGATCAGCCGTCCCTGGGCGTCATAGCCGTAATACACCTGCTGAGTCAGCGCACCACCCGCAGCGTTACGCGTGCCGACACGCTCCAGCTTGCCGGCCGCATTGTAGTTCAGCACCAGTTCCTGTCCGGAGCTGTCCTTGACCGAGCTCAAGCGTCCATTGGCATCGTAGCTGTAATTGATCTGAGTGCCATTGGCGTCGGTGACGGACAGCAGCCTGCCGTCGCCGTCGTAACGTTCGGAGGTACGCCGAGAGCCATCCGTCCAGACCATCTGAGCGGCACCGGCATCCCAGGTAATGGTGTCGTGGGCACCATCGCCTTCAGTCGATTGATAGCGACTGCCGTTCCATTGATAGACCGTCTGATGACCGTCGCCCGTGGTACGCGTCACCTGGCTACCGGAAGTGTTCACGGTGCCGGTCAATAACAGGCTGCGTTCACCGTCCCAGCGCCAGCCGTCGGCATCGCCATCGCTCAAGCCGCCCTGGGTATTGTAGATGCGGGTGTGCAGCAAATCCTGGCCCATGCCAGACAGTTGCTCGTCGGTAAAGCGCAGCACCAGGTTGCCGTTGCTGACGTTGACCAACGCCTGCCCCCCGGCCTGCCCCAGGTTGCCTTGGCCGCCGACACCGCTGCCTCCCAACGAATTCACCGAAGCATTGAACAGCCCTAATCCGTTACCGGCGACGATGGCGACCATGATTCCCTTAACTCCCCGACGAAGCTGAGCCGCCCACGCGGCCGAAACATAGCTGCCCGCCCAACGGCCAAGCAGCGCTACTGTCAGTGCTTATGCTCGGCTTTCGAAAAAAGTTTAGGGGGATGGAAAAATATTTTATGAGGCGTTGAAATTGGCTGTTTAACGCATGACAGGCCGCAGCCATCAAGGCAATAATCGCCCGGGAGAACCGCCTTCCCCTTCTTCCGATCGCCGAAAAAGAATCTATTCATGACCACTGATAACTCGTCCGCTGAACAGAATCGCCTGGCGCGCCTGCTCACTTTCCTGGGGCATGATCCGACCAACCTGGCGCTTTTGGCCGACGCGTTGGCATTGGCCATCGATCTTGGCGACGTCATTCATGGCCAACAATTGATCGACCACATGAAGACCCAGGCGATCGAAGAACCCAACATCTGTGCACTGGCAGCCCATGTGTCCTTGCAGGCCGGCCAATATGCAGCAGCGGGCGCTTTCGGGGATAAGGCAATCGAAGGTGGAATCAAGCATCCAGCGGTTATCTTCAACACCGCCCAAGGGCACTTTTACAGCGGCGACTACGCAACTGCCCATACATTGCTTTCGCGCCTGAGCCATGAAGCGCAAAGCCCTACTCCGCTATTGGTGATGCATGCACGCGCCCTGCATCAACTGGAGGAAACTGAAGAGGCCGAGGCATTGGTAGCGCGCGCATTGTTGCAAGATCCGGCAAACATCGAGATTCGCGGACTACTCGCCCTGCTGCAATACGAGAATGACAACTACTCTCCAGCATTGATCACTGCCCACGAGACACTGGCGCAGAACCCTGATCAACTCGATGCGCTGATCGCCTGCGCCTCGGTCCACTTCCACCAACACAACATCACTGCATCACGCAACACCTGGCTTCATACAGTCGCAGTGCATCCTGAATGCGGCCGGGCATGGTCCGGGCTGGCTCGGCTGGAATTCAACGAACTGGAATTCGACGCGGCTGAAGAGCATCTCAAGACGGCGGTCAAGTTCATGCCAGACCACATCGGTACCTGGCATCTTTTGGCCTGGATCTATATTTTGCGAGGGGACAGCACTCAGGCCCGCCGGGCGCTCGACTGCTCTTACGCACTGGACCGAAACTTTGGCGAGACCCATGGTGGATTGGCAATCGTCGACATACTGGAGGGAATGACAGAGCGCGCCCAAAAAGGTATTCGCCGTGCACTCAAACTCAAACCTGACGGTTTGTCGGCTCGATACGCTGAAGCCCTTCTCCTCCAGCAAGCCGGACACCCAGAAAAGGCAGCCCAAGTGATCGATCAGGTTCTTGACCGTACGAGCCCCGATAGCAGCGACACTGGCAGGGTCCTGATGGAGAACTGGCTGCAAACACACCAGAACAAGATCCCCGACCGTCATCCGGACCAACACTAAGCCATCCCACGCGGAGCCCCACATGCTGGACGCATCGGAATATCTACACTTGGCCATCAATGCCAGCCAGAACGGTGACCACCACGCCGCCCTGAATTATCTGAACGCAGCACTTGAAATAGAACCGAAGCATGCAGCGGTCCATTACTTTCGCGCCGCCGAACATGCCGAGCTCGGCATGCTGGAGCGTGCACATGCGGAAATGATCGAGGCACTTGAACTCGATCCCGAGATGGATATTGCGCGGTTCCAATTGGGTTTGCTCAGCCTTCAATTATCAAAGCTGGATGAGGCCCGAAACGCCTTCAACTCACTGCTGAACACATCGCAGGATATGAGTCTCGGGGAATTCTCCGGGGCCTATCTGGAACTGCTCGACGAACGTACGTCGAACGCTATCACCCGGCTGATTCAGGGCCTGACAGATTGCCCTAATCCGGCATTAAAGGCAGATATGGAACGAGTGCTGGCCAGTCTTTCAGACACTGTCGCCCACATCACTCCTGATCCTACCGAACCTGCGGTATTTCTTGGCGCCTACCGCAACGCCTTCGAGACGCCGTGATGAGCAAGATCGATTCGACTCGCCTCTCCCAGGTCCTGGCTGCGCTGGCCAAGCCTAAGGAACGAGTAACATCGAGCACAACAAACAACACCAGCGCCGCCAAGACCAAAAAGGGCGAAAAAGATCTCGAAGTGCTGCGCGTACATTTGCAAAGTCGTCTTCGAGACCTCAAAAGAAATACTGAAGATTTCCACGAGGCAGCCCCAGTCATCACCGTGCAGGAAATCCTGCGCTGGGAGTTCGGCGAAAGCATTCTGGAACATCCCGAATTTGGCAGCATTTCAAAAAAAATCGCTGAAACCATGCTGGAAGATCAGGCATTGGAGAGGGCCATCTACGGAATCGTTGAGCGAATGGTGTCGCCTGAGCCCTGACCGGAAGATCCGGGAGCGCGCCTCCCCCTGAGATAGACCTGTGCACGACATCGGATGAGCTGTGCAACGGTGCAAACGCGCTGTGCTTGATGGCGGTGGATCAGTTGGCCTCGATGCTGGATGTGCCGACGTCTTCGCGAGCAAGCTCGCTCCCACCTTAGATCGGGGGTGAACCTCGCTTTCTCGACTGGCACAGCCCCCTGTGGGAGCGAGCCTGCTCGCGATGGCGGTGGATCAGTTGGCACTGATGCTGGATGTGCCGACGTCTTCGCGAGCAAGCTCGCTCCCACAGTTTTTTCCCACAGTTTTTCGTCAATTGTTCAGCGGTTGGCTTCCAGCTTGTACCTATCCCCCGCCGACGCAGGAGTCGTCTCATTGGCCAGGGCAAAAACACACTCGTCCAGATAAGGCCTGACATCCGCCCATTTCTTGCGATCGGCGATAAACCCCCGCAGCTTCTTGCCGGCATCCACAACATCCGGCTCATGGGCCATCAACATGAGCCTGGCGACTGAACTGGCGTCATCGTCCTTGTGCTTGGCATGATCCTGCCGAGCGTAGGAATGAAACTCCTCGATCCGTCCCAGTACAGCCTCGGCACCGCCCATGCACTTGTCACCCAGGATCTCCTCGCGCCGCTGCGCATGTCCACCGGCAAAGCTGTCCTGGACAAGATGAAGCAAACTGCCAAACGCCACCTGATTCACATTCGCCCGCAACCATGGACGCCCCACCGCAAAAAGATCCTGCACGGTTTGTCCGTTATTGAAATGCTGTTCCCAGCCTTCGATCTGGATGTCTTTCAAATAGGTATTGAGGGGGTAGGTACCATCGGCAACCCCCCAGGCGAACTCGGCCCACATCATGATTTCGCGCTTGGTCTTCTCTGGGGCGTCGCCCTCTTGGGACGCCATTGCATGCAAGAATTGCAGGTCGCCAAAATGCGAACGGGAGATGTAGTTCCCCGCGCCCATGAACGCCACCGGATCGGAAGCGCTTATGTCCTCGGCTTTCTCGAAGAGATTGACCCAACACCGCGTCTGCGAGATGAAACCAACCGAGTAACGTCCATCGCAGCCCTTGGTCTTGGCATCTTCCGCGCCCGGCATGAACACCGGATCATCGTTCCAGCGAACCCCGGCAATGACATAAGCGCCGGCATTCTCCAGGTTGGGGTTACTGCAATCCTGCCAATCCCCGTCACACCCATAGATTTTCTGCGTCAGCGCCTCGTGGGCAGGATCGGAAAAGTTATGCAGCGCGAAACTGGCGAAAGGCACCGTCGCCTTATAGGAAACCCCGTATTTCTTGGCCATCTCCCGCTCAGCCAAGGTGCCATCCGGCGAGAGTTGAAAAGCGTTGGCGTGCCCGATGCAACCCAACAGAACACCCCAGGCGACTCCTGACATGGCTTTGTGTTTGTTCATGAATCGTCTCTGCAAAGGGCGGCGACGAGCAGGTTCTCGTCTCACGCCGGGGATGGGTTGTGGTGGGCATGGCAAATAGCAATAGGCCATCGCCGAAGCATAGCGGGTGGGGCTTTGTCGTCCAGCGAGCAAACGCTGATTTTTTCCGCAGGTTTCCCGGGACCAGTACGAAAGTCGCTATCCAACAGACGGAGCAACTCCCAACCAAAAGCCCCTATGGACCGCCCACGCAAATAGCACAAGCTCACGCCCATACAAGTCCCCAGCCGTGATCGCTACAGGAAAGGACTCCCACGCATACCTCGTACGCGTCACGTCGCGCTCAACCGAGTCCCGCCATGAACCTATCGAATCTCTTCAACATAGCCCGAGCCCGCACACAAGGGGCGGTCAGCCTGGCCTGCACGTTGAGCGAACTGGACCAGGCGCTGGCCAACGTACGCATCACACCGGTATTGATCGCCGGGTTTGTCTCCCCTCACCTGGACATCGACCGGGTCGCCGCCAAGGTCAAGCAGCGTTTTCCCCAAAGCGCCATCAGCCTGTGCACGACGTCGGGTGAGCTGTGCAACGCTGCGAACGCGCTGTATTGCCAGACCGGCGAGACCTGGGATCGGGTGGTGCTGCAGCTGTTCGACGCCAGTGTGATTGCATCGGCCGAGGTGGTGATGGTGCCGCTGGAGTGCGAGGACATTCGCGGTGGCGGCAAGCGCCTGGCCATGCGTGAGCGAATCGCTCGGTTGGTGAGTAACATCAAGCAGGCGCAGGTGAGCACGCCCATTGACCATCGCGATACCTTGGCCTACGTGGTGTTCGATGGTCTTTCGGCTTCCGAGTCGTTCTTTATGGAGGCGCTCTATGAATCAGGCCGTTTCCCCTGCCTGTTCGTTGGCGGCTCGGCCGGTGGCAAGGCGGATTTCAAGAAGACCCTGATCAGTGATGGGCAGCGCAGTTACCAGAACCATGCGCAGATTGTCTTTCTGAAAACCGCGGCGGATGTGCGCTTCGGGGTGTTCAAGAGCCAGAATTTCCAACCTGCCGGGCTGACGTTCAGCGTGCTGACCGCGTCGGTCGAAGACCGCACCATCGATCAGGTCATCGACAGCCGTGGAAACATCAAGAGCATGGTCCAGGCGCTGTGCGAGGCCTTCGAGTGCAGTGCCCAGGCGCTGGAAAAGAAGCTGGCCGATTATTCGTTCGCTATCCGCGTGGGTGATGAGCTGTTCGTCCGCTCCATTGCCCGCATCGACCATCAGCAGCAGATCATCCAGTTGTTCTGCGACGTGGCGCCCGGCGAAGAGTTGGTGATGGTCAAGCGCACGCCCCTGCGCGAAGCGACCCGGCTCGACTACGAGAAATTTCTCAAGGGCAAAGGTGGCCAGCCGGTGGCCGCCATTCTCAACGATTGTATCCTGCGCCGGCTCAACAACAGCAGCGACCTGGGCAGCATGACCGGTATTTTCGGGGATGTGCCTCTGGCCGGCTTCTCGACGTTTGGTGAAATCCTCGGTTTGAATCTTAACCAGACACTCACGGCGATTTTCTTCTTCAGGGTCACCAAGGGCGCCGTTTTTGTTGATGAGTACGTCGATCACTTCATCGCCCACCATGGCGAGTTCAAAGCCTTTTTCCTGCGCCGCCAGATCAAGAAGCTGGCGGGTCTGAATCATGTCGTGGTCAAGCAGATCATGGCGTTCAAGATGAATGACTTCAGCAGCGCCTTGGACACTCGCGGCCTGGACCAGACGATCCTGCCGGTGTTCGACGGCCTGACGGACCTGGGCCAGGTATTGGCGCAGGCCAGCCAGCAACAAGCGCTGATGGCGACGCAAATCAAGCATTACTCCGGCGAACTGCACCTGTCGATGGATGACCTGACGGGCACGATCGACCGGCAAAACAGTGTCGCCGAGCAGGCCGGCACCACCGTCGAGCAGCTTGCCACGCAAGCGGGTGAAGCGGTGGTCGGTGCCCGTGCGCTCGCCAGCTCGAGCTTGCGTATCCAGTCGATCGTACAGGTCATCCAGCAAATCGCCGGCCAGACCAACCTGTTGGCCCTCAACGCCGCCATCGAAGCAGCGCGGGCCGGTGAGATGGGCAGAGGCTTTGCGGTGGTGGCCGATGAGGTCCGCAAGCTTGCGGAAATCACCCGCCAGAATGCCGCGGAAATCGGCGTGGACATCGATCTGCTCTCGACGGAGATCCAAGGCGTCGCCCAACAGATCGAAGACCAATCCGTTGCCGTAAGCGCCCTGCGGGAGATGCTCGATGCCCTGGAAGACTCCAGCCGTACCACCGAAGGCACGGCACAACGCACGAAGGCCATCGCCGACACCTTGACCGGGCTGACCCACGCCAATGCGTGAGGCCGAGTCGCCCCGATGATGGATCGAAATTGAGCGATCAGCACACGTCCCCTTGTGGGAGCGAGCTTGCTCGCGATGACGTCGGCACAGTCAATCACCGCAAACTGATCTACCGCTATCGCGAGCAAGCTCGCTCCCACAGGGAGTTTGTGGTTGTTCACAGGCGTCACCGTCAGGGAATCAACATCTGCACCTGCCCCGGCACGACGATCTTGATCACCCCGGCCCAGGAGCACATCAAGGTGCTGTTGGCATCGATGGCCGGCATGTTGCCCAGCAACAGGGTCGGGGCACCGCCGGGGATCCATGGCGCCGCAGTGGCCGGGATGCAGGGCATGGGGGTCAGCACGCCCAGGGCCGCCGCGGTGGCGGCGGCCACGGTGGGGTTCGCCAGGCTCATGCACATGCCGAAGGTGGTGATGTTTACCAGCGGGATGTGATCCATGATGTTCGCCGCCGGCATCCCGCCGGTCAGCAGGCGATTGACCGGCAGCACATTGAGCACCGCCGGGGCGGCGCCGAAGCTGCATTGCAGGGTCGCGGTGCTACAGACTTGCGGGCATCCCATCGCGGTGGCTCCTTTGACAGCGACTCCCCGAACCATAGCTCGCCCGCTTCCGACGCGCACGCCGCCATGCATCAAGCCCGCTGATTATCCAGCAACACGCTAACCTATAAGACCCTGGCGTGCTTGTGACGCCTCCCACGCGCCATTAGATTAGCCAATGATCGATGGCCTCCAAAATAAGCAGAAGGGATAAGCATGGCGTTTACTGATCAGTCCACCCGCGTGCGCGACGGTGAAGAACTCGATGCCAACCTGATCGACCCGTACCTCAAGGCCCACATTCCCGGCCTCACCGGCCTGCCACGGATCAGCCAGTTTCCCGGTGGCGCATCGAACCTGACCTACCTGCTGGAATACCCCGAACAGGAATTCGTCCTGCGTCGGCCGCCGTTCGGCCACAAGGCCAAGTCCGCCCACGACATGGGCCGTGAGTTCCGCATCCTCAACCAATTGCGCGAAGCGTTCCCGTACTGCCCCAAAGCCTATGTGCACTGCACTGACGAGTCGGTGATGGGCGCCGAGTTCTACGTGATGGAACGGGTCAAGGGCATCATCCTGCGCTCCGACCTGCCGCCGGAGCTGGGTTTCGACGCCGCCCGCACCGAAGCGCTGTGCAAGAGCTTCATCGACCGGCTCGTCGAACTGCACCGCGTCGACTACACCGCTTGCGGCCTGGCCGACCTGGGCAAGCCCGAAGGCTACGTGGCCCGGCAGATCCGTGGCTGGAGCGACCGCTACGAAAAAGCCCTGACCCCCGATGCGCCGAAATGGGAGGCGGTCAAGGCCTGGCTCAACGACAAGATGCCCGCCGACCACCCCACGTCGAGCATCGTCCACAACGACTATCGCTTCGACAACGTGATCCTCGACCCGGAGAACCCGATGCAGATCATCGGCGTGCTGGACTGGGAATTGACCACCCTGGGCGACCCGTTGATGGACCTGGGCAACAGCCTCGCCTACTGGATCGAGGCGGACGACCCGGCGCCGGTGCAACTGATGCGCCGCCAGCCGAGCCACGCCCCCGGCATGCTGACCCGCCGCGAATTCGTCGATTACTACGCCGAGCGCTCCGGGATCCGCATCGACAACTTCGACTTCTACTACACCTACGGCCTGTTCCGCCTGGCCGGGATCGTCCAGCAGATCTACTACCGCTTCTTCCACGGCCAGACCCAGGACAAACGCTTCGCGCAGTTCGTTCAGATGAACAAACTGCTGGAGCAGATGAGCCTGCAGGTCATCGGTAAATCCACGCTCTGAGCGCCCCATCACAAGGAAACAGCATGTCCAAGACCCAGTTGTTCGACCTCGACGGTAAAATCGCCTTCGTTTCCGGCGCCAGCCGCGGCATTGGCGAAGCCATCGCCAAACTGCTGGCCCAGCAAGGCGCCCATGTGATCGTGTCCAGCCGCAAGCTCGACGGTTGCCAGCACGTGGCCGATGCGATCATCGCCGCCGGCGGCAAGGCCACCGCCATCGCCTGCCACATCGGGGAAATGGAGCAGATCAGCCAGGTGTTCGCCGGTATCCGCGAACAGTTCGGGCGCCTGGACATCCTGGTGAACAACGCCGCCACCAACCCGCAGTTCTGCAATGTCCTGGACACCGACCTGGGTGCGTTCCAGAAAACCGTGGACGTGAACATCCGCGGCTATTTCTTCATGTCGGTGGAAGCCGGCAAGCTGATGCGCGAGAACGGCGGCGGCAGCATCATCAACGTGGCGTCGATCAACGGCATCTCGCCGGGGATCTTCCAAGGCATCTATTCGGTGACCAAGGCCGCGGTGATCAACATGACCAAGGTCTTCGCCAAGGAATGCGCGCAGTTCGGCATCCGCTGCAACGCCCTGCTGCCGGGCCTGACCGACACCAAGTTCGCCTCGGCGCTGGTCAAGAACGACGCCATCCTGAAAACCGCACTGGCGCAGATCCCTCTCAAGCGCGTGGCCGACCCGAGCGAAATGGCCGGCGCGGTGCTGTACCTGGCCAGCGATGCATCGAGCTACACCACGGGCGTGGCGTTGAATGTGGATGGTGGGTTCCTGTCCTGATAGCGAACGCCATGGCAGACTTGTGAGAACCCTGTGGGAGCGAGCTTGCTCGCGATGGCGGAGTGTCAGTGAAAAAAATCTTGGCTGACACTCCGTCATCGCGAGCAAGCTCGCTCCCACAAGGGATCCTCTGCGATCGTAAAATGAATATTTATTCCAACATTTGCAATTTGAGAATATTTATTCCATAAAGGGCCCTCTGAAAATAACAATTCAAAGGGCTCTTTCTCATGCGTGAACTCGGCATCGGTCTGATTGGCACCGGCTTCATGGGCCGTGCCCATGCCTTGGCGTTCCACAATGCCAGGGCGGTGTTCGACCTCCCCCTGAACCTGACACTCGCGGCCCTGGCCGACGCCGATCCACAGCGTGCCCGGCAGTGCGCCCAGAGTTGGGGGTTCGAGACGGCTCACAGCGACTGGCAACGGCTGATCGACGACCCGAAGGTTCACCTGATCGCCATTACCACACCCAACCACCTGCACTTCCCGATGGCCATGGCGGCGTTGGCGGCGGGCAAGCCGGTCTATTGTGAAAAGCCCCTGGCGGTGTCCCTGGAGCAGGCCGAGCAGATGCGCCAGGCGGCCAAGGCCGCGGGGGTGGTGACGCGGGTCGGCTACAACTACCAGCACAACCCGATCATCCAACTGGCGCGGGGCATGATCCAGCGCGGCGAACTGGGACAGATCATCAGCTTCCAAGGTGAGTTCAGCGAAGACTTCATGGCCGATCCCGCTTCGCCGTGGTCATGGCGTTGCGAAGCGACCCACGCCGGTGGCGCACTGGCCGACCTGGGCAGCCACTTGCTGGCCATGGCCCGGCACTTGTTGGGCGATGTCGAGGCCGTGTGCGCCGACAGCCAGACCGTGCATCACCAACGCCCTGCCAGCGCCGGCAATGCCGAACAACGGGCCATCGCGGTGGACGACCACGTCCACGGGCTGCTGCGTTTCGCCAATGGCGCCCGAGGCACGGTGAGCAGCAGTTGGCTCAAGCATGGCTACAAGAACCATCTGAGTTTCGAGATCAGCGGCACCCTCGGCACATTGGCCTTCGATCAGGAACGGCTCAATGAACTGCGCCTGTGTCGCGCCGGCCAGCCAGGTTTCCAACGCCTGCTGGCCGGTCCGGACCTGCCCGGCTATGCCGCATTCAGCCCCGCCGCCGGACACCAGTTGGGCTACAACGAATTGAAGACACTGGAGGTGCAGGAACTGATCATGGCCCTCGCTGGCGAAGGCGGCAGCGGCACGGACTTCGACGAGGCCTGGGAAGTGGAACGGCTGGCGGCAGCGATACGCATCGCGGCGCGGGAGGAGCGTTGGGTCAAGGTCAGCGAGTTATAACCGCTCACTTCAGCGAACACCTTTGTGGCGAGGGAGCTTGCTCCCGCTGGCTGTGGAGGAGCTGTGTAGGAGCTGTCGAGTGAAACGAGGCTGCGATCTTTCCCAAGACACTTGAATCTCAAGCAAAAGATCAAAAGATCAAAAGATCAAAAGATCGCAGCCTTCGGCAGCTCCTACCGCAACCCAGCGGGAGCAAGCTCCCTCGCCACGGGGGAGCGCGTTCACTGGGTTTGCAATTGAACCAACCGCCCCGCCAACGCCTTGGCCTGGCTCGCCACGTCGGTCACGGCGGTGCTTTCCCACCACATCCCCCGCAGTGGCGGGCCCATGGCGAACAGGCGCTCGGCGGGTTCGCCTCGAGCATCCAGCACCGCACCATCGGCGCGGGCGGCGATGCCCAGGGCCAACGGCCCCGGCTGGACCAGCCCTCGGGCCAGCAACTGTTGCGGCAACGGCCGTGCAACCCGACGCCAGTCATATTCAATGCCACTGGAGTTGATCAGCGCGGCGCCCTGCACCACTTCCAGTCCTGCCTCGCCCCGGCGACGGATGCGAACACCCACTGTGCCCTCGGGAGACGACGCCAACCCCTTGAACGACGCCGCCTGGATCCGTAACCGCCCTTCCCCATGCAAACGCGCCACCAACTCCGCACTCAACGGTGGCGAACGATGGTGATGACTCTCCCACCACGGCCGCACATGCCGCACGAACTGTCGGCGCTGCAGGTCACTGGCCTGGTTCCACAAGCGCCCGATATGCGCACGCACGGTGTCCAGCGGCGCTTGCCAATCGATGCCTTGAGCTTGGGCCTGGCGGCATTGCTCACGCAGGGCGCGCATCAACTGGCGTGGCGAACGCAGGCCGTGATCTTCGGCGAGGAAATCCACCCAGGCCGGCGGCTGGCGGCGCACGTGTGGCAACAGCCCATGGCGGGAAAACACTTCGATGGGGCCACGGTGCCCGGCCTGTTCCAGGGACACCACGGCATCGACCATGGTCAGGCCCGAGCCGATGATCAACACCGTGGACTGCGGGTCGAGCTGGCGCATCGCAGCCACATCCCAGGGATCCAGGGCTGCGGCATTCAAGCCGCTGGATTCGGTTTGCGGGGTGCGCGCCGCCGGGAACATGCCGGTGGCCAGCACCGCGAAACCGCCTCGCAAGACTTGGCCGTCGGCGAGCGTAACCATCACGGCATCGTCGGCAAGCCGCAGGTCCACAGCCTCCCCGCGCACATGCTCGGCGGTCGAACCGTTTCGTGCACCCAGCTCGCGGGCCTCGGCCAGGCGTTGCTGCACATAGAGGCCAAAGATTCCCCGGGGCGGGAACAACTCGCTGATCGGCACGTGCTGCTGATCCGACTCGGGCCAGCCGCCGGCTTCGATGAATGCGGTAAGCCATTGGGTCAGGTCGTCGGCGTTGTCTGGATCGACGCTCATGCGCGCCGCGTTGCCGTTCAAGGTGTGCCCCAGCTCCACCGCACTGTAGGCCTCGCCCCGGCCCAGTTCGCTGCGCGGCTCGACGATCAGCACCTTGCGCCGGCCCGGCAGGCGCAGCAATTGCGCCGCCAGCATGGTGCCGCTCAGGCCGCCGCCGATGATCAGGACATCGGCTTGGCGAGTGAAGTCGCCCGCCGGTCGATCCAACGCTGTGTCCATACCGCTCTCCCGGATCAAATCACCACATTGCGTACGAATCTCGCCGCCACCGGGCCATCGTTGCGATAGGCATGGGGCTGGTTGCTGGCGAACATGAAAAACTCTCCGGCACCGATCTGGCGCGCTTCATTGCCCAACAGCAAGGTCAGGCAACCTTCGAAGACGTAAAGCTGCTCGCTCCAGCCATCAGCGTCGGGTTCGGAATGGTAATGCTCGCCGGGCTCCAGGCGCCATTCCCAGAGCTCGACTTCACGGCTGGCGGTGGCCTTGGCCAGCAATACGGCCTTGCTGCCGGGAATGGTGCCGGCCCAGGCCAGTTCGTTGATGCGGCTCGGGTCACGCGCATCGGGGGCCTGGATCAGATCGCTGAAGGCCACGTCGAGGGCTTCGGCGACACGGTCGAGGGTGGTCAGGCTGACGTTCTTTTCCCCCGCCTCGATGGCCACCAGCATGCGCCGGCTGACCCCGGACAATTCCGCCAGCGCGGTCTGGCTGAGCTGCGCGGCATGGCGCAGACGACGGATGTTCTGGCTGACGTGTTGCAGGACGGACGCCCGCTGGCCAATATCTCTGTGCACTATATTGCTCACATGCTAGGGCTGCGCATTATACTGCCCAACTTCGGACGCATTGTGCGTCCGCCTCAAGTGGCGCGCAAGGTCATGGCATCGGTGAATTCTCCTCAAGCTTCCTCCCGTTTCTCCCGGTTCAGCAAGGCCGAATGCGTGCTGGTGCTGATCACCATGATCTGGGGTGGGACGTTCTTGCTGGTACAGCACGCCATGACGGTCAGCGGACCGATGTTTTTCGTCGGCCTGCGCTTCGCGGCCGCCGCCGCGTTCGTCGCACTGTTTTCCTGGCGGCACCTGCGCGACCTGACGCTGTTCGAACTCAAGGCCGGGTGTTTCATCGGTGTGGCGATCATGCTCGGCTACGGTTTGCAGACCGTCGGCCTGCAAACCATCCCCAGCAGCCAGTCGGCGTTCATCACCGCGCTTTACGTGCCGTTCGTGCCGTTGCTGCAATGGCTGGTGCTGGGCCGTCGCCCTGGGCTGATGCCCAGCATCGGCATCATGCTGGCGTTCACCGGCTTGATGCTGGTGTCGGGGCCGGCGGGCGCTTCATTGAATTTCAGCCCCGGTGAAATCGCCACGTTGATCAGCGCCATCGCGATTGCCGCCGAGATCATCCTGATCAGCGCCTATGCCGGCCAGGTCGACGTGCGCCGGGTGACCGTGGTGCAACTGGCGAGCACGGCGGTGCTGGCGTTCCTGATGGTGGTGCCGACCCAGGAAGCGATCCCGGATTTTTCCCTGTTGCTGCTGGTCAGTGCCGTGGGCCTGGGGGCCGCCAGCGCCGCGATCCAGGTGGCGATGAACTGGGCGCAGAAAAGCGTCTCGCCGACCCGCGCCACGCTGATCTATGCCGGCGAACCGGTGTGGGCCGGCATCGCCGGGCGCCTGGCCGGCGAGCGGCTGCCAGCGATCGCATTGTTCGGCGCGGCGCTGATCGTGGCGGCGGTAATTGTCAGTGAACTGAAGACCCGCAGAAAAGATGTCGTCGAGGTGGGTGAGGTGCTTGAGCACGAACAGTGAGGCCGGGGGCGTTTGAGCCTGTGTAGGAGCTGACGAGTGCAACGAGGCTGCGATCTTTCCCCAGACACTTGAATCCCAAGCGAAAGATCAAAAGATCGCAGCCTTCGGCAGCTCCTACACAAGCCCGGCGGGAGCACGCTCCCTCGCCGCGGATGATGTTTAGCGCGCAAAGTCAGAAAACTCAATCTACCTTGTAGGATTCTGCGACACCCTCACGGTTGGTGATCGGGAATACGCCACGTATGATCCCTCACAACCTCCCGCCGAATAGAAGCCTATGTCACTGATAGTTCTATTGCTTTTGCCCTTCATCGGCAGCTGTGTCGCGGCGCTGCTGCCGCATAACGCCCGTAACGCCGAATCACTGCTGGCCGGCCTCGTGGCCCTGGCCGGCACCGTTCAGGTGGCCTTGCTGTACCCGCAGATCGCCGACGGCGGCGTGATCCGCGAGCACTATGCCTGGTTGCCCAGCCTGGGCCTGGATTTCGTGCTGCGCCTGGACGGGTTCGCCTGGCTGTTTTCGTTGCTGGTGCTGGGCATCGGTACGCTGGTGTCGCTGTACGCTCGCTATTACATGTCGCCGGACGATCCGGTGCCGCGCTTCTTCGCCTTTTTCCTGGCGTTCATGGGGGCCATGCTCGGGCTGGTGATCTCCGGCAACCTGATCCAGATGGTGTTCTTCTGGGAACTGACCAGCCTGTTCTCCTTCCTGTTGATCGGCTACTGGCACCACCGCTCCGACGCGCGGCGCGGTGCCTATATGGCATTGATGGTAACCGGTGCCGGCGGGCTTTGCCTGTTGGCGGGGGTGATGCTGCTCGGCCATGTCGTGGGCAGCTATGAGCTGGACAAGGTCCTGGCCGCCGGCGACCTGATCCGTGCCCATGCCCTCTACCCCATCCTGTTGCCGCTGATCCTGATCGGCGCCCTGAGCAAAAGCGCGCAATTCCCTTTCCACTTCTGGCTTCCCCACGCCATGGCCGCCCCCACGCCGGTTTCGGCGTACCTGCACTCGGCGACCATGGTCAAGGCAGGGGTGTTCCTGCTGGCGCGGTTATGGCCGTCGCTGTCGGGCAGTGAAGAATGGTTCTATATCGTCAGCGGCGCGGGGGCCTGTACCTTGCTGCTGGGCGCCTACTGCGCCATGTTCCAGAACGACCTCAAGGGTTTGCTGGCCTACTCCACCATCAGCCACCTCGGGCTGATCACCCTGCTGCTGGGCCTGAACAGTCCACTGGCGGCCGTGGCGGCGGTGTTCCATATCCTCAACCATGCCACCTTCAAGGCCTCCTTGTTCATGGCCGCCGGGATCATCGACCACGAAAGCGGCACCCGGGACATTCGCAAGCTCAGCGGCCTAGTGCGGCTGATTCCGTTCACCGCCACCCTGGCCATGGTCGCCAGCGCAGCGATGGCCGGGGTGCCGCTGCTCAATGGTTTCCTGTCCAAGGAGATGTTCTTCGCCGAGACGGTGTTCATTTCCGCCACCGCCTGGGTCGAGCTGGCCCTGCCGATCATCGCCACCATCGCCGGGACGTTCAGCGTCGCCTACTCCCTGCGCTTCACCGTGGATGTGTTCTTCGGCCCCACCGCCACCGACCTGCCTCATACCCCCCACGAACCACCACGCTGGATGCGCGCACCGGTGGAATTGCTGGTGTTCACCTGCCTGTTGGTGGGGATTTTTCCGGCCCAGGTGGTCGGCTCCTTGCTCGCCGCCGCCGCATTGCCCGTGGTGGGCGGCACGCTGCCCGAGTACAGCCTGGCGATCTGGCACGGCCTGAACGCACCGATGATCATGAGCCTGGTGGCGATGTCCGGCGGCATCGTCCTGTACCTGTTGCTGCGCAATCAGTTCCGGCAAGGCCACATCAAGCACCCGCCGTTCATTGGCCGACTCAGCGGCAAGCGCCTGTTCGAGCGCTGCCTGGTGCTGATGATGCGCCAGGGCCGGCGCCTGGAGCGACGGATCAGCACCCGCCGCCTGCAGGCCCAGTTGTTCTGGCTGGTCCTGGCCGCCGTGCTCGCCGGGCTGATCCCGATGCTGCACAGCACGCTGGTCTGGGGCGACCGGCCGAAGATCCCCGGCTCCATCGTTTTCGTCACCTTGTGGCTGCTGGCAATCATCTGTGCCTTGGGGGCGGCCTGGCAGGCCAAGTATCACCGGCTCGCGGCCCTGACCATGGTCAGCGTCTGCGGCCTGATGACCTGCGTGACCTTCGTCTGGTTCTCCGCCCCCGACCTGGCCTTGACGCAACTGGTGGTGGAAGTGGTGACCACGGTGCTGATCCTGCTGGGCCTGCGCTGGCTGCCACGGCGGATCGAGGACGTCTCGCCACTGCCCAACAGCGAGCGGCGCGCGCGCATCCGGCGCCTGCGGGACTTGCTGCTGTCCATCGCGGTGGGCGGCGGCATGGCGTTGCTGTCCTACGCCATGCTGACGCGGCAGACGCCCAACGACATTTCATCGTTCTACTTGAGCCGCGCCCTGCCCGAAGGCGGCGGCAGCAACGTGGTGAACGTGATGCTGGTGGACTTCCGCGGCTTCGACACCCTGGGGGAAATCACCGTGCTGGTGGCGGTGGCCCTGGCGGTGTTCGCCCTGCTGCGACGCTTCCGCCCGCCCAAGGAAAGCATGCAACTGCCGGCGCAACAGCGCCTGCTGGCACCGGACGTGGTCACCGACCTGGTCAACCCGCGCCATGCCAGCGACACCGCCTTGGGGTTCATGATGGTGCCGTCGGTGCTGGTGCGCCTGCTGCTGCCGATTGCCCTGGTGGTGTCGTTCTACCTGTTCATGCGCGGCCACAACCAACCCGGTGGCGGCTTCGTGGCCGGGCTGGTGATGTCCGTGGCGTTCATCCTGCAATACATGGTCGCCGGCACCCAGTGGGTCGAGGCGCAGATGAGCCTGCGACCGCTGCGTTGGATGGGCACCGGGCTGTTGTTCGCCACCGCCACCGGCCTGGGGGCGATGGCCGTGGGTTATCCATTCCTGACCACCCACACCTGGCACTTCGAATTGCCGTTGCTGGGTGACATTCACCTGGCCAGCGCGCTGTTCTTCGACATTGGCGTGTACGCCGTGGTGGTCGGTTCCACCCTGTTGATCCTCACCGCCCTGGCTCACCAGTCGGTGCGCGCCCATAAGCCGGGCCTGCAAGCCAAACCCATCGCCCCCGTCAAAGGAGCCACCGTCTGATGGAAGAAGTCATCGCAATCGCAATCGGCGTACTGGCCGCCTCCGGCGTCTGGCTGGTGCTGCGGCCACGGACCTTCCAGGTGGTCATGGGCCTGTGCCTGCTGTCCTATGGCGTCAACCTGTTCATCTTCAGCATGGGCAGCCTGTTCATCGGCAAGGAACCGATCATCAAGGACGGCGTGCCCCAGGACCTGCTGCACTACACCGACCCGCTGCCCCAGGCCCTGGTGCTGACCGCCATCGTGATCAGCTTCGCCATGACCGCGCTGTTCCTGGTGGTGCTGCTGGCGTCCCGGGGCCTGACCGGTACCGACCATGTGGACGGTCGGGAGCCCAAGGAATGATCGTGACGCCCCATCTGATCGCCGCACCCATCTTGCTGCCGCTGCTGACCGCCGCGGTGATGCTGATGCTGGGCGAGAAGCACCGCCCGCTCAAGGCCCGGATCAACCTGTTTTCCAGCCTGCTGGGCCTGGGCATCGCCGTGCTGTTGCTCTACTGGACCCAGGACCAGGCCTTGCCCGCCTCCATTGGCGTGTACCTGCCCGGCAATTGGCAGGCGCCGTTCGGCATCGTCCTGGTGGTCGATCGCCTGTCGGCGCTGATGCTGGTACTGACCGGCATCATCGGCGTCAGCGCCCTGCTCTTCGCCACGGCCCGCTGGGACCGCGCCGGTGCCAGTTTCCATGCGCTGTTCCAGATCCAGTTGATGGGCCTCTACGGTGCCTTCCTGACGGCGGACCTGTTCAACCTGTTCGTGTTCTTCGAAGTGCTGCTGGCGGCTTCCTACGGCCTGATGCTGCACGGCTCGGGCCGGGCGCGAGTGTCGTCGGGCCTGCATTACATCTCCATCAATCTGCTGGCCTCATCGTTGTTCCTGATCGGCGCGGCGCTGATCTATGGCGTCACCGGCACATTGAACATGGCCGACCTGGCCCTGAAAATCCCGCTGGTGCCGGAGGCCGACCGCGGTTTGCTGCACGCCGGGGCAGGCATTCTCGCGGTAGCGTTCCTGGCCAAGGCCGGCATGTGGCCGCTGAACTTCTGGCTGGTGCCGGCCTATAGCGCCGCCAGCGCACCGGTGGCGGCGCTGTTTGCGATCATGACCAAGGTCGGCGTCTACACGCTCCTGCGCCTGTGGACGCTGCTGTTCTCCGGCCAGGCCGGCGCCTCGGCGTATTTCGGCGCCGACTGGCTGGTCTACGGCGGCATGGCGACCATCGTCTGCGCCGCCATCGCCATTCTCGCCGCCCAGCGCCTGGAGCGCATGGCGAGCCTGAGCATCCTGGTCTCGGCCGGGATCCTGTTGTCGGCCATCGGCTTCGCCCAACCGAACCTGGTGGGTGCTGCGCTGTTCTATCTGGTGAGTTCGACCCTGGCGCTGTGTGCGCTGTTCTTGCTGGCCGAACTGATCGAACGTTCGCGCTCGGCCAATGAACTGTCCCTGGACGACGACTTCGATACCTTGCCGCGACCGCTGGAATCCTTGCAGCCGCCCAAGGGCATCAACCTCGATGACGAGCAAAAAGCCGTGGTCGGGCAGGTGATTCCCTGGACCATGGCCTTCCTTGGCTTGAGCTTTATCTTCTGCGCGCTGTTGATCATCGGCATGCCGCCGCTGTCGGGTTTCATCGGCAAGTTGAGCCTGCTCAGTGCCCTGCTCAATCCCCAGGGGCTCGAGGCCAGCGCCGGGGCGCCGGTGTCGAACCAGGCGTGGGGCTTGTTGGCGTTATTGATCCTGTCGGGGCTTGCCTCGTTGATCGCCTTCTCGCGCCTGGGCATCCAGCGCTTCTGGACGCCGCAAGAGCGACCCTCGCCGTTGCTGCGGCCGTTCGAATGCCTGCCGATCGTCGTGCTGCTGGGCCTGGGCATCGCCCTGACCTTCAAGGCCGAGCCGTTGCTGCGCTATACCCAATCCGCTGCCGATGCGCTGAACAATCCGGAACATTACGTGATGTCGGTACTTGCCACCCGCGCCGTGCCCAGCCCCGAAACCCGCGCTGCGTTGCGGGAGGTGCAGCCATGAAGCGCCTGTTTCCCGCCCCCTGGTTGTCCCTGGCGCTGTGCTTGCTGTGGCTGGTGTTGAACGTGTCCCTCAGCGCCGGCCACCTGTTGCTGGGCGCTGCCCTGGGGTTCCTGGCTCCGTTGATGATGCGCCCATTGCGCCCGCGACCGATCCGCATCCGCCGGCCGTGGGTGGTATTGCGGTTGTTCCTGCTGGTAGGCCGCGACGTGCTGGGGTCCAACCTGGCGGTGGCCTGGGGAGTGCTGAACGCCGGGCGCCGGCCACCCCGCTCGCAGTTCATCAAGGTGCCGCTGGACCTGCGCGATGCCAACGGCCTGGCTGCGCTGTCGATGATCACCACGGTGATTCCCGGGACCGTCTGGTCGGAACTGGCCCTGGATCGCAGCATCCTGTTGATGCACGTGTTCGACCTGGCCGACGAGGCGTCCTTCATCGCGCATTTCAAGGCCACCTACGAGCGCCCGTTGATGGAGATTTTCGAATGAGCCCGTTGCTGTCCAATGCGATCCTGTTGAGCCTGTTCCTGTTCTCCCTGGCGATGGTGTTGACCCTGTGGCGGTTGTTCAAGGGCCCTTCGGCCCAGGATCGGGTACTGGCCCTGGACTACCTGTATATCGTGGCGATGCTGATGATGCTGGTGCTGGGCATCCGTTATGCCAGTGACACCTATTTCGAGGCGGCGCTGCTGATCGCCCTGTTCGGCTTTGTCGGCTCGTTCGCCCTGGCCAAGTTCCTGCTGCGTGGCGAGGTGATCGAATGAACGGCGAACTGTCGATGTGGGTTGAAATCCCGGTGGCGATCCTGCTGGTGCTCAGTAGCCTCTTCGCCCTGGCCGGGGCGATCGGCCTGGTGCGCTTGAAGGATTTTTTCCAGCGCATGCACCCGCCGGCCCTGGCCTCCACGTTGGGGGCCTGGTGCGTGGCGCTGGCCTCGATCGTGTATTTTTCGGCGCTCAAGTCCGGGCCGGTGTTGCACGCCTGGCTGATCCCGATCCTGCTGTCCATCACCGTGCCGGTGACCACTCTGCTGCTGGCCCGGGCAGCGTTGTTCCGCAAACGCATGGCTGGGGATGATGTGCCGGCGGAAGTGAGCAGTCGCCGAACCGGACAGGACGGCTGACCGCTACCTTGCGACGAACACCCTTGTGGCGAACCCCCTTGCTCCCGCTGGGCTGCGCCTGTAGGAGCTGACGAGTGCAACGAGGCTGCGATCTTTCCCCAGACACTTGAATCTCAAGCGAAAGATCAAAAGATCGCAGCCTTCGGCAGCTCCTACACAAGCCCAGCGGGAGCAAGCTCCCTCGCCACAACTGCGTTCGACCGGTTGACGGAGTGAATCAGGCCCACGCCACCGTCAACAACCCGGCCCCGAGCACCACGCACAGCGGCGAATAAACCCAGGTGTCGAGCCTGGCGAACGTCGAGCCCTTGACCTCCTTGAAGAAGCCCACCAGGTTCGACTCGCCAATGGCCCGGGCGAACATCAGCAAGGCGATCGCACTGATCAGCCACTGCAACGCCCGATGGGTGACCGGCTGGGCCAGCAGGCCGCCACGCAGGCACACCAGTAGCGCAATCATCAATAGCGCCAGGGCGACCAGCAACGTCAGCCAGCCCGAGGGGTCGAACGCCGGTCGCAGCGCCTCCCCCTGCCTCACCGGCACCTGGGGCACCACCGCCAGGGCTGCCCACCGCCCACCCAGGGCCCAATACAAATGAATCAAGCTGATGGTCGCAAACACTGCGACCAGCGACCGAGCCAATAAAAGCGTCATTCGCCAGCCTCCTGAAAAAGGTTGAACAATCATCCTAGCTCGAATTTGGCATTTCGCTGGACGGGCGCAGGTTGCCAGTTTCCAGTGAATGATTCATTGCCCAGGATCAAGCGTTCAACCCGCTGGCACATGCTCGCCTAGAGGCTGGCGGACACCTTGTCGGCGACCTCCTTGGGCAACCAGGCCTGCCAGACCTCAGGATGGGCCTTGAGGAACGCCTCGGCGGCTTCACGGGGTGGCGTGCGCTTCTCGCTCATGTCGGCCAGGGTCTTGTTCAACGGCTCGATGGGCAAGTCGACCTTGCTGAAGAACTCGGCAATCTCCGGGTACTGCTTCTGGAACGGCGCCGAGACACCGATCGACAGCTTCGAGGCCAGTGAACGGGTCGGCTTCGGGTTGGGGTTATCGGCGTCGGTCAGGGTCTTCCAGGCCTCGGCATCGAACGGCGGCTCTTGCAGCTGCACCAGCTTGAAACGCCCGAGCAGCGGCGTGGGCGACCAATAGTAAAACAGGATCGGCTTGCCCCGGCGGATCGTCGAGCTGATTTCCGCATCCAGCGCCGCCCCCGAGCCGCTGCGAAAATTCACGTAGCTGTCCGACAAGCCATACGCCTTGAGCTTCTGTTTGTTGACCACCTCGGAGGTCCAGCCGATGGGGCTGTTGAGGAAGCGGCCCTTGTCGGGGCTCTCCGGGTCCTTGAACACGTGTTTGTAGCGCGCCAGGTCTTCGACGCTGCGCAGGTCCGGCGCCAGGGGCTTGATGCCCTTGGCCGGGTCGCCCTTGATGACGTACTCGGGCACCCACCAGCCTTCGGTCGCGCCTTTGACCGTATCGCCCAAGGCGACCACCTTGCCCTCGGCCTCGGCCTTGACCCACACGGGGCTGCGGCCGGCCCATTCTTCGCCGATCACCTGTATGTCGTTGTTGGCCAGGGCGGTTTCCAGGGTAATGGTGGTGCCGGGCAATGTATCGGTCTGCAATCCATAGCCCTTTTCAACGATGACTCGCAGGATATCGGTGATCAGGCTGCCACTTTCCCAGTTCAAGTCGGCAAAGTGGATCGGCGCTGTGGCGGCCGACACCGGAAGGGGTGAAACCAACACAGCGAAGGTGGCCCAGGCAGCCAGCCACTGTCGAACTCGTTTCATGCTTTGCACCTCATGCCAGATACAGCAATAGCTGAACGGCCCTGCGTAACCGAACGCAAGCCCCTGAATAGTTCAGTCAATTGACTGTAGCCGAGGTTCCAGCGAGTTCTTGCGAAACTGTCAGTGGTTTGGGCGCACGGGCTCCAAAACGGTCACTCACTGGCCTTGAAAGTCACCAGCTCGCCCTTGCGCCACTTGGCGGCCTTGGCGGTCACCGCCTTCAAGGTCTTGGTCAAGCCTTCCTGCAACTGCTCGTTGGCCGCAAACACGGTCACCACGCTGTGGCCTTCCTTGAACAGGATGGCGTGGCCACCCGGGGTCGTAACGAAGGCGTAATCGCCCAGGCCATAGACCGTCAGCTTGATTTCGCGAAAGCGGATTTCAAACTTGCCACCTTCGCGGCTGGGCAATACCGCTGCACGAAAATGATCACCGACCTTGAGCTCGAGCCTGGGCTTGTCATCGACCACCAGGGCCGACTCGGTGTCGATTTCGGCGACATAAATACCTTCGGCGGTCTGCTCGGTGATGTAGACGAAACGTGATTGGAATTGTTTGACCAGTTTTGCCCGCAGGTCACCAAGTACAAACAACGCATGCATGTCGAGATTACTTACTGCCAAGGAAACATCCCCATTTTTGAAAAAGACCCGCCCTGCGCAAAGGACGGACCACGAGAACCCGTACCGACTGTAGTGTCGTAATGGACCTGTCACTGAAATTCGAAATGAACGGCGCGCCCCTGTCCCGGGCCGAGAGCAGACTAAAGGTTGCCGCTCTCGCCGTCTTTCCCGGGGGGTCGCCAGAGGCTGAAGGAAAACACCACTCTGAGCATCGGAAAAGATGGGACTACTAACTTTAGGGAAATTTCTCACTTAAAAAAGCATTTTTCTGACATCGAGCCCAAAAAAAATTGCTTTAGATAGGCGCAACCGTCCACACGACGCTGCCGATTCTAGAGTAGCCGAAGGCGTGGAGACTACTCGAAGTACCCGGCAATTCGTCGGTAAACCATGAAAAGGAATTCACAATGGCCACTTTCACCACCCAAGCCCTCCCCGCCGCCCCGTGCATCGTTGAACCAGCCAACAGCCCTGAGGGAGCCGATTGCCTGCCAATTTCGTTGATTCAACCGCGTTATCGGGTGGTCTTGGCCGGCAAGTGTTTTTTTCACATTGAAGAAACATCGACTGGACGTGTAAGAGGATTCCGCACCGACCATAACGAGGCCTGCTACCTGGCCAGACGCCTCGAAAACAGCGCCTGAAACGCTTTCGTGCCCGTCCATGCGTTAACTCAGCCGCCGACGGGCAACTGCTGCCATACTGCCCGCCCAGCGAAGACCGTCTTAAATCGGCGGATCGCGCACCCATAATGGTTCGAGGAGAAGGCGCGACGTGACGGAATTTGATATTGGCGAGTTTTTTATCCGGGGCGAAGCCAGAGAAGTCGAAGGCGAGTTCCAGGCCGTCATCGTGATGCGTGCCAAGCCACCGTTGACCACCGTCAGTTGCCACCAGGTGGAAAAGGATCGCTGGTTCAAGACTTCGCTGCTCGCGGCCGAGGCGGCCAGGGAAGCAGCCAGGGCGTTGAAGGCCGCCGTGGATGAAGGGGCCTTGAAAGCCTGATTCCAATCGAACTCCTGGTGACCGCTTGCCTCAGATAAAGGTAAGCCCCGAGGCGCCACGACGGCGCCCCCACCCAAAGGAGACTTCCATGGAACAACCTTCCCACGAACTCAGCACTCTGTTCGACCAACTCGGCCTGCCCTCGGACGGCAAAGCCATCGACGATTTCATCGTCGCACACCCATTGGCGCCGGAAATCAAGCTGGTGGAAGCCGACTTCTGGTCGGACCAGCAAAAAGACCTGCTGCGAGAATGGCTGCTCGCCGACGGCGAAGAGGCGGTGCTGGTGGATCAACTGAATGTGCGGCTGCACGACGGTAAATAGCCGCCAGACCTTTGGCCACGGACAAGACTGCTATGGCAGCCAGGGCCTTTGACTGAGTGCAAGGCTGCTCTTGTGGCCTACCAAAGGATGCATGTGGCGAGGGGATTTATCCCCGCTCGGCTGCGCAGCAGTCGCCCTCAAGCGCTGTTGGCTCGGTGTGTCAGGCTAGCTGCGTCCAGCCTTTTTTAGGGCTGCTGCGCAGCCCAACGGGGATAAATCCCCTCGCCACAAAGGCGTCCTGCCACACCGATGCCGTTCCGGCCTAGCGCGGCTTCTCGGGTTTGTAGCCCAACCGCAAACCACCCCAATGACGCCCCTTGAGCATGATCGGCACGGAAAGATCGTGCATCAGTTCTCCCGTGTCGCGGGTGTAGGTCTGGAGCAATACAGGTTGTTGGTGGCTGCCGCAACGAATCCCGGTGCGATCGGAAAATTTGCGCTTGGTGCGGTTATTGAGCGTATCCACCTGGGGATCACCGGTCAGTGGCTGGCTGAACGCCTTGTTGTGGGTCGGCACGTAGCCCTGCTGGGTGCAGGCAATCGCAAACACCAGCCCCTCGTGGCGGGCCAGCAACGGCTCCTGGATCGCCGGCAGGACCTGGTCGGTGTAGCGGTCGAAACGGGTCTGGAATTTGGCCGGTTGGGTATTGGGGATCGGCTGGTAATTACGGTCGAACAGGTCCTCCAGGCTGACACGGCCCTGGTCGATGTCGGCCTCGAACTGCGCGGCGATCTGGCTCGCCCCTTCCCGCGCCAGGTCGTAGACCCGCTGGTGATAATCGTCGAGCCCCACCTCGGCCAGGCGTTCGCTGATGGTTTCGGCCTGGCCTTCCATCTGCACCGCCGCCTCGGCCAGGCGCTGGGTCTGCTGGTCGCTGATGGACAGGTCGCTGCGCATCTGCTCGATGGCGTGGAACAGGCTGTCGAGTTGTTCGCGGTTGGTGTCGGTGCCCTGGGCGATGGCGCTGACCTGAGTCTCGACCCCTTCTGCAAGCCTGGCAATGTTTTCCAGGTGCTGGCCGGTGTGCTCCACCTGCTGCACACCGCTGTCCAGGTCAGCGGCCAATTGACGGATCTGCTCCACCACCTGGGTCGTGCGCTGCTGGATGTCGGCCACCATCACCCCGACTTCGCCGGTCGCCGCGGCGGTGCGCCCGGCCAGGCCGCGGACCTCATCGGCCACCACCGCGAACCCACGGCCATGCTCACCGGCGCGAGCCGCCTCGATGGCCGCGTTCAGCGCCAGCAGGTTGGTCTGGCTGGCAATCGATTGGATCACCAGGCTGACTCGCTGGATTTCATCGCTGCGTACGCTCAAGGCTTCGATCAACTCACGGCTGTCATTCGCGCGTTGGCTGAGCTGATGCATGCGGCTGATGGACTCTACCAGTTCGCTACGCCCGGCCACGCTGCTGCGATGGGCCTCGCTGGCAGCGCCCAAGGCCTGCTGGCTGAGTTGCGAAGTGGCCTGTTCGGTGGCGATCATCGATTCGGCATTGCTGACGATCTGCGCCGCCGCATCGAGTTGGGATTGGACCTTGCCGGCCAGTTGCTTGACCGAATAGGCGACGCCGGCCGCCGACAGCGCGTTATGGCTGGTGGTGTAGGACAGATCGCGGGTCAGCTCGGCCAATGGGTCGGTCGTGGATGCGGGGGCCACGGCCACGCGCGAACGCAGGCGCGGCAACCAGACGATGAGCATGACCAGCGGCAGGCCCAGGTACAGCGACCAGCCACCCAGGGCCATGCCGCACAGCAGCAAGGCCAGGGAGAGGCTCTGCAAGGTCGGCGTCAGCCAGCGCGCCGCGCTTTTTGTCACAGGTTCCGAGGCCGGCACCGTACCCGCCAGCGTTCCGTCTGTCGCCATGTTCGTCACCCATACTCTCGTTGTTATGACCTCATTAAACGCCACTACCGAGCCATTATCCATGGTCCATTAGTCGTGTTCTTGCAGCAGGTCAACGGAAGTAGACGAACAGGCACGGGCGAAAGCAAAAGATCGCGGCCTTCGTCAAAAGGTCGCGATCTTTTTTCGGAAAACGCGAATCAGGCCTGACGCTGGTGCTTGTCGATCTGTTCGTGACGTTCCTGGGCTTCGATGCAGTACTTGGTGGTCGGGCTGATCAGCAGGCGCTTGAGGCCGATCGGCTCGCCGCTGTCGTCGCACCAGCCGAAGCTGTCGTCGTTGATACGGTCCAGGGCCTGCTCCAGTTGAGGCAGCATGCGCTGGTCGCGATCGATGGCGTTGACCAGCCAGGTACGCTCTTCTTCTACGGAAGCAGCGTCCGCCGGGTCGGCCGGAGTGTCCAGGCTTTCAATGGCGATTCGGTTCTGTTCGATGCGCTCGTGGGTTTCGACCTTCATGTTCTGCAACAGCTTGGTGAAGAAAGCCAGCTGCTCGGCATTCATGTAGTCATCCGCCGGCATGGCCAGCAACTTTTCCTTTGTCATTGATTTCTCTATAAAAAAACGTGCATTAAGGCGAATTATGGAGCGTCCCGCAGCGCAGCTGCCACGCTCATCGGGAAAGGCGCCGTCTATTCCAAGCGCCACCCGGCACTCAATTTACGAGGGGCGGCAGTCTAAGGCCGAGTCGAGGCCTCAGCAACTGAAAACATAGGGAAAATGTCCGACAACCCCTTCAAATGTTCTCTGACAGGCTTTTGGCAGTCATCGGAGTGCGTTTATAACAAGAAATTCGCTGCAATAGCTGTATTAAGAAGACAAATGGCAACGCCACGCGGGTCAGGCGTGGCGCTTTGTCGCAACCCCAGGGGATCAGCGCTTGAGTTTGCGCTTGTTGCGGTACTGGTCGATGACCACCGCCACCACGATGATCAAGCCCTTGATGATGTCCTGGATATAGGCATCGACGCCGACGAAGGTAAAGCCGCTGGCCATCACCCCGAGAATCAGTGCCCCGATCACGGTCCCGGTGATGCGCCCCACCCCGCCTGCCAGGCTGGTGCCGCCGATCACAGCCGCCGCAATCGCATCCAGCTCGTAGGACATGCCCATGCCCGCCTGCCCGGTCGCCGCTCGCGCCGAAGCCACCACGCCGGCCAGGCCCGCCAGCAGCCCGGCAATGCTGTAGACGATCACCAGATGGCGCTTGACGTTGATGCCCGAGGTCCGCGCCGCCTGCATGTTGCCGCCAATGGCGTAGGTGTACTTGCCATACTTGGTGTAGCGCAGGGCGATGTGGAAGATCACCGCCACCACCAGGAAGATGATCACCGGCATGGCGCCATGGCCGATGGCGGTGTAGGAATCGGACAACATGCTCACCGGTTGGCCTTCGGTGTAGTAGCGCGCCAGGCCACGGGCCGAGACCATCATGCCGAGGGTGGCAATGAATGGCGGGATACCGGTAATGGCAATGATGCTGCCGTTGATCGCCCCGGCCAGCAGCCCCACCCCGAGCCCCGCCACCACCGGTATCCACACCGGCAAATCCGTCAGCGAGGGAAACACCGCCCGGGCGAAGTCCGACGTCTGGGCCAGGCTGGCGGCGATCATGGCCGACAGTGCCAGCACCGAGCCGGACGACAAGTCGATACCGGTGGTGATGATCACCTGGGTCACGCCAATGGCCAGCAGGCCGATGATCGATACTTGCAGGATCATCAACACCAGGCGCTGGGAGTTCATCAGGAAACTCTGGTCACGCATGATCCAGCCGAACATTTCGAACACCAGGCCGATGCCGATCAGCACCAGGAAGATGCTCAATTCCGTCGGCAGGCGCCGCCGGGACCTGGTCGATGCGGCCGCGGGTTTGTTTTCCAGTATTGCGTTCATAGCCACTTACCTTTTTTATCTGGACTGACGAGCATCAGGACAGGCCCGAAGCCAGTTGCATCACTCGTTCCTGGGTCGCTTCGCTGCGGTCGAGGGTGCCCATCAGGTCACCTTCGTGCATCACCATCACCCGGTCGCTCATGCCCAACACTTCCGGCAGTTCCGAGGAAATCATGATCACCGCCATGCCTTCGCTGGCGAGGTAGGAAATCAGCCGATAGATTTCGGCCTTGGCGCCCACATCGATGCCGCGGGTCGGCTCGTCGAGAATCAGGATGCGCGGGTTGGTCATCAGCCAGCGCGCCAGCAGCGCCTTCTGCTGGTTGCCGCCGGACAAGGTGTCGATGCACTGTTCCAGCGACGGGGTCTTGACCCGCAGCTTCTTGCACATGTCCTCACACAAGGTGCGCAGGGCTTTCTGCTGGATGAAACCGTTGCCGACGTAATGGGGCAGCACCGCCATCTCCATGTTCTCCAGCACCGACAGGCACGGGAACAGGCCGCTGAGCTTGCGGTCCTCGGTCAACAGCGCGAAGCCCTTCTCGATGGCCATGTGGGGGTCGCTGATGCGCACGGGTTGGCCGTCCAGCCGGATCTCGCCGCCAGTGCTCGGGGTCACGCCGAAAATCGCCTCGGCCACGTTGGTCCGGCCCGAGCCCATCAACCCGGCGATGCCCAGGATCTCCCCCGCGTGCAGGTCGAAGGACACACCTTTGAAAATGCCGTCCAGGCTCAAGTCGCGCACCGACAGCACCAACTCACCGATGGGTTGCTCCCGCACCGGGAACAACTGGCTCAGTTCGCGCCCGACCATCATCGAAATCAGGCTATCGCCATCCATGCTGTCGGCCCGTTGCAGGCCGATGTAGGCGCCGTCGCGAAACACCGCCACTTCATCGGCGATGGCGAACACTTCGTTCATCTTGTGGGTGATGTAGATGATGCCCTTACCCTGGGACTTGAGGTCGGCAATGATCGAGAACAGGTGGGCGACTTCGGTCTCGGTGATGGCCGAGGTCGGCTCGTCCATGATCAGGATGTCGGAGTCATACGAGACGGCCTTGGCAATCTCCACCATCTGCCGCTCGGCGATGCTCAGGTTGCCCACCTGCTCCTCGGGATCGAGCTTGATGCGCAGGCGTTCCAGCAGCCGGGCGGTGCAACGGTGCATCTCGCCATGGTCGACCATGTGCAGGCCGTTGAGCTGCTCGCGGCCGATCCAGATGTTTTCGGCGATGCTCATGTGGGGCATCAGGTTCAATTCCTGATGGATCATCGCAATGCCGGCCTGCAACGCCGCGAGCGGCGTGTCGAACGTCACCGGCTTGCCGCGCAGGCGCAGTTCACCGGCGTCGGGCTGGTAGATGCCGGCGATGATCTTCATCAGGGTGGATTTGCCCGCACCGTTCTCGCCCATCAGGGCCAGCACGGAACCGGGGCGTACCCGCAATTGGACATCGGACAGGGCCACCACACCGGGAAAGCCCTTGCTGACATTGACGACTTCCAGCAGGTACGGCTCATCAAGTGATACATCCGGCTGGAAAGTCATGGCCGGGGCGCTCGAAGCAGTCGCTGAAGCGAACATGATCAGGTACTCCCTCGGCAAGGTCGGCGTTGCAACCTTGCCTGCTTATTATTGTGGTGGGGCCGGGTTGAACGTCACTTGAACTGATCGACGTTTTCCGGCGTGATCAGGCGGTACGGCACCCAGACGGCCTGCTCGACCGGCTGCTTCTTGACCATTTTCACCGCCGTGTCGATCGAGCCATCGGCCTGGCCCTTGGCGTCCTGGAACACCGAGACCGCCATTTCGCCTTTCTTGATGGCGTTCAAACCGTCCGGCGTGCCATCGACCCCGGCGATCAATACCGTACCCGGCTTAGTGCCCGCTTGCTTGAGTGCCATCGCCGCGCCAATGGCCATCTCGTCGTTGTTGGCCACCACCGCCTGGAACTCGCGTCCCTGGGTCAGCCAGTCGTTGACCAGGGTCATGCCCTTGTCGCGCAACCAGATGCCGGTCTGTTCCTGTTCGATCTTGATGCCCGGGTACTTGGCCAGCACTTCCTTGACGCCCTTGGTGCGGTTGGCGGTGGAGTTGTTGGCCAGGTCACCCAAGAGGATCACGATGTCGCCCTTGCCGCCCATTTTTTCAGCCAGGTATTGCATCTGCATGCGCCCGGCTTCCAGGTCGTCGGAGGCCACGGTGACCACCCCTTCCGGTAACTTCGGATCGTCCGGGCGGCGGTTGACGTACACCAGCGGGATGCCGGCCGCCACGGCGGCCTTGGTGATGCGCTGGGTCGCGGCGGTGTCCACCGGGTTGACGATGATTGCGTCGACCTTCTGGCTGATGAAGCTTTCCACCTGGCTCAGCTGCTTGACCACGTCGCTGCGGGCATCTTCGAACTGCAGGGTGACGCCGTCCGGCAGGGACTTGGCTTTCTTGTCCATGGATTCGCGCAGGTAGGTCAACCAGGTGTCATCGAACTGGGACATGCTGACGCCGATCTTCAGGTCCGCCAGGGCAGCGCCGCTGGTGAGCATCAACGACAGGGCCAGCGAGGCGATACGGGTCTTGGTCTTCATGAACGGTCTTTCTCCACTTTTTTGTTGGTTTTATGGATAAGGCGTAGCGGATCAGGAACGGGGCAAACGCACGATGGGCGCGCCGGGCATGCAACAGACCACGGCGCCGTTACGCTGGATACACAGGGATTCGAACAGGGGAAAGACTGCGGACAGGCGCAGCAGACGTGGCAGGTGAAACGCAGAGCGGCTGAAGGTTTTCATCGACGGTACCTAGCTGTGTTTCTTGTTTTTGTTTCGTCTGTCATCCGTTCAAGGCTGGCTTGGCGGAAGATAAACAGGGTTGTCGGTAACCTGGAATCGACTTTATTGGAAAATATTTTCCATATCAACTGATTTTAGAATTTTATTCGTTTTTTATTCCATGACCCACCGGCATGGACAACCGCACCACTTCGCCCTGCCCGGCACTCTGCCTGGCGGCGTCGAGGATGCGAGTGGTCGCCAGCGCATCACGGGCCTCCACCGGCAGCGGGCCAGCGCCCTGCAACGCGGTTTGCAGGTGTTGGTAGAACGCCAGCCAGCAGCCACGCTCCGAGGTCACTCGCTCGCGCTCGGTGCCGTGTTCGAACCAGCCCCAGCGCCGATGTTCTTCAGCCCCCCAGCGCTCGCCCTCGGTCGCCGGGCTCAACCCGGCCAATGCCTGAGCCTCCTGCCCGTCCAAGCCCTCGACGGTGTAACAGCCCTGGGTGCCGTTGACCCGAAAGCGCGGGCGCGGTGCGTTTTGCACACAATTGCCGCTCAAGTGAGAGATTACGCCGCTGGCATGGGTCAAGGACATGAAGAAGCCGTTGTCGAACACCTGGTCCGCCTGCCGGTAGTCCAGCTCGGCGTAGACCCGCACCACTGGCCCGAACAGTTGCAGCGCCTGGTCCGCCAAGTGGCTGCCCAAATCCCGCAGGAACCCACCACCGCTGCCTTTGCCTACCGAGGTTGGCGAATAACGTTCGACACTCGACTCAAAACGAATGACTTGCCCCAGAGCCCCGGAGGCCAACAGTTTGCGCAGGGTCAGGAAATCCGAATCCCAGCGGCGGTTCTGGTACACGCTCAAAGGCACGTTGCGACGCTCGGCGGCCAACACCATCGCCTCGGCCTGCGCGGCGTCAGGGGCGAACGGTTTGTCGCTGACCACCGCCACGCCGAGTTCGATGGCCTGCATCACAATGGCCGGGCGACCGTCCAAAGGCGTGGACACCACCACCGCATCGACACCGGCCGCTACCAATTGTTCGAGGGTGTCGAAGGCCTGGGCCTGCGGGTAATCGCTGGCCAATTGTTGGCGGCGCTCGGCGGACCGGGTCACCACGCCGACGAACGTAGCCCCCGGCAGACTGCTGATCAGCGGCGCATGAAAGAACCGCCCGCCCTTGCCGTAGCCGACTAGCCCGATTCGCATGAAAGCTCCTTGAAAGTCATTGGATAAACACCCCCTGTGGGAGCAAGCTCAGCTCCCACAATTTGACCGAGTACCTTTGAGGGAACGCAGTCGACTGTGGGAGCGAGCTTGCTCGCGATGACGGCGGATCAGCCTGCATCATGTCGACTGACCCACCGCTATCGCGAGCAAGCTCGCTCCCACCATTTGACTGCATACCCAAAGGGGATTGGGGTTAGCCGTAGAAACGCGGGCGCTCGGGCAGGTCGACCTTGACGATCTGCCCACTCTGCTGCGCCTGGATACAGGCATCCGCCGCCACCGCCGCGGCAAACCCATCCCAGGCCGAGGGCCCGCCCACTTGCCCGGCACGCACACCGTCGATGAAGGCCTGCAGTTCGACGTCATAAGCGGCGATGAAACGGTCCTTCCAATCCATCAGGATCGCATTGGACAGCTTGGCGCCGCTGCGCAGTTGCACCTGGGACGGTTCCGGCAGCTTGGCGATGCCGGTCTCCCCCACCACTTCGCACTGGATGTCATAGCCGTACTGGCAATTGACGAACACCTCGACGTCGATGCGTGTGCCCCGGACGGTTTCCAACAGGACGATCTGCGGGTCCCGCAAGTGAGCCAGGGCCTTGCTGGTCTTGCGTGGAAACACGACCTGCACCGACACGTAGTCATCGGCCAGCAACCAGCGCAACACATCCAGCTCGTGGATCAAGGTGTCGGTGATCGCCATGTCGGTCTTGTAGTTCTCGCCCACGCGCGGGTTACGGTGGGCGCAGTGCAGCATCAGCGGCTCACCGATCTGGCCGCTGTCGATCACCGCCTTGAGCGCCCGATAGCCTTCATCGTAGGGCCGCATGAAACCGACCTGCACCAGGCGCTTGCCATGGGCCACTTCGGCGTCGACGATCGTGCGGCAACCTTCGGCCGTGACCGCCAGGGGCTTTTCGCAGAACACCGGTTTGCCCGCCGCAATCGCCGCCAGCACGAATTCTTCATGACTCGGGCCCCAGGAGGTAACGAGGATCGCCTCCACGTCCGGCGCCTTGATCAACGCATGACCGTCGGGGTAGACCTCGGCGGTCAGCTTGAGATCGGCCACGACCTTGGCCGCTTGTTGCAGGTTGATGTCGGTCACCGCCACCACCTGGCTGTTGAGCAAGGTCTGGCTGCAACGACGGATATGGTCCTGGCCGATGGCCCCGGTGCCAATGACGCCCAGCTTCAAAGACATGTGGAACTCCTTTCGTAGGGTTGGGGCAATCAGTATTGACGGGCCTTGGCCAGTCGTTCATTGAGGGTCTTGGCGACGGCATCGGTGCGGGCGCTGGTGGAGACTTGCGCCACGCCCACCCGCCACCACGACAGGTAGCTGTGAATCATGGTCTTGGGCAGGACCTTGATGTCGATCAAGGTGGAGACCGTCTGGCGCCGCACATCCGCCAGGGCCGCGCGCAGCTCCTCCAGGGTCGTCACCTTGTAGGTCTTGCAGCCGTAGGCCGCAGCACTCATGGCGAAGTCCACCGGCACGAAGGCGCCGTCGAGCTTGCCGGTGTCCGGGTTGCGGAAACGGAACTCGGTGCCGAAGCTGTCCATGCCATTTCCCATCTGCAAATTGTTGATGCAGCCGAAGGCCATGTTGTCCAGCAGCACCACGTTGATCTTGCGTCGCTCCTGGATCGAGGTCGCCAGTTCCGAGTGCAGCATCATGTAGGAACCATCGCCCACCAGGGCGTACACCTCTTTATCGGGCTCGGCGAGTTTCACACCCAAGGCCGCGTTCACCTCATAACCCATGCACGAATAGCCGTACTCGACGTGATAGGTGTTCACGCCCTTGCTGCGCCAGGCGCGCTGCAAGTCGCCGGGCAAGCTGCCGGCGGCGGCGACGATAATCGCATCGTCGGCCAGGGTTTCGTTGAGGGTGCCCAGCACGCGGCTCTGGGTCAGGCAGGAACCGGTGAGTTCGATGAATTCGCGAAACACCGCCGGGTCCATGTGGTCGTCGATTTCCGGGAGGAACGCCTCGACGCGGTAATCGGCCTGGTAGACGCGGTCCACCTCGGCGTCCAAGCGAGCCTTGGCATCGGCAATCTGCCCGCCCCATTCGGCGCGGTAGTCGCCCATCGCCGCAGACAGCGCCTCCAGGCCTGAGCGGGCATCGGCCAGCAACTGCACACCGTCGAGCTTCAGGGCGTCGCAGGGGCTGATATTGAGATTGAGGAACTGCACGTCCGGGTGCTGGAACAACCATTTGGAGCCGGTGGTGAAGTCGCTGTAGCGCGTGCCGATGCCGATGATCAGGTCGGCTTTCTTGGCCAGCAGGTTCGCCGCCAGGCAACCGGTCTCGCCGACGCCACCGACGTTCAACGGATGGCTCGACACCACGGCGCTCTTGCCAGCCTGGGTTTCGGCGAAGGGAATGTCGAAACGCTCGGCGAAGGCCTGCAACGCCGCATTGGCCCCGGAATACCGCACGCCGCCGCCACAGATGATCAACGGTCGGCGCTTGCCTTTGAGCAGCGCCAGGGCGTCGCCGAGCATTGCCTCGGTGGCCGGGCGACGGTCGATGCGGTGCACGCGTTTTTGCAGGAAATAATCCGGGTAATCGTAGGCTTCGGCCTGTACGTCCTGGGGCAGCGCCAGGGTCACCGCGCCGGTTTCGGCCGGGTCGGTGAGCACGCGCATGGCCTGGATCGCCGCAGTCATCAACTGCTCGGGGCGGTTGATGCGGTCCCAGTATTTGCTCACGGCCTTGAAGGCGTCGTTGGTGCTGATGCTCAGGTCGTGAAACTGTTCGATCTGCTGCAGCACCGGGTCCGGCTGGCGACTGGCGTAGACATCGCCGGGCAATAGCAGCAGCGGAATGCGATTGGCCGTGGCGGTGGCCGCGGCGGTCAGCATATTCGCCGCACCAGGGCCCACCGACGCGCTGCAGGCGTAGATCTTGCGCCGCAGGTGCTGCTTGGCGAACCCGATGGCGGCATGGGCCATGCCCTGCTCGTTGCGGCCCTGATGGACCACCAGGTCGCCGCTGTCCTGCTCCAGCGCCTGGCCCAGGCCCAGCACGTTGCCGTGGCCGAAAACGGTAAAGACCCCGGCGACGAACTTGCTCTGGACGCCATCGACCTCGACGTACTGGTTATCGAGGAATTTCACCAGGGCCTGGGCCATGGTCAGTCGTGTTGTGGTCATGCTTGCACCTTTTCAAACGCAACTCGGTCAAGTGTGGGAGCGAGCTTGCTCGCGATAGCGGTGTGTCAGGCGACGCATGTATTGATTGGAGCGCCGTCATCGCGAGCAAGCTCGCTCCCACAAGGGGTTCTCCATCGTTCAGGAAGTCGGGTCAGGCCTGTGAGCTTTGCAGGTGATTCATGCTCGCCCCCAACGCCTGGCGGATATCAGCCAGTTCATGGACGCTCTCGGCAAACGGTTCGAAGGACAGGTAGCCCTCGTAGCCACCGGCCCGCAGTGCCTCGATCTGCCCGGCATTACCCAGAATGTCGGCCGCGCCCACCAGCACCCGGTGGCCGTCGCGAATGGTCGCCAAGGGCGCCTGGGCATCTTCGACGCCGGAGATGTGCACCAGCCCGGTCAGTTCGGGAAAGAACGCCTGCTCCCCCGCCAGATGATGGTGAAAAGTGTCGTGCACCAGGCGGAACACATCCAGCCCGCCGATGGCCTGGATCGCGTCCACGGCGGTACGCTTGCGGCGCAACGAGCACTCTTCGAAACCCAGGGGTTCGATGAAGCCGTAGATGCCGAAGGCGCGCAGGATCGGCGCCAGTTCGCTGAGGGCGGTACGCAACCCCGCCGCCCGTTCAGCCTCGCTGCGCGGGTCGGCCCGGTCGTTGAGCGGACACATCACCAGCCCTTCGGCACCGCATTCGCGGGCGTAGTCGGCCAGCCTCACCGCTTGGGCACGGCGTTCCTCGTTCCACACATCGAAGGGGTAAAGGGCATTGATCGACAGCACCTTGATGCCCCTTTCCTCACACAACTCACGCACACGGCCGGGCGCCATGCCGTCCTCGATCTCGACGCCCTTCAGATCGTTGCGGATCTCGATGGCGTCGGTTCTCAACGCCAGCGCCAGGTCGATGAATTCGGGCAGCGACAGACGCGGGGCAACCATTCGATTCAAGGCAAAACGCAGGGGTTTGTTCATTGTTGTTCTCCCTCCGGCACTGTAAAAACGGGTTATTGGGCAGTCGGCATGCTGAATTCAGGACCCTTGGCGATGCTGTCGGGCCAGCGCTGCATCACGCTTTTGTAGCGGCTGTAGAAGCGCAGGCCTTCTTCGCCGTAGGCGTGGTGATCGCCGAACAGCGAACGCTTCCAGCCGCCAAAGGAATGCCAGGCCATGGGCACCGGGATCGGCACGTTGATGCCCACCATGCCGACCTTGATGTTACGGGCGAACGCCCGGGCGATGCCGCCGTCACGGGTGAAGCACGACACGCCGTTGCCGAACTCATGGGCATTGATCAGCGCCACCGCCGTGGCGAAGTCCGGCACACGGACAATCCCCAGCACCGGCCCGAAAATCTCTTGCTGGTAGATGCTCATCTCGGCGGTGACCTGGTCGAACAGCGTCGCGCCGACAAAGAACCCCTGCTCGGCCCCAGGCACCGTGAAACCACGGCCATCGACGATCAGGCGCGCGCCCTCGGCCACGCCGGCGTCGATGAAACCTTCCACCTTGGCCTTGTGCTCGGCGGTGACCAGCGGTCCCATGTCGGTGCCGGGCTGCTGGCCGTTGCCGATCTTCAGTTGATCAATGCGAGGCAACAGTCTGGCAATCAATTCATCCCCCACATCCCCCACCGCCACGGCGATGGAAATCGCCATGCAGCGTTCGCCGGCCGAGCCGTAGGCCGCACCGATCAACGCATCCGCCGCCTGGTCAAGGTCGGCATCGGGCATGACGATCATGTGGTTCTTCGCCCCGCCCAGGGCCTGGACGCGCTTGCCGTGCGCCGTGCCCTGCTGGTGGATGTACTCAGCGATCGGTGTGGAGCCGACAAAGGAAATCGCTTCGATGTCCGGGTGCTGCAACAACGCATCCACCGCCACCTTGTCGCCTTGGACGACGTTGAACACGCCATCCGGCAGGCCGGCTTCCGTCAGCAAGCGGGCCATCAGCAAACTGGCGGACGGGTCGCGCTCCGAAGGCTTGAGGATGAAGCAGTTGCCGGCGACCAGCGCCAGGGGAATCATCCACAAGGGCACCATCACCGGGAAGTTGAACGGCGTGACCCCGGCGCAAACACCCAGGGGCTGGCGCAGGTTCCAGTTGTCGATGCCACCGCCGATGTTGTCGCTGAAATCGGTCTTGAGCAGGTTCGGCGCACCGCAGGCGTACTCGACGATCTCGATGCCCCGGGTGACTTCACCGTGGGCGTCGGACAGCACCTTGCCGTGTTCACGGCTGATGATCTGCGCCAGTTCGTCGTGATGCCGATCGAGCAATTCCTTGAACTTGAACATCACCCGCGAACGGCGCAGGGACGACTGCTCGGACCAGGCCGGGAACACCGCCAGCGCCGAAGCCACCGCCGCGTCGACGGTACTCGGTTCGGCCAGGGCCACCCGGGCCTGCACCGCGCCGGTGGCTGGGTTGAAGACATTGCTCAGGCGCGCGCTGTCGCTGGCCTGCGCTCGACCGTCGATGTAATGGCCTACTACCGGGGCGTCACTCATTGTTCTTGTTCTCCGTGGAAAGTGTGGCATTCAGAGGTCGAGCAGCCAACTGTGCTGCGGGTCGTTATGGAACTGCCAGACCCGCTTCGGGCCGGCCATGACGTTCAGGTAATACGACTCGTACCCGTAGGGCACGCTGACCGGGTGATAACCCTTGGGCACCACCACCAGGTCACTGTTTTCCACCGCCATGGCCTGGTCGATGCTGCGGTCGTCGGTGTAGACCCGCTGGAACACGAAGCCTTGGGACGGGTTGACCTGATGGTAATAGGTCTCTTCGAGGAAGCTCTGGTGTGGCAGGTCGTCGGTGTCGTGCTTGTGCGGCGGGTAACTCGAGGAGTGCCCCGACGGCGTGCGCACTTCCACCACCAGCAGTGAGTGGGCCGGTTCGCTGTCCGGCAGAATGTCGCAGACATAACGGGTGTTGGCGCCCTTGCCGCGCACGCTGCGCTTCATGCTCTCCGGGCGGATCAACCGCGGGCCGTATTCGCTACGCGCCGAACCCGGCGCGGCACACACGGCGATCTGTACATCGCTGAGGGCGGTGACCTGGGCCTGGCTGCCGGGCGGCAGGTACGCGGCATAGGGCGACTTGTCCTCGAACACCGACAGGCGATCGCCAAGGTTGTCCCAATCGAAGGCCCCCTGCCCCGGCGCTTCGCCCTTGAGGCTGATGCGACCACCGAGCAGCACCAGGCACAGTTCCTGGTCCCCGGCGGCCACCGGCAGGGTTTCACCCAGGCTCAGGCGGTAGGCGGCGAACCCGACGTATTCCAGCTCGCCCGCTGGCAACTGGACCATGGTTCGGCCGCTGGAATGGCTCTTGATCAACAGACTCATGACGCACTCCTTTCTTGCAGCAAGGCGCGCAGAGTGTCGTAGCCTTTCTTGGCGTAGGCATAACTCGGCGCTACGGCGGGATCCTGCTCGGCTTCCACCACCAACCAGCCCTGGTAGTCGGCGGCAAGCAGCACATCGAGCAACGCGGCGAAGTCGATATCGCCATCCCCCGGCACGGTGAAGGTGCCGTTGATGATGCAGTCGGGGAAGCTCCAGAGGTTATTGCGCGCCAGTTGCACCACCGGTTTGCGCACGTCCTTGAAGTGCACATGGCAGACCCGTTCGATGTGCTTGCGCAAGACATGCAGCGGTTCGCCCCCGCCCATGTAACAGTGACCCGAATCGAACAACAGGCCGACTTCGCTGCCGGTCAGGGCCATCAATTTGTCGATGTCCGCGGGCGACTCGACATAGGCGCCCATATGGTGGTGATAGGCCAGGCGCACGCCTTGGGACAAGGTGAAACGCGCCAGCTCGGTGAGTTTTTCGGCGTAGGCTTGCCAGGCTTCGTCGGTGTGAAAACGCGGCCGCTCGACCAATGGAATGCGTTGGCCTTGAATGGAATCGGCGACCTCGCCGTACACCAGCACGTTGGCGCCGTTCTGCGCCAACAGCTCGACGTGACTGGCGATGGCGTCGATTTCCTCGGCCGCCGAGCGCCGGGCCAGGCGACTGGAATACCAGCCGGAGACCAGCGCCAGGTCGTACGGCCGCAGCACATCGCCGACGCCCTTGGCGTCCTTGGGGAACTTGCCGTTGAGCTCGAAGCCTTCGTAGCCGATGGCTTTGCCTTCACTCAGCGCCGTACTCAACGGCGTCTCGCCGCCCAACGATGGCAAGTCGTCGTTGCTCCAGGAAATCGGGTTGATGCCAATTCGAATAGCGGGCATGGCTGCACCTTTTATTGTTTTTTCATAACCATTGAAGACGGCAATGAACCCTGTGGGAGCGAGCTTGCTCGCGATAGCGGTGGGTCAGGCGACTGATTGTCAACTGTCAGTCCGCTATCGCGAGCAAGCTCGCTCCCACAGGTTCAGTATTCACAATGTCTGACTTCGCGCAGCACGCCAGGCCTCGATCAACTCCACAAACCTGCCCTGCACCTGTTGGATCAGCGTTTCATCATCGATTTCCCCGGCCAGCCAGGCCCGGCTCGGTTCCTGGAAGATCGTGCGGCCCACGGCGAAACCGCGGCAGGTGCTGCTCTGGCTAGCCTGGCGAAACCCTTCGGCCAACGCGGCGGCCGGGGCGTTGAGGCCCAGCAGGACCACGCCACGGCAATACGGGTCGCGCTGTTGGATCAGCTCATCGAGCTGCTGCCATTCATCCGCGCCCTGGGCTTCGATCTTCCACCACGCCGGAAAGATGCCCAGGTTGTAGAGGCGCTTGAGGGCACGATAGAGCACGTCCGGGTGCGGTGACGGATGATCCTTGGGCGGAATGACTTCCAGCAGCAATTCATGGCCGCTGGCCTGGGAGGCCCTGTACAACCCCATCAATTGCGCCTCTTGCTCCAGGCGTAGCAGCGGTTCGTCGTCCGGGTGAAATTGCACCAGGCACTTGATGATCTGCTCCTGTGGCCAGGCGATCAGGTTGCTGCCAATGGAGCGCCCGTGCTCGAAGGCCAGTGGCCGCGAACCCTGCACTTCCACCGGCCGTGCCACCCACCAGCCGCGGCCGGTGGCAGTGTTCAGCGAATCCTGACCGAAGCGCTGGTCGGCCAGCAGACCGACGTCAGCCTCGATGCCCTGGTGCCGCAGGTCGGCTTCGACCCGCGCCACCGCCTGGATGAACAGTTGCTTGAGTTCGCCGATGCTGCTCAACTCGCGGCCGCCCTTCTGGGCCAGTTCCACCAGTTGTCCGCGATGGTCGAAGGCGAAGATGAACAGCTGTTTCCAGGTCTTGCGGGGTACGCTGACCTGATGCAGGCGTTGCAGCACGACATCCTGGTCCGGCCGGGTGATGGGCACCGGGCTGTCAAACAAATAGTCGAGTTCAGCCCGGGTCGGCATCGCCGGGGCACAGGCATGGCGCGACACCACCAGCCCACCGCAGGCATTGGCCAACTGGCAGCAGCGTTCATCGCTGGCGTCCTCCAGCCAGCCGGCGAGAAATCCGGACATGAACGCATCGCCAGCGCCCAGTACATTCAAGACTTCGACCCGCACGCCCGGGTAAATGGCGCCGTCTTCGAGCCGGGCCGGAATGGCACCATGGATCACCGTGCAACCCTGGGGGCCGAGCTTGACCACCAGGGTCGCCGCCGTCAGCGAGCGCACAGTACGCAACGCAGTCAGCAGGTCTTCACTGCCGCCGGCGATGAGAAATTCTTCTTCGGTGCCGACGATCAGATCGAAACGCGGCAGGATGCTCTGCACGTGCTGGCTGACTTTCTGGTCGGCCACAAACCGCGTTTCGCCATCGGCCTTGCCCGCCAGGCCCCAAAGCACTGGCCGGTAATCGATGTCGAGGACCCGCTTGACCTGATGTTTTTGCGCATGGTCCAGCGCCTGGATACTGGCCTTGTAGACGCCGTCGGTGGAGAAATGCGTGCCAGTGATCAGCAAAGCCTTGCTGGAAGCAATGAAGGTTTCGTCGATGTCTTCGGCGCGCAGCGCCATGTCGGCGCAATTCTCCCGGTAGAACACCAGGGGAAAGGTTTCCCGGTCCTTGATCCCCAGCAAGACCATGGCCGTCAGGCGTTCGGGATCGACCTTGATGCCACTGACATCGCAGCCTTCGCGGGCCAGAGACTCCACCAGGAACCGGCCCATGTGGTCATCGCCTACCCGGCTCAACATCGCCGACCTGAGGCCCAGGCGCGCCGTGCCGAAGGCGATGTTGGCCGACGAACCGCCAAGGTACTTGGCGAAGCTCGAAACATCTTCCAGGCGCGCACCGACTTGCTGCGCGTAGAGGTCGACGCCCAGGCGTCCCAGGCAGATCACATCCAATTGACGCCCACTGGCAAAACGAGTCTGGCCCATGCTGGCTCCTGTTATTTTTATCAGCCTGCGCTTGTCGCCGACACCGGCGCCAACGCTGTTGGTGAATGCAGACTAAAACGAGCAGCGCGCAATAATCAATAATTATTCTATAAATTTTTTATGTGGAATATTTTTTCCAATACGCTATGACCACAGCGAAGCAGACGCAGTGCATCGTTTCAGCACCTGCTGCAACATTTGTCCGCCCATGATTTTCCCTGCGCCTACGCTGTAGACTGCGACCAGCCAACCTATTGTCGAGGGCCGGCCTTTTCTCGGGCCGCCCTATAAGAACAAGCCAGAAGGATTTTCTATGACCCGCCCCGATGATCTGCCGGCGCCGTCCGAGAGCGCGTCCGAACCCGCCCTCCCGAGCCCACCGATCAATGCCGAGCGCCTGCTGCAACTGATCACCGACGAATACGAAAGCCTGCCGCGCCAGCTCAAGCGCATCGCCAGCTACATGAGCCAGCAGAGCGACCGGATCATGGTCGACCGCATCAGTGACATCGCCCGGGAATGCGAAGTGCACCCCTCGGCCATCGTCAGGTTTTCCCAGCGCTTCGGCTTCAGCGGGTTCAGCGAAATGCAGGCGTTGTTCCGCGAGGCCTACACCCACAAGACCACGCCGGTGCAGAACTACCAACAGCGTATCCGCAGCATGATCGCCAACAAGTCGCAGAAAGCCAGCGGCGGCGACCTGGCCCGCGAGTGCGTCAACGCGACCCTCTCGGGCATCGAGCGCCTGGGGTTGGAGCTGGATGACCAGGCGTTCGAAAAGGCCGTGGACCTGGTGGTCAACGCCGACAATATCTATGTGGTGGGCGTACGCCGCTCGTTCGCGGTCGCCGATTACCTGGTCTACAACCTGCAACACACCAACAAACGCATTCACCTGGTGTCCGGCCTGGGCGGCAGCTATCGCGAGCAGATGCGCAGTGTGCGGGCCAATGACCTGGTCATCGCCATCAGCTTTACGCCCTACGGCAAGGAAACCCAGCACTGCCTGCGCATTGCCCAGCATCACCAGGCCAAGACCCTGATCATCACCGACAGCAACCTCTCGCCCCTGGCCAAGCGGGCCAACGCCGTGTTGCTGGTGAACGAAGGCAGTTCGTTCGCCTTTCGTTCGTTGAGCGCCACGTTGTGCCTGTGCCAGGCGTTGTTCATCGCCGTGGCTTACCGGCTGGAACTCAAGGTCGACGAAATCCATGAACAGGTCGGGTTCGAGGATTAACGCCCGCAGGATTTTCTGAAGGAGATGTCATGAAACTGATCGGCATGCTGGACTCGCCCTACGTGCGCCGCGTCGCCATTTCCGCCAAGTGCCTGGGGGTTGCCCTGGAACACGAGTCCGTTTCGGTGTTCAGGCATTTCGAACAATTCCAGCGCATCAACCCGGTGGTCAAGGCCCCGACCCTGGTGCTGGACGATGACGATGTGCTGATGGATTCCACGTTGATCATCGACTACCTCGAGGCCTTGGCCGCGCCGGGCAGAAGCCTGATGCCGGTCGACAGTGGCCAACGTCTGCGCGCACTGCGCCTGATCGGCCTGGCCCTGGCGGCGTGCGAGAAGTCGGTGCAGATCTACTACGAACGCAACCTGCGGCCGACAGAAATCCAACATGCCCCTTGGGTCGAACGCGTGGAAGGCCAACTGGCGGCGGCCTACGACATGCTCGAACAGGAACTGGTGAAACAGCCCCTGGCCACCGACGGCACACTCGATCAGGCGGGCATCACCGTGGCAGTGGCCTGGAGCTTCACCAACCTGGTGGTGCCGGACCAGGTGCAGGACAAGTCATTCCCATCGATCAACGCGTTCACCGCCTATGCCGAAGGGTTGGAGGCGTTTGTCAGCACGCCGATGGAATGACCGCAGGATTCCGATTCACCCTGGATCCCTGTGGGAGCGAGCTTGCTCGCGATAGCGGTGTACCAGTCAACAAGGATACTGACTGACCTGACGCCATCGCGAGCAAGCTCGCTCCCACAGTTTGCTCCCGGATGTCTGCGGGATATGCACTGACCGCAACTCCCACAGTTTGTTTTCGGGTGACTACGGGATATGTATTGATCACAGATCCCACACAGGATTTGCTCAGGCCAGTTCCACTTCCTTCGGCTCGACAACCCTCGGCGCCACCTCGAAGCGGTCCGCCAGGAATGGCGTGATGTCCAGCGGCAAGGGCTCGTTGTTGACCAGTTTGTCCAGCAACACGCCGGTGATGGCCGAGGTCAGGATGCCGGTGCGGAAATGGCCGCACGCGTTGAGATAGCCTTCCACCCCGCGCATCGGCCCCAGGATCGGCAGTTCATCAGGCGAACCCGGGCGCAGGCCGGCCCAGGTTCGTTTCAAGTTGATGTCGACCAACTGCGGAATGCAGCGCACCGCGCCTTGCACCAGCCCTTCGATCTCCGGATAAGTCGTGGTCACGTCGAAACCTTTGTCTTCGGTGGTGCTGCCGATGAGGATTTCACCGTTGTCTTTCTGCGCCACATAGCAGTCGCTGGTGGTCAGGCAGCCGTTGAGGATTTTCGGCATGCGCTCGGTCAGCAGGATCTGGCCCTTGACCGGCTTGACCGGAATCCGCACGCCGGTGGCCTGCTCGCTCAGGTCCGCCGCCCAGGCACCGGCCGCGTTGATCAGGGTCCGGCAGTGGAAGGTCCCCGCCTCGGCGGTTTGCACCCCGCTCACCCGTGTGCCGCTGCGCAACACCTCGGTCACGTTGGTGTTGAAGAACAGGTCGACGCCGTTCTGCCGGGCGCCTTCGGTGTAGGCGTCGGCCAGGCGGAACGGGCTGAGCTGGTGATCGCAGAGAAACTCCAGGGCGCCCAGGGCCTCATGGCTCACATTCGGCTCCGCTGCGCGCAAGGCCGCCTGGTCAAGCCAGCGCACCTGGTCCGCCAGATGAGGAATGCAGGCGACGATATGCTCGGCGTACAAACGGTCTTCGTCGTCGTAGATCACGAACTTGAGCCCGGTCTCCTCGAACTTGAAATCCATGCCATGGCGGTCGATCAATTCGCGGTGCAACTGCGGGTACATCGCATTGGACTGCAAGGCGAACTCGAAGAACGACTGCGGCAGGATGTGCGGCGTGCTGGCATCCACCGCCACGGCGGCGCCCTGGGTCTGGCGCTTGCGGTTGGCCGACATCATGCGAAAGAAGATCACCCCGCAACCCAGGCCCACCGACTCACCGATGGCCCACAGCCCACCCGCCGAGGCGCGGGTCGCGTTGCCGGGGCGCTTGGCGTCGATCAGGGCGATCTTCAGGTGTTTGCGCTTGGACAGTTGATAGGCACACGAGGCCCCGATCACACCGCCACCGGCGATGACCACGTCGTAGTCCTTAATCATGGGAAACGGCCTCCGTGCCGGCGTTCTGGAACGCTGAAAAGGGTATCGGATCGATGGGGAAACGCGGCCGCAGCCAACCCACGTCGGCGCGCCCGGTGGCTTCGCGCAAGCGGTCGCTGCAGTAGCCGACGCACATCCGTCCCTGGCAATCGCCCATGCTCACGCGGGTGCGCATCTTCAGGCTGGCCATGTCTTGCACGCCCTGCTCCAGCGCCCGGTCAATGTCGGCGCGGGTGGCGTGCTCGCAGCGGCAGATCACCGTGTCGGCGGCCGGCAACGCGGTTTGCCCGGCACCACGCCGGGTGTAGCGATCCACGGCGGCGCGAAAGCGAATGATCCGCGCCAGTTGCGCCTGGTAGCGCTCCCGGTGGGCCAGTGCCGTGGACGGATCCAGCACGTTGCGTTGCACGAGGATCGACAACGCCGCGATGCGCCCGCTGAGCATGGCCGCTTCACCGCCACGGATCCCGCCCATGTCGCCGGCCAGGTGAATGTGCGCTTCGCTGCTTTGTTGCCAGGCATCGGACACGGCCCGCAAATAGCCGTCCTCGCTGAAACCGTGCTCCAGGCCCATCTGCTGGCTCAATTGAGTCCGCGGGATAAACCCGTAGCCCACCGCCAGGGTCTGGGCCGGCACCTGTTCGGCGCGTTTGAGGTCCGGCTCCCAGGTCGCGGAATAAGGCGCGACGGTGACATGGCTCAACTCACCCTCGCCGTCAGCCTGCACCACGCCCCAGCCATAGCGCACGGGAATGCGATTGAGCTTGAGGTAGGCCAGCATGCCCAGGCCGTCGAGGAACAACTGCGGCTTGTTCAGCAACGCCAGGCTTTCCTTGGCGATCCGGCCTAACCCACAGGCTTCGAAGACACCCGCCACCGCCACGCCCGAAGCGTGCAGTTGGCAGGCCACCAGCGGCAGCAACGGCCCCGTGCCGGCGATCACCACCGGGCTCGGTGGCCGGACCACGCCGCTCTTGATCTGCAATTGCAGGCCCCCGAGCATCATCACCCCCGGCAGCGTCCAGCCAGGAAACGGCACGCTGCGTTCGTGACAACCGGCCGCCAGCACCAGGTGGGAATAGGCGACCTCCCCCAGGCGCTCGTCGGCATCCAGCAGCATCAATGCCCGGAAGCCTTCGGCTCCGATGACACGGTTGCCCAATCGCACCTCGATCAACCCAGCGTGGCGCTGGTATTCTCCGTGGAGCTTTTCCAGGGCTTCGCTGTAGCGCGGCCCCAGGTAATCCAGGCTGACGCCATCGCGCAGCGGCCCGCGGTACACGACGCCGCCGAGGCGTGGCGCTTCTTCGAGCAAGGTGCAACGCACCCCGTGGGTGGCCAGCTCGATGGCTGCAGCCATGCCCGCCGGCCCACCGCCGACAATCACCGGATCGAGGCTCATGGCGCCTCCGTTTCGGTCATGCGGTTGGCCCGGGTTTCGATCTGCATGCCAGGTCGCACCAGGGTCTGGCAGGCTCGGCGCTTGTGGCGGCCGTCGATCTTGACCAGGCAGCACTGGCACACGCCCATGCCGCAGTAGGCGCCGCTGATCTGGTCGTGGTCGTTGCGGGCGACCTGGCGTTGCCCCAGGGACTGGATGACGGTGAGGACGGTTTCCCCGTGGGCGGCGTTGACGGCTTGACCGTCCAGGCGCACCGTCATGTCGGCGCGGGTCAACGGCTGGATATCGAATGTTCGGTGTAGAACGTCTTGAGGTTGCATCATGCTGCTCTTCCTTGCAGGTTCAGTGAGGTTTCGGCTCCTTGCGGCACACATCCACCGATTCGCGTCGGTACCCGGCAACAGCGCACCGAGGCGGGGCAACAGACGCGACATGATAGTGCGAGCGAAATTCATGTTAGGGATAATTTGTGACCAAGTGTTGATCCAGGCCAGCGAATCGGCGTGCCGGTCCATGAACTTTTTTTCAGAAAGCCGACAGGTAATTTTTGGCAGAATGCTGCGCAATCGCTCCAATTTCCCCACACGGTACCGCCCATGAACCGCATCCTGACCATCGAAGACGACGCCGTGACCGCCCGTGAAATCGTGGCCGAGCTGACCCGCAACGGCCTGGACGTCGATTGGGTCGACAACGGTCGCGAAGGCCTGGAACGGGCGGTCAGCGGCGACTACGACTTGATCACGCTGGACCGCATGCTGCCTGAACTCGACGGCCTGGTGATCGTCACCACGCTGCGCACCATGGGCGTGGCCACGCCGATCCTGATGATCAGCGCCCTTTCCGATGTGGATGAGCGCGTGCGTGGCCTGCGGGCCGGCGGCGACGATTACCTGACCAAGCCGTTCGCCACCGACGAAATGGCCGCCCGGGTCGAAGTGCTGCTGCGGCGCAACAATGGCACCCGCGAGCCGGAAACCGCGCTGCGGGTGGCCGACCTGGAACTGAACCTGATCAGCCGCGAAGCCAGCCGCAACGGGCAACTGCTGAGCCTGCTGCCCACCGAATACAAGCTGCTGGAATTCCTGATGCGCAACAGCGGGCAAATCCTCTCGCGCATGATGATTTTCGAGGAAGTCTGGGGCTATCACTTCGACCCCGGCACCAACCTGATCGACGTCCACATCGGCCGCCTGCGCAAGAAAATCGACCCGCCGGGCCTGGAACCGCTGATTCGCACGGTACGGGGTTCCGGCTATGTCATTGCTGAACCCCGCTAAGGGCTGGCGCTCCTCCAGCAGCCGCCTGCTGGCGCTGTACAGTTCGCTGTTCGTGATCTGGAGCGCGATCTTGATGGGGGTGATGTATTACGAAGTGTTTGGCTACCTCGACAGCCTGGCCAAACACTCCCTGATGCAGCGCCAGCACCTGTTCGCCCGGATCCACGGCGATCAGCTGGAAGATGCACTCATGGCCAGCCTGACGCTGGACGAGCGCGGTGTCGACGCCTACGGGCTGTTCGATCCGCAACTGCGCCATTTGAGCGGGCCGATCCTGCGGGTACCCGCCGACCTGCCCCTTGACGGCAAGATCCACATGCTCGGCGGCTGCGTCGACTCCGATGACCCGGGCGTGCCTTCCGACAGCTGCGACGCGGTGGCGACCCGGACCCAGGACGGACGCTGGCTGGTCCTGGCCCGGGACAACGGCTCGCTGTTCGCGGTGACACGGATCATCTTGCACGCGCTGTTCTGGGGCGTATCGCTGACCATCCTGCCGGGCATCGCTGGCTGGCACCTGCTACGCCGCCGACCGCTACAACGGATTCGCCAGCTGCAGGCCAGCGCCGAAGCCATCGTCGCCGGCGACCTGACCCATCGCCTGCCGCTGTCGAGCCGGCGCGATGAGCTGGACATGCTGGCGGCGATCGTCAATGCCATGCTCGAGCGCATCGAGCGCCTGATGAATGAGGTCAAGGGCGTGTGCGACAACATCGCCCATGACCTGCGCACTCCGCTGACGCGCCTGCGTGCCCAGCTTTATCGTATCCAGCAGCAAGCGCCGGACGGCTCCCCCGAGGCCTTGCAGATGGACCAGGTGATCGCCGAGACCGACACCCTGATGGCGCGGTTTCGCGGTTTGTTGCGGATTTCCGAACTGGAAGACCAGCAACGGCGCTCGGGCTTCGTACGCCTCGATCCGTTGCAGTTATTGCAGGAGTTGCATGATTTTTACCTGCCACTGGCCGAGGAACGCGAACTGACCTTCATCCTGGAGGCGCCCGACGCCCTGCCCCTGCTCAACGGCGACCGCGCCTTGCTGTTCGAGGCCGTGTCGAACCTGCTGAGCAACTCCATCAAGTTCACCCCGCCCGGGGGCACTGTGATCCTGCGTGGGGTCGACCAGGGCGACAGCACGCGCATCGAAGTGCTCGACTCCGGCCCGGGTATCCCCGAGGCGGAGCGCAAGGCGGTGTTCCGACGTTTCTACCGTGCAGAAGGCAGCAGCCAGCACGGCGGATTCGGCCTGGGCCTGTCGATCGTCGCAGCGATCGTCAACCTGCACGGGTTTACGTTGGAGGTGGGCAGCAGCGAACACGGCGGTGCGCGGTTGGTGCTCGATTGCCGGGGGCCATTGTTGTAGCCAAGGGTGGGATGTGGGGGGGTGATCTTTATCTGTCAGAGCTCACTGCGATGCAGCGGGGTGTTTTGCAGTTCATAGCGCAGCTCATCGATCAACTTCGCGATACTTTCTTCCGAACGGACGCTGTCGACACTCATACCGCTCACCACCAAATCCACCTCGCCGCTTTCACGGTGATACAGACGCACGGTGAGGGTGCCATCGCCATTGAGGCTGCATTCGCAGGCCAGCGGCGTAAAGCTTTCTTCGAGGCGGGCACGCAAGGGGGCCAAATGGGTCATGCGATGCACCTCAGCCTTGAGGGGACAAATGAACGGTGGACAGCACCGACCTCCTGGTCCGAATAGAAATCCTGTCACGCTCGTATCGGGTTCGTTCACTGCACATCGTGGCATATTCCTTGAGTGTTTCGCGGGGACGCGACATCACGAACGATGTCGCACCCCCATAGCCTAAGGAACCGCCCCCCCGTGCAAAACCCGAATTTGCACCAGTACGCCCGGTGCATTTGCACTGGCTATCATGGTGCCTTCATTCGCCATTCGCCGGAGAACAAACCCCGCTCTCGCGCCCAGACAATCGCCTCGCTGCGGCTGTGGACATCCAGCTTCGAATACAGGGTCGCCACGTGATTGCGCACGGTGTTGGGCGCCAGCTTCAGCCGCGCGGCGATTTCCTTGTCTGCCAGCCCCTCGCAGATCAGGCCCAGCACGTCCCGTTCCCGGGCCGTCAGCTCGGTGAATGACACGCTCGGCACCTGGGCGTTGATGCTCTTCACGTTGGCCAGTTTTTCAATCAGGGTCCGGCTGAACCAGGACGCGTCTTTCATCACCTCCTCGATGGCCGCCACCAGCTCCAGCTCCGAGCGCTTGCGTTCGGTGATGTTCATCAGCACCAACAGGTAACAGGGCTTGTCCTGGATAAGCACCGTGTCGGCGGCGACCTCACAATCGATGAGCTCACCGCCCTTCTTATGCACCTTGACGTCGATACTGGAGACCGCGGCGGCCTTTTCCAACCGGGCAAACAGCGCGGCGCCGGCGTCCGGGTCGAGAAAACCGATCTCCTCCACGGTTTTACCCAACAACTCTTCGCTGGCGTAACCGGTGGTCTGGAGAAACGCTTCGTTGATTTCCAGCAATTGCTGTTCGGCGCTGCACACCAGGGTGGGCACGGGCGACAGGCGGAACGACTTGGCAAAACGCTCCTCGCTCTGGCGCAGCGCCGTTTCCGCCTTGCGGCGCGGCTCCATGTCCATGAAGGAAAACAGCATGCAGTCTTCGTCATGCAGGTCCAGGGGCTGACCGGCGACGACCACCTGCTTGCTGGTGCCATCGGGCAATTTCAACTCGGCCTGCATCTGCGGAATCGTCGCGCCCTGGCCCAGGCGCTCGACAGCCAGGTCGCGCTTTTCGGCGGCTTCGAGCACATCCAGTTCATACACCGAACGCCCGATCACCTGCTCGCGGCTGTAGCCGGTCATCTCCAGGAACCCCGGATTGACCTTGATGTAGCGCAGGTCGCTGAGGCGACAAATCACTGCCGGCGCCGGGTTGGCCCCGAAGGTTTTCTCGAAACGCTGCTCGGCGCTGGCCCATTCGGTGGCATCGCTGAGGATCAACACGAGCAGTTCCGGCTCGCCGTTACGGTCGGCCAGGACCATGCTGCGGATCCGATGCACCCAGGTGCGATCCGGGTCGGCCTGGGGCGTGACTTCCACCAACACATCGCTGAACTCATCGCCACGGGCAACCCGGGCGATGGGGTAGTTGTCTTCTGTCAGCGGATGATTGTTGCGGTAACGCAAATTGAACCGCTGGGCGTATTGCCGGGCCGTGGCGCCCAGTTCACTGAGGTCCTCGACCCCGTGCATGGTCAAGGCCGCCGCGTTAGCCCAGGCAATGGTCTGGTCGACCTCGATCAACATCACCCCGTCGGACAGTCCGGCAATGATCTGCAGTAATTGACGACGGTTGGTATCGGTGGTCGGGACTTGCTGATTCATTGGGTCTCCATGTGATTCAGGCGCGCATGGAAGTTACGACCACCCCCAGTGATGACACGTTCCCTGTAGCAGTTGTGTAGGGGCTGTCGAGTGCAACGAGGTTGCGATCTTCTACCCTTCACGCCGCCATGCGCCCCTCGGCAATCGCCTGGGAGGCCGCCAGCATCGCTCGCAGCAACACCGCGCAGCCGGCGGCGAGATCGTCGGGGGCGGCGTTTTCGATTTCGTTGTGGCTGATACCGCCTTCGCAGGGCACGAAGATCATCCCGGCCGGGCCCAGTTCGGCGAGGAAGATCGCGTCATGGCCGGCACCGCTGACGATGTCCAGGTGGGACAGGCCCAGCCCTTGGGCGGCCCCGCGCACGGCGTCGACGCAGCCTTGGTCGAAATACAGCGGTGGGAAGTCGGCGGTGGGTTTCAAATCGAAGGTCAGGCCGTGCTGCCGGCAGGTGTCTACGATCACTTGCTTGACCTCGGCAATCATCGAATCCAGGCGCGCCGGTTCGAGATGACGGAAATCCAGGGTCATGCGCACCTCGCCGGGGATCACGTTGCGCGAGCCCGGATAGGCCTGCAGGCAACCGACCGTGCCGCAGGCATGGGGCTGATGACCGAGGGCGGCGCGGTTGACGGCGCCGACGATGATCGACGCCCCCACCAGGGCGTCCTTGCGCAGGTGCATCGGGGTCGGGCCGGCGTGAGCCTCGACGCCCCGCAAAGTCAGGTCGAACCACTTCTGCCCCAGGGCGCCCATCACCACGCCGATGGTCTTGCCCTCGTCCTCGAGGATCGGCCCCTGTTCGATGTGCGCCTCGAAATACGCCCCCACCGGATGCCCACTGACCGGGCGCGGACCGGCATAGCCGATGGCGTTGAGCGCCTGGCCCACGCTGATGCCCTCGGCGTCGGTCTTGGCGAGGGTTTCTTCGAGGGTGAATTTCTCGGCGAACACCCCGGAGCCCATCATGCACGGGGCGAAGCGCGAGCCTTCTTCATTGGTCCAGACCACCACCTCCAACGGCGCTTCGGTCTCGATGTTCAGGTCATTGAGGGTGCGCAGCACCTCCAGGCCGGACAGTACGCCAAAGCAGCCGTCGAACTTGCCGCCGGTGGGTTGGGTGTCGATGTGGCTGCCGGTCATGACCGGTGGCAGGTTCGGATTGCGCCCCGGGCGACGGGCGAAGATATTGCCCACCCCATCGATGCTGACGGTGCAGCCCGCCGCCTGGGTCCATTGCACGAACAGGTCGCGGGCCTGGCGGTCGAGGTCGGTCAGGGCCAGCCGGCACACACCGCCTTTGACCGTGGCACCGAGCTGGGCCAGGTCCATGAGCGACTGCCACAGGCGGTCGCGGTTGATGTGCGGGTGGGTGGATTGCAGGACGTCGATGGCTGCGTTCATGGGAATCTCCATTTTTTCAGGCATGTTTTCGGTGTACTTGAGGCCGCTATCGCGAGCAAGCTCGCTCCCGCAGGGGATCTGTTGTGAACACAGACTTTGCATTCACCCAAATCCAATGTGGGAGCGAGCCTGCTCGCGATGAGGCCCTCCCTCACACCGCGGTTTTAGCGACGGACGGGCTCGTTCGCAGACTGCACAACCCGTAATAAATCACCCCACCCAGCGCCGAGCCGGTGAACCAGCCGTAGCTGTAGAACCAACTGAACGCGTCGCTGCCCAGGGACAACAAGGTCAGCACCACCGGCACGCCAAAGGCGATGAAGCCGTTCCAGTTCCACGCCGGGTAAATGTCGTCGCGGTACAACCCGGCCAGGTCCAGTTGCTGTTTCTTGATCAGGAAATAATCCACCACCATGATCCCGGCAATCGGCCCCAGCAGGCTGGAATAGCCCAGCAACCAATTGGAATAGACCGACTCCAGGCTGACCTCGGAGACGATCAGGCCGAGTTTCTTCAACAGTTCGTGGGCCATCAGCGCCAGCCCCACCAGCCCGGTGAGCATCACGGCCTTGGTGCGGCCGATCAGTTTCGGCGCCAGGTTCTGGAAGTCGTTGGTGGGCGAAACGATGTTGGCGGCGGTGTTGGTCGACAGCGTGGCGACGATGATCAGCACCATGGCCAGCGCCACCCACACCGGGCTCTGGATGTGCCCGATCAAGGTCACCGGGTCGGAGACGGTCACCCCCACCAGTTTTTCCGAGGCGGCGGTCATGACCACGCCAAGGGAGGCGAACAGGAACATGGTCAACGGCAGGCCGATGATCTGCCCCACGACTTGGTCTTTCTGGCTCTTGGCATACCGGCTGAAGTCCGGAATGTTCAACGACAGGGTGGCCCAGAAACCGACCATGGCCGTCAGCCCGGCGAGGAAATAGCCGGTCACCCCCGCGCCTTCGGGTCGCTTGGCCGGGACCGCCATCAGTTCAGTCAATGAAACGTTGGGCAATGCCCACACCAACAGACCGACGCCCACCAGCACCAGCAGCGGCGCAGATAAGGTTTCCAGCCACTTGATCGACTCGGCGCCGCGCAACACCACCCACAGGTTGATGACCCAGAACATCATGAAGCCGATCACTTCGCCGGTGCCGCCCAGGTTTTTCCAGCCGTCGAACACCGAGCCGAGAAACAGGTGGATCGCCAGCCCGCCGAACATCGTCTGGATGCCGAACCAGCCGCACGCCACCAGGGCGCGGATCAGGCACGGCACGTTGGAACCGATGACACCAAAGGACGAGCGCAACAGCACCGGAAACGGAATGCCGTACTTGGTCCCGGCGAAGGCATTCAGGGTCAGGGGGATCAGCACGATGATGTTGGCAAACAGAATCGCCAGCAGCGCCTCGCCCACCGTCAGGCCGAAATAGGCGGTGAGCACGCCGCCGAGGGTGTAGGTCGGCACGCAGATCGCCATGCCCACCCACAGTGCGGTGATGTGCCATTTGTTCCAGGTTCGCTCGTGCACCTTGGTCGGCGCGATGTCGTGGTTATAACGGGGGCTGTCGAGGACGTCGCTGCCGGCTTCAAGCTCGAACAATCCGTCGCGCTCGGTCACTGTTGATCTGGTCATGTCCGCTCCACTGTTTTCATTATTTTTGCTCATCGACGGGCGATGGCCGGAGTACTTGCACGCGTGCTACCGACCACCCCGCCAGACCCACGACGGCACTCAATAACCGTGCCGGATAATGCGCCGAGCTGACCGGATGATCGATATAACCCTTTCAACCTTTTGATGTTTAACGTTTTAACGCCACGTTATTGCCTTGTTTCACTCCCTGCTTACCGCCCTTGAGGCTAGATGACCTTCACGCCCTGTCGAGTGGGGGATTCAAAGTGGTGCACCCCGGATCGACGCGAGGTGTCTAGACCGCACTTGCAACGCTTTCAAGCCGCTGATTTACCATGACAAATCTCGCTCAAATAACGATCCTGTCAAGTGCGTCAAAATGGTGAGCAGGCTCACCATTTTGGTGAATTTATAAATTAATCCTTTAGTTTCAATACGTTAATTAACGTATAAGCTTATAAAAAATAATCTTGCTCATTTCATAAACTCCAGCTAGCGTCTAATCCTGACAGTCGTGACAAGAATCTAAACCGGCACGACTTTACCTACCGTGATCGATAAAACATAAAGAACCGGCAACAGTCGGTCATGCCTGCGAGGAACTCGGAATGTCTCTGTTGATCCGTGGCGCCACCGTTATTACCCATGATGAAAGTTATCGCGCCGATGTGTTTTGCGCCGACGGCGTGATCAAGGCCATCGGTGACAACCTGGATGTTCCCGCCGCTGTCGAAGTGCTCGATGGCAGCGGTCAATACCTGATGCCCGGCGGCATCGATCCCCATACGCATATGCAGTTGCCATTCATGGGCACGGTCGCCAGTGAAGACTTCTTCAGCGGCACGGCGGCGGGTCTCGCCGGCGGCACCACCTCGATCATCGACTTCGTGATTCCCAACCCCCAGCAGTCGTTGATGGAAGCCTTTCACCAATGGCGCGGCTGGGCCGAAAAAAGCGCCAGCGACTACGGTTTCCACGTGGCGATCACCTGGTGGAGCGAACAGGTCCGCGAAGAAATGGCCGAACTGGTCAGCCATCACGGGGTGAACAGCTTCAAGCATTTCATGGCCTACAAGAACGCAATCATGGCCGCCGACGACACCTTGGTGGCGAGCTTCGAGCGTTGCCTGGAACTGGGCGCGGTGCCCACCGTGCACGCCGAGAATGGCGAACTGGTCTACCACCTGCAACGCAAGTTGCTGGCCCAGGGCATCACCGGCCCCGAAGCCCATCCGTTGTCACGCCCTTCGCAAGTGGAAGGCGAAGCCGCGAGCCGCGCCATCCGCATCGCCGAAACCCTGGGCACGCCGCTGTACCTGGTGCACGTGTCCACCAAGGAAGCCCTGGACGCAATCACCTACGCCCGCAGCAAGGGCCAGCCGGTCTACGGTGAAGTACTGGCCGGGCATCTGTTGCTGGACGACAGTGTCTATCGCAATCCCGACTGGCAGACCGCCGCCGGCTACGTGATGAGCCCGCCCTTCCGCCCACGCGGGCACCAAGAGGCACTCTGGCACGGCTTGCAGTCCGGCAACCTGCACACCACCGCCACCGACCACTGCTGCTTCTGCGCCGAACAGAAGGCTGCCGGGCGTGACGACTTCAGCAAGATCCCCAACGGCACCGCCGGGATCGAAGACCGCATGGCGGTGCTCTGGGACGAGGGGGTCAATAGCGGCAAATTGTCGATGCAGGACTTCGTCGCCCTCACCTCCACCAACACCGCGAAGATCTTCAACCTCTACCCACGCAAGGGAGCGATCCGCGTCGGCGCCGATGCGGACCTGGTGCTCTGGGATCCCCAGGGCAGCCGCACGATCTCAGCCAAGACCCATCACCAGCAAGTGGACTTCAACATCTTCGAAGGCAAGACCGTGCGCGGCGTGCCCAGCCACACCATCAGCCAGGGTCGGCTGGTGTGGGCCGACGGCGACCTGCGGGCCGAGCGCGGCGCCGGGCGCTACATCGAACGGCCGGCGTACCCGGCGGTGTTCGATTTGCTGAGCAAGCGGGCGGAGTTGCACAGGCCGGTTGCCGTGAAGCGCTGAACCCAGGCCTTCGGCCAATCGCGAGCAAGCTCGCTCCCACATTGGATTTGAGTGAATGCGAAAGCCATGGGCACTGCAGATCCCCTGTGGGAGCGAGCTTGCTCGCGATAAGGCCAGTCCAGACACCGAAAAACCACTGCCCACCAGAGGCAGCACCTCAAACACCGTGAGGCCCACTCCATGATCCAGCCCTTGAGTCACCTCCCCCACTCCCAGGAAGACCCGGCCACCCTCGCCGCCCGCTTCAGCGACCTGGCGCCGCCGCTCAATGCGCGCCAGGCCCACCTGGAAGCATCTCGCTGCCTGTACTGCTACGACGCGCCCTGCGTGAACGCCTGTCCGAGCGAGATCGATATTCCTTCGTTCATTCGCAACATCCACCACGACAACGTCCAAGGCGCGGCCCAGAAAATCCTCTCGGCCAACATCCTCGGCGGCAGTTGCGCCCGGGTCTGCCCCACGGAGGTCCTGTGCCAGCAAGCCTGCGTGCGCAATAACGCCCATGAGTGCGCGCCGGTATTGATCGGCCAACTGCAACGCTATGCAGTGGACAATGCCCACTTCAGCGAACACCCGTTCAAACGTGCCGCCACCACTGGCAAACGCATCGCCGTGGTCGGTGCCGGCCCGGCGGGCTTGTCTTGCGCCCATCGCAGCGCGATGCACGGCCATGACGTCGTGATTTTCGAGGCCCGTGAAAAAGCCGGCGGTCTCAACGAATACGGGATCGCCAAGTACAAACTGGTGGACGATTACGCCCAACGCGAGCTGGACTTCCTGCTGGGCATCGGCGGCATCGAAATCCGTCACGGCCAGAAACTCGGCGAGAACCTGAGCCTGAGCGACCTGCACCAGCAGTTCGACGCCGTATTCCTCGGCCTCGGCCTGGCCGCCAGCAAACAACTGGGCCTGAGCGACGAGCAGGCGCCGGGGCTGCTGGCCGCCACCGAGTACATCCGCGAACTGCGCCAGGCCGAAGACCTCAGCCAGTTGCCGCTGGCCGACCGCTGCATCGTGCTCGGTGCCGGCAACACCGCCATCGACATGGCCGTGCAGATGGCTCGCCTCGGCGCCCGGGACGTCAGCCTGGTCTACCGTCGCGGCCTCGAGGACATGGGGGCCACCTTGCATGAGCAAGACATCGCCAAGGCCAATCAGGTGCGTCTGCTGACCTGGGCCCAACCGCAACAGGTGTTGCTCGATGACGCCGGGCATGTGCGCGGCATGCGCTTTTCCCGTACCCATCTGGAAAACGGTCGGCTGGTCATCGGTGCCGAGACCTTCGACCTGGCCGCCGACGCCGTTTTCAAAGCCATCGGCCAAGCCTTCGATGACCACGCACTGGTGGACCCACTGGCCCGGGAGCTCAAGCGCCAGGACGGGCGAATTCTGGTGGACGAACACCTGTGCACCAGCATTCCCGGTGTCTACGCCGGCGGCGATTGCACCAGCCTGGACCAGGACCTCACTGTGCAGGCCGTGCAGCACGGCAAGCTCGCCGCCGAGGCGATCAACGCTCAACTGATGCTTAACGTGGAGGCTGCGTAAATGGCCGATCTGTCGATTGTCTTCGCCGGCATCAAAGCGCCCAACCCGTTCTGGCTGGCCTCCGCGCCACCCACCGACAAGGCCTATAACGTCGTCCGCGCCTTTGAGGCCGGCTGGGGTGGCGTGGTCTGGAAAACCCTCGGTGAGGATCCAGCGGCGGTGAATGTGTCCTCGCGTTATTCGGCCCACTACGGTGCCAATCGCGAGGTCTTGGGCATCAACAACATCGAGCTGATCACCGACCGCTCCCTGGAAATCAACCTGCGGGAAATCACCCAGGTGAAAAAGGACTGGCCGGACCGGGCGTTGATCGTGTCGCTGATGGTGCCCTGCGTCGAAGAATCCTGGAAACGCATCCTGCCCCTGGTGGAAGCCACTGGTGCCGACGGCATTGAGCTGAACTTCGGCTGCCCCCACGGCATGCCGGAACGGGGCATGGGCGCGGCGGTCGGCCAGGTGCCGGAGTACGTCGAGCAAGTGACCCGCTGGTGCAAGACCTATTGCTCGCTGCCGGTGATCGTCAAGCTCACGCCGAACATCACCGACATCCGCGTCGCCGCCCGGGCGGCCCATCGGGGCGGTGCGGACGCGGTGTCGTTGATCAACACCATCAACTCCATCACCAGCGTCGACCTGGACCGCATGGTCGCCCTGCCCAGCGTCGGCAGCCAGAGTACCCATGGCGGTTACTGCGGTTCGGCGGTCAAGCCCATCGCCTTGAACATGGTCGCCGAAATCGCCCGCGATCCGCAGACCCAAGGCTTGCCGATCTGCGGCATCGGTGGCATCGGCAGTTGGCGCGACGCGGCGGAATTCATCGCCCTGGGCAGCGGCGCGGTGCAGGTCTGCACGGCGGCGATGCTGCATGGTTTTCGCATCGTCGAAGAGATGAAGGATGGCCTGTCACGTTGGATGGAAAGCCAGGGTCACGCCAATCTGCAAGCGTTCTCCGGTCGCGCAGTGGGCAACACCACTGACTGGAAGTACCTGGACATCAACTACCAGGTCATCGCCAAGATCGACCAGGAGGCCTGCATCGGTTGCGGGCGCTGCCACATCGCTTGCGAAGACACCTCACACCAGGCCATCGCCAGCCTCAAGCAGGCGGACGGCACGCGCAAATATGAAGTGATCGATGAGGAATGCGTGGGCTGCAACCTGTGCCAGATCACCTGCCCGGTGCAGGACTGCATCGAAATGGTGACGGTGGACACCGGCAAGCCGTTTCTGGATTGGAACCATGATCCGCGCAATCCCTATCATGTCGCGGTTTGAAATTTGAGGTGTCAGGGCTGACGCCATCGCGAGCAGGCTCGCTCCCACATCGGATTTTTGGTGAACACAAATTTTGTGTTAATCACCGGCCCCTGTGGGAGCGAGCTTGCTCGCGATGAGGCCATCAGCTTCACCAAAAATTCTCAAGGCTCCAACCCGATCCCCCGCAAAATCACCCCGGTCACCGTCTGCACCGCCCGTTCGAATTGCATGTCGGACAGCGGCTGGTGGTCGTTGAGGATATTGATCTGGTGGTCGAAGTCGGCGTAGTGCTGGGTCGAGGCCCAGATCATGTAGAGCAGGCTGGAAGGCTCCACCGGGAGGATGCGTTTGTCCTCCACCCACTGGCGAATTTTCGCTTCCTTCATCTTGGCCCAGTCATAAAGACTGGCGTCCAGCGCCTGGCCCAGGGTCGGGGCACCGTGGATGATTTCGTTGGCCCAGACCTTGGAGCCGTAGGGCCGGCTGCGGGAGTGGTTCATCTTGGCGCGGATGTAGCTGCTGAGCACCACCCGCGGGTCGTCAAACATTTCGAAGCACAAGGCATCCTGCTTCCACACCTCCAGCAGATCGAACAGCACGGCGCTGTACAGTTCACTCTTGGTGCTGAAGTAGTAATGCAGGTTGGAACGCGGTAACTGCACTTCGGCGGCGATGTCGGCCATGGCGGTGCTGCCGAAGCCTTTCTCGGCAAAGACCTTCTCGGCGGCCAACAGGATTTTCTCGACGTTACTGCGACGAATCTCGATCTTGTGATTGCCCATGAGGGCTCCCTGGCAACAGCGTTGCTCAAGACTAGCATTCACTCACCTTCGAAAACACGGGTGGTCCCAATGGGAATGAGCAAGCTCCCACATTTGGCCCTGTTGCCGCTCAGGCGGATGCACGCAGATCCCCTTGTGGCGAGGGGATTTATCCCCGTTGGGCTGCGTAGCAGCCCTAAAGGCCTCGCCTCGGTGTGTCAGGGGGGATTGCATTCGGGTCGTTTTAGGGGCGCTTCGCACCCCAGCGGGGATAAATCCCCTCGCCACAAGGGTGGTGGTGAGCCGGCTAGCGTGCTTCGACGTTATCCAGCGCGCGGTTCGCCAGCAATCCGCTCAGTTCGATCAATTGTTGGATGCCCAAGGCGATGTGACGCCTGGGACCTTCCAGGTCGAAGGCCAGGTCATTGACCATGGCATTGGCCGAGGCCAGGTTTTCGCTGAGGTTGGCGAGCAGGGTTTCGGTGTCGACGTTTTGGATGACGGTGAAGAGTTGGCCGGGCGCAGTTGCTGCTTCGGTTTTGTCCGGTTCTGGGTTGAGGTAGTAGTCGAGGGCGCGCTCAGCGGCTTCGTCGAGTTTCTTGCGCGGCGACGTTGGATCGGTATTCGGTGGATTCGGGGTTGCTTTGAACATGATGAAACTCCAGATGAGAAAGTTGGAGCCATCACTCTCGCTACCAAACGAAGGGTGGTGGCCATACGAAGGTTGGTAGACCGGTCATCTGGCACCCGGCGCGCCCGAGGACGCCCTACGCATGACCACCATAAAGCAGAGGCATAAAAATCTTCTGCATCAGGTGCACTTGCGCCAGAAAAAACCGGGCTACCAAACCCGATCGCTGATTCCTCAGCGACCCGGAAACGATAAAACCCGACCGCAAGGCGCACAAGCCGGCGGATTCTGGCGCAGGTGTAGGCAACGGCGCAAGACAACGTAGCCCGATCCCGAACGATCCTACATCTAAATAAACACAACCCTGTTTAGGCTGGGAATAGGATCAACCACATACCTGTGGCGAGGGGATTTATCCCCTCGCCACAAGAGACCTCACCGTCCATGAGCGCGCGGGCATTCGACTAATGTCTTAGACCAGTCATCGCACAACCAAGCACCCTCCCCACTATCTTAAAACCACAAATCTGCCCGGCGCCACGGCCTGCGATCTTGACCTCGTCCAGCAACAGCCATTGAAACGCCTCATCTTGAAGCACAGCCGAGTTGGACAATTCCGATAATGGCCAGTTGACAATGAGCAGCCGCTTCCAAATAATCCCTCCCATGTTGTACGACGACGTATGACAAAAATAAAAACAACAAAAAGTAGGGAGCGTCAAAGTGAGCACACGTGTCCGTTTTTCGCCCGATCAACGTCCAAACCGCCGTACCCTTCTCAATGCCAGCCCCGCCCTGGTCCTGCTCGGTTGCAGCGGCCTTGCCGCCTTTCTACCAACGGCCGCCAGCGCCGAAGGCTTCGTCGATGACGCCAAGGCCACGCTGAACCTGCGCAACGCCTACTTCAACCGCAACTTCACCAACCCGAACAACGCCCAGGGCAAAGCCGAGGAGTGGACCCAGAACTTCATCCTCGACGCCAAGTCCGGCTTCACCCAGGGCGTGGTCGGTTTCGGCGTGGACGTGCTGGGCCTGTACTCGGTCAAGCTCGACGGCGGCCGTGGCACCGCGGGTACGCAGTTGCTGCCGGTGCATGACGACGGTCGTCCTGCCGATGATTTCGGTCGCCTGGGCGTGGCCCTAAAGGCCAAGGTGTCGAAGACCGAGTTGAAGGTCGGCGAGTGGATGCCGGTGCTGCCGATCCTGCGCTCCGACGACGGCCGCTCCCTGCCGCAAACCTTCCGTGGCGGCCAGGTGACCTCCACCGAGATCAACGGCCTGAGCCTCTACGGCGGCCAGTTCCGTGGCAACAGCCCGCGCAATGACGCGAGCATGGAAGACATGTCGATGAACGGCCGCGGCGCGTTCACCTCCGACCGTTTCAATTTCGGCGGTGGTGAATACGCCTTCAATGAAAAACGCACCCAGGTCGGTGTCTGGTACGCGGAACTGTCCGACATCTACCAGCAGCAATATTTCAACCTGACCCACAGCCAGCCCATCGGCGACTGGACCCTGGGCGCCAACCTCGGCTACTTCATCGGCAAGGAAGACGGCAGCGCCCTGGCCGGCGACCTGGACAACAAAACCGCGTTCGCCATGCTCTCGGCCAAGTACGGCGGCAACACCTTCTACGTCGGCCTGCAGAAAGTCGGCGGCGACGACGCCTGGATGCGCGTCAACGGCACTAGCGGCGGCACCCTGGCCAACGACAGCTACAACTCCAGCTACGACAATGCCAAGGAAAAATCCTGGCAACTGCGCCACGACTTCAACTTCGCCGCGGTCGGCGTGCCGGGCCTGACCCTGATGAACCGCTACATCAGCGGTGACAATGTGCACACCGCCACGGTCGACGATGGCAAGGAATGGGGCCGGGAAAGTGAGCTGGCCTACACCGTGCAGAGCGGCGCGTTGAAAAGCCTCAACGTGAAGTGGCGTAACTCGACGATGCGTCGGGATTACAGCACCAACGAATTCGATGAGAACCGTATTTTCATCAGCTATCCGATCAGTTTGTTGTAAGGCGGTTGGGTGGGCCTGCTGGTGAGGGGGCGGCTGGGCTGGCGCCTTCGCAAGCAGGCTCGCTCCCACAAGGAAAGGTCACCCTTTGCCCGCGGTCATATGGCCTATACAACGGATATCACTCACTGTTTGCTCAGGTAATGCCATGACGACGACACCGATTCGCCAACCCCTCAATCGCCTGCTGCTGACCGGCGCCGCCGGCGGCCTGGGCAAAGTCCTGCGCGAGCGCCTCAAGCCTTTCGCCCGTCATATCCGGCTGTCGGATATCGCCAACATGGCCCCGGCCATCGATGAAAGCGAAGAAGTGGTGCCGTGCGACCTGTCCGATAAACAGGCCGTGCACCGTTTGGTGGAAGGCGTCGACGCCATCCTGCATTTCGGGGGTGTTTCGGTGGAGCGCCCGTTCGAAGAAATCCTGGGCGCCAATATCAGTGGCGTATTCCATATCTATGAAGCCGCCCGTAAGCATGGCGTCAAGCGCGTGATCTTCGCCAGCTCCAACCACGTCATCGGCTTCTACAAGCAAGACGAGGCCCTGGACGCCCTGTCCCCGCGTCGCCCGGATGGTTACTACGGCCTGTCCAAGTCCTACGGCGAAGACGTCGCCAGTTTCTACTTCGATCGCTACGGCATCGAGACCGTGAGCATCCGCATCGGCTCCTCGTTCGCCGAGCCACAGAACCGCCGGATGATGAGCACCTGGCTGAGCTTCGACGACCTCACCCAACTGATCGAATGCTCGCTCTACACGCCAAAGGTCGGCCACACCGTGGTCTACGGCGTGTCTGCCAACCGCGACGTCTGGTGGGACAACAGCCACGCCGCGCACCTGGGTTACCAACCCAAGGACACTTCCGAGATTTTCCGCGACAAGATCGAGGCCCAGCCAATGCCGGCCGCCGATGACCCGGCCAGGATCTACCAGGGCGGTGCCTTCGTCGCAGCCGGCCCGTTCGACGACTGATTGGCCTGTTTCCATGGGATACGGACGGACAAAGGAACCACCATGCAAGCCGAATTGATTGTCGATGCACGCAACGCCGTCGGGGAGAGCCCGGTGTGGGTCCCCGAGGAAAACGCCCTGTATTGGGTGAACATCCCCAGCGGTGGCCTGCAACGCTGGAATGCCAGCAGCGGAAAAATCCAGGGCTGGGAGGCCCCCGAAATGCTTGCCTGCATCGCCCGTCACCGGGACGGCGGCTGGGTCGCGGGCATGGAAAGCGGTTTCTTCCGCCTGCACCCCCATGACGACGGCAGCCTCGACAGCGAACTCTGTGGGAGCGTCGAGCACAGCCGCGTCGACATGCGCCTCAACGATGGCCGTTGCGACCGCCAGGGCCGCTTCTGGGCCGGCAGCATGGTGCTGAACATGGCCGCCAACGCCGACGAAGGCCGGATGTACCGGTATGAAGCCGGGCAACGCAGCCCGGTCGAGGCGCAACTGAGCGGTTTCATCGTGCCCAACGGCCTGGGATTCAGCCCGGATGGGCGGACGATGTACCTCTCCGATTCACACCCATTGGTCCAGCAGATCTGGGCTTTCGATTACGACATCGACAGCGGCACGCCGTCCAACCGGCGGCTGTTCGTCGACATGCTGCCCCTGGCCGGTCGCCCGGACGGCGCGGCAGTCGACGCCGACGGTTGCTACTGGATCTGCGCCAACGACGCCGGGCTGATTCACCGTTTCACCCCCGATGGACGTCTCGACCGTTCGCTGGAAGTGCCGGTGAAAAAACCCACCATGTGCGCCTTTGGCGGCAGCCGCCTGGACACCCTCTTCGTCACCTCGATCCGCCCCGGCGACGACAACGACCCACAGTCCCTGGCCGGTGGCGTGTTCGCCCTCAAGCCCGGCGTCAAGGGCCTGGCCGAACCCGCTTTTGGAGGGCTGAAACACGCCGCGAAATAATCTGCTGCACCGCTTTGCTGAATGAGCCATAAAAAAAACAACAAACTGGAGATGGACCATGAATTTCAAACGTACGCTTCTGATCGCAGCCCTCCCCCTGGCCTTCCTGGCCCAGGCGGCACAGGCCCTCGACCTCAAGATCGCCGACATCCACCCAAAGGGCTACCCGACCGTGGTCGCCGAGGAACACATGGGTGAAACCCTGACCAAGGAAAGCAACGGCGAACTGAAATTCAAATACTTCCCGGGCGGCGTCTTGGGTTCGGAAAAAGAAGTCATCGAGCAAATGCAGGCCGGTGCGATCCAGATGTCCCGTGTCAGCCTCGGCATCGTCGGCCCAGTGGTGCCGGACGTGAACGTGTTCAACATGCCGTTCATCTTTCGTGACCAGGCGCACATGCGCGCCGTTATCGACGGAGCGGTGGGCGATGAGATCCTCGACCGCATCACCAACTCTGAATTCGGCCTGGTGGCCCTGGCCTGGATGGACGGCGGCACGCGCAACCTCTACACCAAGAAACCGGTGCGCAAGCTCGAAGATCTCAAGGGTATGAAAATCCGCGTGCAAGGTAATCCGATGTTCATCGAGATGATGAACGCCATGGGCGCCAACGGTATCGCGATGGACACCGGAGAAATCTTCAGCGCCCTGCAGACCGGCGTGATCGACGGTGCGGAAAACAACCCGCCGACCCTGCTCGAACACAACCACTACCAAAACGCCAAGTACTACAGCCTCACCGGACACCTGATCCTGCCAGAGCCGATCGTGATGTCGAAAATCACTTGGAACAAACTCACGCCAGAGCAGCAGGACATGGTGAAAAAAGCCGCCAAGGCCGCCCAGGCGGAAGAGCGTGTGCTGTGGGACAAGAAGTCCGCCGCCAGTGAAGAAAAACTCAAGGCCGCTGGCGTCGAGTTCATCACCGTCGACAAGAAACCCTTCTACGACGCCACCGCGCCGATCCGGGCCAAGTACGGCGCGCCGTATGCCGACCTGATCAAGAAAATCGAAGCCGTGCAGTAAGCCCCCCTCAATCTGTATCCATGAAAAAGGCCCTGCGCGCCGGATGTTATGGGCGCGCCTGGTTACGGTGAAACCCGATGAAGAATTTGCTGCTGCGTATCAACGATAAAATCTACATGACATGCATCTGGGTGGCCGGCCTTTCTGTCCTTGCCGTTGCGCTGATGATCCCCTGGGGGGTGTTTGCCCGCTACGTGCTTGGCTCAGGCTCGAGCTGGCCGGAACCTACCGCGATTCTACTCATGATCGTGTTCACCTTCATCGGTGCCGCCGCCAGCTACCGCTCCGGCTCGCATATGGCCGTCGACATGGTTACCTCTCGCATGCCGCCGCACCTGAAAACCGCCGCGTCGGTTGTCTCTCAGCTGTTGATGGCAGCCGTGTGCATTTTCATGACCGTGTGGGGCACCAAGCTGTGCATGACCACTTGGAATCAATTCATGAGCGCCATCCCTACCCTGCGCGTCGGCATCACGTACATGCCGATACCGATCGGTGGCTTCCTGACGTTGATTTTTGTGCTGGAAAAACTCTTGCTGGGTGATCAAAGCCAGCGTCGGGTCGTGCAGTTCGACTTGGTTGAAGAAAACGAAGGTGCCGCTTAATGGACGCTCTGATTCTGTTGGGCAGTTTTTTGCTGTTGATCCTGATCGGCATGCCGGTCGCCTACGCGCTGGGCGCTGCCGCCCTGATCGGGGCGTGGTGGATCGATATTCCGTTCCAGGCCATGATGATCCAGGTAACGGGCGGTGTGAACAAGTTCTCGCTGCTGGCCATCCCCTTCTTCGTCCTGGCCGGTGCGATCATGGCCGAGGGCGGTATGTCCCGCCGCCTGGTGGCATTCGCCAGTGTATTGGTAGGCTTCGTGCGCGGCGGCCTGTCATTGGTCAACCTCGTGGCCTCGAGTTTTTTTGGCGCAATCTCCGGTTCCTCGGTAGCCGATACCGCCTCGGTCGGTTCGGTGTTGATCCCGGAAATGACACGCCGGGGCTATCCGCGTGACTACGCCACCGCCGTCACTGTCAGTGGTTCGGTGCAAGCGCTGCTGACGCCGCCCAGCCACAATGCGGTGCTGTACTCCCTCGCCGCTGGCGGCACCGTTTCCATCGGATCGCTGTTCATGGCCGGCATCGTCCCCGGCATCATGATGAACCTCTGCCTGATGGCGCTGTGCCTGGTTTTTGCGAAAAAGCGCAACTACCCCAAAGGTGAAGTGATCCCGCTCAAGGAAGCGTTGAAGATTTGCAAGGAAGCCATGTGGGGCATGATGACCTTGTTCATCATCCTCGGCGGCATTCTCTCGGGCGTTTTCACCGCCACTGAATCGGCCGCCATTGCTGTGGTGTGGGCGTTTTTCGTGACCATGTGCATCTACCGCGACTACAAATGGAGCGAGTTGCCGAAACTGATGCACCGCACCGTACGCACCATCTCCATCGTGATGATCCTGATCGGCTTCGCCGCCAGCTTCGGCTACATCATGACGCTGATGGAAATCCCGGCGAAGATCACCACTGCATTCCTGACGCTGTCGGACAATCGCTATGTGATCCTGATGTGCATCAACGTGATGTTGCTGCTGCTGGGCACCGTGATGGACATGGCGCCGCTGATCCTGATCCTCACGCCCATCCTGATGCCGGTGATCGTCGGCATCGGCGTAGACCCGGTGCAGTTCGGCATGATCATGCTGGTCAACTTGGGCATCGGCCTGATTACGCCACCGGTGGGTGCAGTGCTGTTCGTGGGCTCGGCCATTGGCAAGGTCAGTATCGAAAGCACTGTCAAGGCGCTGCTGCCGTTCTACGCCATGTTGTTCGTGGTACTGATGCTGGTGACTTACATCCCCGCCATTTCCCTGTGGTTGCCGCATCTGGTGTTGTAACCATTCCATCAGCAAGCAAGCCCCCTTGTGGCGAGGGGATTTTATCCCCGCTCCTGTAGGAGCTGCCGCAGGCTGCGATCTTTTCATCTTCCGCTTGAGACTCAATGGGCAGGGGAAAGATCGCAGCCTCGCTTCGCTCGTCAGCTCCTACAGGCGCAGCCGAGCGGGAGCAAGCTCCCTCGCCACAAAGGCTTCCCCACTCGACAGATGCGACCACCATGCCGCCACTCCTTCTCCATCTCGAAGACGAACTGACCCGCCTCACCCTGGCCCCGCATCTGGGCGCCAGCCTGGTCGAATGGACCTTGCGCAGCAGCGGCGCCCCGCTGCTACGCCCGCCCGCGCCGCAAGCCCTGGAAAACGGCCTGCCCGGCAAGCTTGGTGGCTTCCCGTTGATCCCCTGGTCGAACCGGATCGCCAACGGCGGTTTCGATTGCCCTGGCGGCTGGCTGGCCCTGGACGCCAACAGCCCCAACGACCCGTTCCCCATCCATGGCAGCGCCTGGCAGCAACCGTGGCAAGTGACCGAACAGAATGCCCAGGAAGCGTTGCTGCAACTCGACAGTCAGCACCCGTTCGGCTATTGCGCCAGTTTGCGTGTCCGCTTGCGCGGCGGCCAGTTGCAGATCGCAATGCTCGTCACCCACACGGCGAAACAGCCGGCGTGGCATGGGCTCGGCCTGCACCCATACTTCCCGCGCACCGCCGGCACGCGTTTGCAAACCCGGGCGAGCGAAGCCTGGCTGTGCGACGCCACTAAACTGCCGACGGAACGGATCGACCTGCCCGAACACTGGAATTTCCAGGAGTCCCGCTTATTGCCGGACACCGTCGTGGACAACGGCTTCGGTGGCTGGGACGGGCATTGCCTGATCCAACAACCGGACCTGGGTTATGAGCTGGCGTGCCAGGCCAGCGGCTGCGATTACTTCCTGCTCTACTGCCCCGTGGGCCTGGATTTCTTTTGCATCGAACCGGTCAGTCATCCGGTCAACGCCCACCACCTGCCTGGGCGGCCAGGCTTGCGCCTGCTGGAGCAAGGGCAATCGGTAGCGCTGGAGTTTTCGATGCAGTGCCGGTTGCTGTAACCCTCTGGCCATGGGCAATCCCGGTTCATGGCCGCTACGCCCGCACCCACATGAACACTGCCACCCCCAGGCACACCCCGGCGAACCCCACTTGCAGCGCCCGGGCCGGAACCTTGGCCGCCACTCGCCGCCCGAGCACCATCCCGACGATGCTCGCCGCAATGAACGCCATCCCTACCCGGTCGATGCTCACCCCGGCATGAAACGCGCCCACCACGCCAATCAACGAAATCAGGCTGATGACCATCAAGGACGTCGCGACGATCCCGCGCATCTGCACATCGGTCAGTTGCTTGAACGCCGGCACGATCAGGAAGCCGCCCCCCACGCCCAGCAACCCCGAGACCATGCCCGTCACCGCGCCCAATGCCGACAGCGTGGCGGTGCAACGAGGCGTCCAGGCCAGGCGGCCGGTCTGGCGGTCGAGCATGCAGTTTTTCTGGCCCCAACTGGCGGCGCCATGATCACTGGGCCCCACTTGCGGCGTTTCCCGGCGCAACATGCGCGCCGCCACCAGCACCATCAGCAGGCTGAACAGCATCATCAGGATTTTTTCCGAGAGCTGGTGGGCGAGGTAGATGCCCAGCGGTGAAAATACCGCGCCCAGCAGTGCGATCAGCAAGGCCGCACGGTAGCGCACCAGGCCATGGCGCAGCCCGTCGATGGCCCCCACCGCCGCCGCGCTACCCACCGCGAACAACGCCACCGGCGCGGCCTGGGTCATGCTCCAGCCCAGGCCCAACACCAACGCCGGCACCGCCAGGATGCCGCCGCCCGCCCCCGTCAGGCCAAGGACCAGGCCCATGACCACACCAAAAAAACTTGCCAGTAACATTCAGGTTCTCTCAAGCCGCGCACACCTGTTGGCAGGTGCGATCGCATTTGCAGGACGCCTTGGCCCTCACTAAGCTGCGGACCATATGTTGTAAACCTCAAGCGTAGCAACCGCTTCTTCCCGCACAGGTCCGCTGTCATGCCCGCGCAGATCCAGAGTTTTCTCGACCCCGCCTCCAAGACCTATACCCATGTTGTGTATGAACACGATGGCGGGCACTGCGCGGTGGTCGATCCGGTGCTCGACTACGATCCGGCCTCGGGCCGCAGCGGCACCGAGCAAGCGGATCGGGTGATCGCGTTTGTGCGGGAACATCGACTGACGGTGCAATGGCTGCTGGAGACCCACGCCCATGCCGATCACCTGTCCGCCGCGCCTTACCTGCGCCGGGAGCTGGGCGGCAAGATCGCCATCGGCGAGTCCATCGGCCAGGTGCAGAACGTGTTCAAGACCCTGTTCAACCTGGAGCCGCATTTCGCCGTCGACGGTTCGCAATTCGACCGCCTGTTCGCGCCCGACGAGTCCTTCCTGATCGGCAACCTCAAGGCCACCGCCCTGCATGTGCCCGGCCACACCCCGGCGGACATGGCCTACCTGATCGATGGCGACGTGATCCTGGTGGGCGACACGCTGTTCATGCCCGACGTAGGCACCGCCCGTTGCGACTTCCCTGGCGGCAATGCCCATCAGCTCTACGCCTCGATCCGCAAGCTGCTGGCCTTCCCCGCCGGGGTACGGCTGTACGTGTGCCACGACTATCCACCGGAGGAACGCGAGCCCCACTGCGTGAGCACCGTGGGTGAGCAGCGCCAGCACAACATTCATGTCCGCGATGGCATCGATGAAGCCTCGTTCGTGGCCATGCGTACCCAGCGCGACAAGACGCTGGGCATGCCGACGCTGCTGTTGCCGGCGATCCAGGTGAATGTGCGGGCCGGCCACCTGCCGCCAGCCGAGGACAATGGCGTGACGTACCTGAAGATTCCGATCAATCAGCTTTAAGATCAAAAGATCGCAGCCTTCGGCAGCTCCTACAGGAGAATCGCATTCACAATGTAGGAGCTGCCGAAGGCTGCGATCTTTTGATGTTCAGGTCCCCAAGGTCAGCCCATTGGCCGGCAACGGCAGCGCGGTCTTGTAGCGCACCTGCTTGAGGGCAAAGCTCGAACGGATGTTCGCCACGCCCGGGACCTTGGTCAGGAAGTCCATCATGAACCGCTCCAGCGACTGGATGGTCGGCACCAGCACGCGGATCAGGTAGTCCGGATCGCCGGCCATCAGGTAGCACTCCATCACCTCCGGCCGGTCGGAAATCGCCTCCTCGAAGTGCTGCAACGCTTCCTCCACCTGCTTCTCCAGGCTCACATGGATGAACACGTTGACGTGCAACCCCAGCAGGTCGGCATCCAGCAGCGTGACCTGCTCGCGGATCACGCCCAGTTCCTCCATCGCCCGGACGCGGTTGAAGCACGGCGTCGGCGACAGATTGACCGAACGGGCGAGATCGGCGTTGGTGATGCGGGCGTTTTCCTGAAGGCTGTTCAGAATGCCGATGTCGGTGCGATCCAATTTACGCATGAGACAAATAATCCTATTTTTTATCGTTGTGCAGATTTTTTATCTGCAAATGATCTGAACAGCAAGCTAACAGAGAAAAATATTCTTCTTCGTCGAGCCTATGATTGTTGTAGGACAATTTCCCCTACCCGGGGACATTCGTCAGCTAGCGCGCCCACTACAAGAAATTCACAAGATCGAGCGTAGAAAGCCATGAACCCAGCGTACGAACCGCTACGCCTGCACGTCCCCGAACCCTCGGGCCGTCCCGGCTGCAAGACCGACTTTTCCTACCTGCATCTGTCCGATGCCGGCACGGTGCGCAAACCTCCCATTGACGTCGAACCCGCCGAAACCGCCGACCTGGCCCGCAGCCTGATCCGCGTGCTCGATGACCAGGGCAATGCCTTGGGCGACTGGGCGGCGGATATTCCCGTCGAGATCCTGCGCAAAGGCATGCGCGCCATGCTCAAGACACGCATCTACGACAACCGCATGGTGGTCGCCCAGCGCCAGAAAAAGATGTCGTTCTACATGCAAAGCCTTGGCGAAGAAGCCATCGGCAGCGGCCAGGCCCTGGCGCTGAACATCGATGACATGTGCTTTCCCACCTACCGCCAGCAAAGCATCCTGATGGCCCGGGAAGTGCCGCTGGTGGGCATGATCTGCCAACTGCTGTCCAACGAGCGCGATCCGCTCAAGGGCCGGCAGTTGCCGATCATGTACTCGGTCAAGGACGCCGGTTTCTTCACCATTTCCGGCAACCTCGCCACGCAATTCATCCAGGGCGTGGGCTGGGGCATGGCCTCGGCGATCAAGGGCGACACCAAGATCGCCTCGGCCTGGATCGGTGACGGCGCCACCGCCGAATCGGACTTCCACACCGCCCTCACCTTCGCCCACGTCTACCGGGCGCCGGTGATCCTCAACGTGGTCAACAACCAGTGGGCGATTTCCACCTTCCAGGCCATTGCCGGCGGTGAAGCCACGACGTTCGCCGGACGCGGCGTCGGTTGCGGCATCGCCTCCCTGCGTGTCGATGGCAACGATTTCATGGCGGTCTACGCCGCCTCGCGCTGGGCCGCCGAACGCGCCCGCCGCAACCTCGGCCCGGCCCTGATCGAATGGGTCACCTACCGCGCCGGCCCGCACTCCACCTCGGACGATCCCTCCAAGTACCGCCCCGCCGACGACTGGAGCCACTTCCCGCTGGGCGATCCGATTGCCCGTCTCAAGCAGCACATGGTCAAGATCGGCCAGTGGTCCGAAGAGGAACATGCGGCGGTCAGCGCCGAACTCGAAGCCGAGGTGATCGCCGCGCAGAAGGAAGCCGAACAGTACGGCACCCTCGCCGGCGGGCAGATTCCCAGCGCCGCGACCATGTTCGAAGACGTCTACAAAGAGATGCCGGAGCACTTGAAGCGCCAGCGTCAGCAGTTGGGGATCTGACATGAACGATCACAACAACAATATTGCGTTGGACACCGCCATGACCACTACCACCATGACCATGATCCAGGCCCTGCGCTCGGCCATGGACGTGATGCTCGAACGCGACGACAACGTCGTGGTGTTCGGCCAGGACGTGGGCTACTTCGGCGGCGTGTTCCGCTGCACCGAAGGCCTGCAGAATAAGTACGGCACCTCGCGGGTGTTCGACGCACCGATTTCCGAAAGCGGCATCGTCGGCGTGGCCGTCGGCATGGGCGCCTACGGGCTGCGGCCGGTGGCCGAGATCCAGTTCGCCGACTACGTCTACCCGGCGTCGGACCAGATCATTTCCGAGGCGGCGCGCCTGCGCTATCGCTCGGCCGGCGAGTTCACCGCGCCGATGACCCTGCGCATGCCCTGCGGCGGCGGCATCTACGGCGGCCAGACCCACAGCCAGAGCATCGAGGCGATGTTCACCCAGGTCTGCGGCCTGCGCACCGTGATGCCGTCCAACCCCTACGACGCCAAGGGCTTGCTGATCGCCTCCATCGAAAACGATGACCCGGTGATCTTCCTCGAGCCCAAGCGCCTGTATAACGGCCCGTTCGACGGCCACCACGACCGCCCGGTAACCCCGTGGTCGAAACACCCCTCGGCCCAGGTGCCGGACGGTTACTACACCGTGCCGCTGGACGTCGCCGCCATCACCCGCCCGGGCAAGGACGTGACAGTTCTCACCTATGGCACCACGGTCTACGTCTCTCAAGTGGCGGCCGAAGAAACCGGCATCGACGCCGAAGTCATCGACCTGCGCAGCCTCTGGCCGCTGGACCTTGAAACCATCGTCAAATCCGTGAAGAAAACCGGCCGCTGCGTGGTTGTGCATGAAGCCACCCGCACCTGCGGTTTCGGCGCCGAGCTGGTGTCGTTGGTGCAAGAACACTGCTTCCACCACCTGGAAGCGCCCATCGAGCGTGTCACCGGTTGGGACACCCCCTACCCGCATGCGCAGGAGTGGGCGTATTTCCCTGGGCCGTCCCGAGTGGGCGCGGCGTTGAAACGGGTCATGGAGGTCTGAATGGGCACGCACGTTATCAAGATGCCGGACATCGGCGAAGGCATCGCCGAAGTGGAACTGTCGGTGTGGCACGTCAAGGTCGGCGACATGGTGGTCGAAGACCAGGTACTCGCCGATGTCATGACCGACAAGGCGATGGTGGACATCCCTTCGCCGGTGCATGGCCGGGTCATCGCCCTGGGTGGCGAGCCGGGTGAAGTCATGGCGGTGGGCAGCGAACTGATCCGCATTGAAGTCGAAGGTGCGGGTAATTTGAAAGAGTCGGCACAACCGGCGCCCGCCGCGGCGGCTGCGCAGGCACCGAAACTGGCGCCAGTGGCCACGCCTGAACCGGTGCTGGAAAAGACCGCCGCCCCTCGCCCGGCGCCGCAAGCCCCGGTGGCCCGCGATCCCGACGAGCGTCCTCTGGCCTCGCCGGCCGTGCGCAAACACGCGCTGGACCTGGGCATTCAATTGCGTCTGGTCCAGGGCAGCGGCCCGGCCGGACGGGTCCTGCACGAAGACCTCGAAGCCTACCTGGCCCAGGGTCCGTCGTCCCAGGCCAAGGGCGGTTCAGGTTATGCCGAACGCCACGACGAGCAGCAGATCCCGGTGATCGGCATGCGCCGCAAGATCGCCCAGCGCATGCAGGAAGCGACCCAACGCGCGGCCCATTTCAGCTACGTCGAGGAAATCGACGTCACGGCCCTGGAAGAGCTGCGGGTTCACTTGAATGAAAAACACGGCGCCAGTCGCGGCAAGCTGACCTTGCTGCCGTTCCTGGTCCGCGCCCTGGTCGTGGCCCTGCGGGACTTTCCGCAGATGAACGCGCGCTACGACGACGAAGCCCAGGTCATCAATCGCTCAGGCGCGGTGCATGTGGGCGTCGCCACCCAGAGCGACGTTGGCCTGATGGTGCCGGTGGTGCGTCACGCCGAAGCCCGTACGCTGTGGGACAGCGCGGCGGAAATCGCCCGCCTGGCCACGGCGGCCCGCACGGGCAAGGCCAGTCGCGATGAACTGTCCGGCTCGACCATCACCCTGACCAGCCTCGGTGCCCTCGGCGGCATCGTCAGCACGCCGGTGCTGAACCTGCCGGAAGTGGCAATTGTCGGCGTGAACAAAATCGTCGAGCGGCCGGTGGTGATCAAGGGCCAGATCGTGATCCGCAAGATGATGAACCTCTCCAGCTCCTTCGATCACCGGGTGGTCGACGGCATGGACGCGGCGCAATTCATCCAGGCCCTGCGCGGCCTGCTCGAACAACCCGCCACGCTGTTTGTGGACTAATCATCAATGGAGCAGGCGATGCAGACTTTGAACACTACGCTGCTGATCATCGGCGGCGGTCCTGGCGGTTATGTGGCGGCGATCCGCGCCGGGCAATTGGGCATCTCGACCATCCTGGTGGAAGGCCAGGCGTTGGGCGGCACCTGCCTGAACATCGGTTGCATCCCGTCCAAGGCGTTGATCCATGTGGCCGAGCAGTTCCACCAGACCCGACATCACAGTCAGGGCTCGGCCCTGGGCATCACGGTGGCGGCGCCAACGCTGGACATCGGCAAGAGCGTGGAATGGAAGGACGGCATCGTCGATCGCCTGACCACCGGCGTCGCGGCATTGCTGAAAAAGCACAAGGTCCAGGTCATTCATGGCTGGGCCAAGGTGATCGATGGCAAGACGGTCGAGGTCGGTGACACCCGCATCCAGTGTGAACACCTGCTGCTGGCCACCGGTTCGAAAAGCGTCAACCTGCCGATGCTGCCACTGGGCGGGCCGATCATTTCCTCCACCGAAGCCCTCGCCCCCACCTCGGTGCCCAAGCACCTGGTGGTGGTCGGCGGCGGCTACATCGGCCTGGAGTTGGGCATCGCCTATCGCAAGCTCGGCGCCGAGGTCAGCGTGGTCGAGGCCCAGGAGCGAATCCTGCCAGCTTACGACGGCGAGCTGACGCAACCGGTGCACGAGGCGCTCAAGCAACTGGGGGTGAAGCTGTACCTCAAGCACAGCGTCGAAGGGTTCGATGCCCAGGCCAGCACCTTGCAAGTGCGCGATCCCAATGGCGACACGCTGAACCTGGACACCGACCGGGTGCTGGTGGCGGTCGGGCGCAAACCCCACACCCAGGGCTGGAACCTTGAAGCGCTGGACCTGGCGATGAACGGTTCGGCGGTGAAAATCGACAGTCGTTGCCAGACCAGCATGCGCAACGTCTGGGCCATCGGCGACCTGAGCGGCGAACCGATGCTCGCCCACCGGGCCATGGCCCAGGGCGAAATGGTCGCCGAGCTGATCGCCGGCCAGCATCGGGAATTCAACCCGACCGCCATCGCCGCGGTGTGCTTCACCGACCCGGAACTGGTGGTGGTCGGCAAGACGCCGGACGAGGCCAAGGCCGCCGGGCTGGACTGCCTGGTTTCGAGCTTCCCGTTCGCCGCCAACGGCCGGGCCATGACCCTGGAATCGAAGAGCGGTTTCGTCCGGGTCGTGGCGCGCCGGGACAATCACTTGATCGTGGGCTGGCAAGCGGTCGGCGTCGGCGTGTCTGAGCTGTCCACGGCATTCGGCCAGTCCCTGGAAATGGGCGCGCGCCTGGAGGACATCGCCGGCACCATCCACGCCCATCCGACGCTGGGCGAGGCCGTGCAGGAAGCGGCGTTGCGGGCGTTGGGGCATGCGTTGCATCTGTGATTCAGGGGAATTGATGGTGTGAGCGAGGCCCCTATCGCGAGCAAGCTCGCTCCCACAGGTGATATCGGTCGTTCATGGGAACACAATCCCATGTGGGAGCGAGCTTGCTCGCGATTTTCAAGAACACCATCATTTATCTGTCTGCACCTTATCGTGCGGGCTGCGAAACAGCCCCGGAATGAAGTATTGTTGTCCCCATCCAAAAAACGTCAGAAGCCTTGAACCGTTTCGACGGTTGTTAAGTAATAGAGGGTGTCATGGGTAACGAGAGCATCAATTGGGACAAACTGGGCTTTGACTACATCAAGACCGACAAGCGCTACCTGTCGCACTGGCGCGATGGCGCCTGGGACGCGGGCACCCTGACCGACGACAACGTGCTGCACATCAGCGAGGGCTCCACGGCCCTGCACTACGGTCAGCAGTGCTTCGAAGGCCTGAAGGCCTATCGTTGCAAGGACGGTTCGATCAACCTGTTCCGCCCGGACCAGAACGCCGCCCGCATGCAGCGCAGCTGCGCCCGCCTGCTGATGCCGCAGGTCGAGACCGAGCAGTTCGTCGAAGCCTGCAAGCAAGTGGTCCGCGCCAACGAGCGCTTCATCCCGCCGTATGGCACCGGCGGCGCGCTGTACCTGCGCCCGTTCGTGATCGGCGTGGGTGACAACATCGGCGTGCGCACCGCACCCGAGTTCATCTTCTCGATTTTCTGCATCCCGGTCGGCGCCTACTTCAAGGGCGGCCTGACCCCGCACAACTTCCTGATCTCCAGCTTCGACCGCGCCGCCCCGCAAGGCACCGGTGCGGCCAAGGTCGGTGGCAACTATGCCGCCAGCCTGATGCCCGGCTCCCAGGCCAAGAAGGCCAGTTTCGCCGACTGCATCTACCTGGACCCGATGACCCATTCGAAAATCGAGGAAGTCGGCTCGGCCAACTTCTTCGGCATCACCCACGACGACAAATTCGTCACCCCCAAATCCCCTTCGGTCCTGCCGGGCATCACTCGCCTGTCGTTGATCGAACTGGCCAAATCGCGCCTGGGCCTGGAAGTGATCGAAGGCGACGTGTTCATCGACAAGCTGTCGGACTTCAAGGAAGCCGGTGCCTGCGGTACTGCGGCGGTGATCACCCCGATTGGCGGCATCAGCTACAAGGACAAGCTGCACGTGTTCCACAGCGAAACCGAAGTCGGCCCGATCACCCAGAAGCTCTACAAGGAACTGACCGGCGTGCAGACCGGCGACGTGGAAGCGCCGGCGGGTTGGATCGTCAAGGTTTGACCTCACCGGCAGCATCAGGGGCTTTTATGGCGAGGGAGCCTGCTCCCTCACCCGTAGGAGCTATGTAGGAGCTGACGAGTGAAACGAGGCTGCGATCTTTCCCCAGACACTTGAGTCCCAAGCGAAAGATCAAAAGATCGCAGGCTTCGCCAGCTCCTACAGGCCCCAGCGTCTGATACTCCCATTACTCCCGACGCAATACCAACCACCGCCCCCAACGCTGGCGAAACCATCCGTAACCGCTGACCAGCAAGATCCCGCCCAGCACCAGAACCGCGCCAACGATAAAGTTCGGCTCCAGCGGCTCATCCAGCAACCAGACACCAAAACCGATGCCAAACAGCGGCGTCATGAACGACAGCACGCCCAACTGCGAAGCCAGGTAGTGGCGCAGCAGCGAGAACCAGATCAGGAAACTGGCGAAGGACACCAGCAACACCTGGAACGCCAGGCTGGCAATGAGTTGCGGCGTGGGGTTGATCGTCGTTTGCGCCAACGCCATGGACATTGCGATCAGCAGCACCCCGGCACCCACCAGTTGATAAAGCAGTGTCTGGCTGGCCGGCACGTCGGTCAGCCGCGAACAGCGTACCGTCACCGTGGTCGCACCCCACAGCGCGCCGGCCAACAACCCCATGCCGTCACCGAGCAACGAGCTGCCGTTCCCCGCCCCCGAGCCGCCACTGAAGGCCACCACGATCCCGCCGAAGGCAACCGCGATGCCCAACCATTGCGCCGGCTTCAGGCGTTCGTTCGGCAGTTTCCAGTGCAAGCCGAGGGCGGCGAACATCGGTGCGGTGTACAGGAAGATCACCATGTGCGAAGCCGTCGTATGACGCAGGCCTTCGCCCACCATCACGAACTCCAGGGCAAACAACAACCCCACCAACAGACCAGGACGCCAACTGCCATCGGCCAGGGACAGGCGTTCACCCCGCGCCAGCACCAACAGCCAGACCAGTATCGCGGCGATGGCCGAGCGCACACCCAGTTGCAGCATCGGCGCCATGTCGGCGGCGCTGGCCTTGATCGCGACTTGCTGGAAACCCCAGATGGCACAGAGTCCAGTCATCAGGGCACTGACCTGGCCATCCAGGGCACGGCGGGTGGTCATGGGAAAGATCCTTGGACAGAAATGGATGAAAGGATTGTCTGCCTGACACCTTTGCTGGATATAGTGATTACCCGACAAGCCATCCCGGTAATCCGCCATTGCGGTCGATATGCAGCCTCCAGCCCAACATCTGAAAATGCCTCCGTTCGACGCGGCCCTGCCCTCGCCGATTTTCTTTCGCAGCGCCTGCATGCCGGCCCACGCCACTTACCCCCGGCATCGGCATGCCTGGGGTGAGTTCGTCTATTCCTACAGTGGGGTGATGGAAATCGAGATCGCCCAGCACCATTACCTGGCGCCACCGCAGTACGGCATCTGGCTGCCACCGGACATGGAACACGTTGGGTTCAATCGGCACGAGGCCTGTCATTGTTCGTTGTACCTGGCGGCCGAACTGTGCGCTGCGCTGCCGGCCGTACCCTGCGCGCTGACCTTGAGCCCACTGATCCGCGCGTTGCTGGAAGAGTTGCGCAGCGAGCCGCCGAGCCAACCGCAGACACCCGAGCAGCAGCGCTTGTTGCAGGTGCTGGTGGACAAGCTCACTCAGGCGCCCCATGCCGGTAGCTACCTGCCCTCCTCGGATGATCCACTGCTGGGCCCCGTATTGCGGGCCCTGGAGGCGAATCCCAGCGACCCGCGCTCCTTGCCACAACTGGCCCGCGCCGCCAACACCACCGAACGCACGCTGATGCGCCGGGCCCAACGGGACCTGGGCATGTCCCTGGTGGAATGGCGCCAGCGCCTGAAAGTCATCGAGGCCCTGGCCCTGCTCGAACGTGGCCAGAGCGTGGAAACCATTCGCCTGGACCTGGGCTACAGCAGCGCCTCGGCGTTCATCAGCATGTTTCGCAAAATGATGGGCACCACGCCGGACGAGTATCGACGCAGGCATATGGCTTAAGGCCCCGCCCTGGTAAGCCCTTCAATCGTAACGGGTCAGCACCTCCAGCAACTCGATTTCAAAGATCAGGTTGGCGTTGGGCTTGATGTGTGCGCCCATGGACCGTTCACCGTAGGCCAGGTGGGCCGGCACCAGCAACTTGCGCTTGCCGCCGACTTGCATGCCCATCAGGCCCAGGTCCCAGCCCTTGATGACGCGACCGGTGCCGATCACGCATTGGAAGGGTTTGCCGCGACTGTAGGACGAATCGAATTCGGTGCCGTCTTCAAGGGTGCCGCGGTATTGGGTGGTGATCAGCGCACCTTTGACTACGCTTTTGCCGTCGCCCTGTTGCAGGTCGATGATTTGCAGTTCTTCATTCATGGCGTATTTCCGTGTCATTTCAGGCGCCGGTTTTTCGCAGAATTCCAGGCATATGGCAATCCTTTGTGGCGAGGGGATTTATCCCCTCGCCACAGGTCCTATGGATTCGTATGGCATTGTGTTTTATCAGGCTGCTCATGCAATAGGGAACCGCAACGGCCTATTCGGTTCACATGGGTATCGACCCTGCATTTCAGATAAGGATTTTCTGATGATCGTCTCTCGTCCGCTCCACGGTTTCATTCCGCCGTACATTCTCAATCGCATCATCGCCCACGGCTCCGAACAGCAACGCTCCAGCGCCCTCGGCACCTTGACCCACGTGCGCAATCTGCGGCACAACCCCGGCCCGCCCAGCACCCCGCCCGTCGCGGCGGCGCTGCCCAAGCCCGGCAAGGCCGGACACCCGCAACGTAGCGTGCACGACGCCCAGAACAGCATGGAGCTGCCCGGCCAGCCGGTACGCCTGGAAGGCCAGCGGGCCAGTGGCGATCCGGCCGTGGACGAGGCCTACGATGCCCTGGGCGCCACCTATGATTTTTTCTGGAAGGTCCTGGGGCGCGACTCCATCGACAACAAAGGCTTCGCCCTGGTGGGCAGCGTGCATTACGGCCAGGGCTATGAAAACGCCTTCTGGAACGGCGCGCAGATGGTGTTCGGCGACGGCGACGGCGAAATCTTCCAGCGCTTCACCCGCTCCCTGGACGTGGTGGCCCACGAACTGGCCCATGGCGTCACCGAAAGCGAAGCCGGGCTGATCTACGCCAACCAGTCCGGTGCGTTGAACGAGTCCATCTCCGATGTGTTCGGTGTGCTGGTCAAGCAGTTCGTGCTCGAACAGACCGCCGACCAGGCCGACTGGCTGATCGGCGCCGACCTGCTCACCGACAAGATCAACGGCGACGGCCTGCGCAGCATGTCCAACCCCGGCAGCGCCTACGATGACCCGCTGCTGGGCAAGGACCCGCAACCTTCGCATATGCGCGAATTCGTGATTACCCGTGAAGACAACGGTGGCGTGCACATCAACTCCGGCATTCCCAACCGGGCCTTTTATCTGGCGGCGACCACGCTGGGCGGATTTGCCTGGGAAAAGGCCGGCCGGATCTGGTATGAAACCTTGTGCGACCGAAGACTGGCCAATGACGCGTCCTTCAGCGCCTTCGCCCGCCTGACCGTCGAGCATGCCCGACAGCGCTTCGGCACGCGGGAAGTGCAAGCGGTACAGAACGGCTGGGCCCAGGTCGGCGTCGACCTGACACAGGAGAGCTGATGAAAACCCTTCCAGACCTCGACGACAAGGCCGTGGTACGGCTGTCGCGCCAGGGCGGCGTGGCCGCCATCCATGCACTGACCCGGCCACGGGAAATCGAGTTCGCCCAGTGCGACCTCGACCAGCGCACACGCATCTGTTCGGTCCTGGAGGGCTGCCTGCCGCTGACCTCCTCCACGCCCGGGCGCGGCGACCAGCGGTTTTTCCAGATCGAGGTGCGTTATCGCGCCAACGACCAGGACGACGAGATGGTGCTGCAGGTGCCCGAAGACCGGGCACCCGGCGAGTTGGTTCACCTATGGGACAAAGGCGAAGTGCTCTGAAGATTTAACGTGTGGCCGGCACGATCTTGACGATCGCGCCGGACACGGTTTCGATCAGCAGGTACTTGTCGTCGATCTGCACCCATTGCTGCTCGCTTGTCGGCTGTTCCAGCTTCTTCTGCTTCCAGTCCTTCATGGCCCTGTCCGTGCGCTGGTAGTCCGCCGGTACCCGGTCGTTCTCCACCAGCCTGCGGCCATTGCTCGGCGAATGCTCCAGGGCGTCTCCGGTTTTCTCGACCGCTTGCGCAACAGGCCCAAGGGTTCCAAGGCCGGCAATCAGGACCAGGCTGACGATCAGGGTGGGTTTGCGCATAGAAAAAACTCCAGTTATTCGAGGGACTGAATCTGGGACTTCGCGAGCGGCAAATCATTCCTTTTACCGTAGAAGCTCGTAGGAATTCGCAGGAGCTCGTAGGAGCTCGTAGGAGCTGTCGAGTGCAACGAGGCTGCGATCTTTCCCAAGACACTTGAATCCCAAGCGAAAGATCAAAAGATCGCAGCCTTCGGCAGCTCCTACAACGCAGCCGAGCGGGAGCAAGCGCCCTCGCCACGGGATATAGTGACAAGCCCTGCACGACGGACCCTGCCATGACGACCCCGACCACTGCCTCCCCTGCCCTCAAGGAAATCTTCAACAGCGCCCGCCTGGAACACATCGCCAGCGAAATGCGCGCGGTGTATCCGGCATTCGACGCCAAGGCATTCTTGCGCCTGGCCAACGATGGGCTGGCCGAGTTGTCGGTGATGCAGCGCATGGCCCGGGTCAGCGAGTGCCTGCACGCGGTGCTGCCTCTCGATTATGAAGCGTCGCTGGAGGTGCTGCGCGCCCTTGCCCCGCGCCTGAACAGCATGTTCGTCAGCATGTTCCTGCCGCACTACGTGGCGTCTTACGGCCGCAATCACTTCGACGTGTCGTTGGACGCGCTCCAGTATTTCACCCGGTTCGGTTCGTCGGAGTTCGCCGTGCGGCACTTCTTGCGGGACGACCTGGAACGCACCCTCAAGGTCATGCACGGCTGGGCCCTGGACGCCAACGAGCACGTGCGCCGCCTGGCCAGCGAAGGCAGCCGGCCGCGCCTGCCGTGGTCGTTTCACCTGGAACCGATCCAGGCCAACCCCGACCTGGCCGCCGCGATCCTCGACACACTCAAGGCCGACGCCAGCCTTTATGTGCGCAAATCCGTGGCCAACCACCTCAACGATGTCACCAAGCAGCATCCGGACTGGGTGCTGGACCAGATCGAAGGCTGGCCGTTGCAAGACCGCCACACCGCGTGGATTGCCCGGCATGCGCTGCGTAGCTTGATCAAACAAGGCAACCCGAGGGCGCTGGGGGTCATCGGCGCCGGCGGCAAGGCGCAGGTCCAGGTGCTGGATTTGCAAGTGACGCCGGCGGTGATTCGCTTGGGAGAACAGGTCACGCTGTCCTTCACGGTGCAATCAACCCTCGGGCAGAGCCAGCGCCTGGTGATCGACTACGCCGTCGACTACGTGAAAGCCTCGGGCGGCACCTCGGCCAAGGTCTTCAAACTCAAGACCTTCGACCTGCCCGCCCAGGGTCGCGTCAACCTCAGCCGTTCGCAACATATTCGCGAGCTGACCACCCGCAAACACTACGCGGGCCGGCATGCCGTGCACCTGCTGGTCAACGGCGAGCGGCTGGGCAGCACGGCGTTCGATATCGTCTCCTGAGGGGTCAGGCTATCGCCATGGTTTTCGCCTGGCGAATGTCCTGCAGGAAACGCTCGGCCGGCAGCGGATGGCCCAACAGGTAGCCCTGCAGCGAATCGCAGCCCAACTGGGTCAGGAAGTCTTGTTGCATGTCGGTCTCCACGCCTTCGGCGACGATCCGCAGGCCCAGGGCCTGGCCGAGGGCGACGATGGCCGAGACGATGGCCGCGTCATCGCTGTCGTGCTCCAGGTCCCGCACGAAGCCGCGATCGATCTTCAGCTCGTTGGCCGGCAGGCGCTTGAGGTACATCAGGCTCGAGTAGCCGGTGCCGAAGTCGTCGATGGACAAATCCACCCCCATGTCCGAGAGCAGTTGCAACACCGTCATGCTCGCGTCCGCATCGCTCATGGCGGTGGTTTCGGTGATTTCCAGGGTCAGGCTGTTGGCCGGCAGCTTATGCGTTTCCAACGCCTTGGCCACGCTCTGCACCAGACCGGTGTGACAGAACTGCAAGGCCGAGAGGTTCACCGCGATGCGCCAGTCGGTATAACCGAGCACGTACCATTCGCGCATCTGCCGACAGGCTTCGTTCAATACCCATTCGCCGATGGGGATGATCAACCCGGTCTTTTCCGCCAGGTCGATGAACGTGTCGGGCATCAACAGGCCCTGGGTCGGGTGGGTCCAGCGCAACAAGGCTTCGGCCCCGACCGGAAGGCCATTGGCCGCGTCGAACTTGGGCTGGTAATGCAGGCTGAACTGCCGCTGTTCGACGGCCATGCGCAAGTCTTGCAACAGCTGCAATTGCTTGCGGGCGTTGCTGTTCATCGAGGCGTCGAAAAAACTGTAGCCGTTTTTGCCAGCGCCCTTGGCGTGGTACATCGCCGCGTCGGCGTTCATCAGCAGCTCTTCAGCGCTCTGGCCGTTGCCAGGGTAAAGGGCGATACCGACGCTGGCGGAGATCTGCAAGTCATGCTCAGACACCCGGAACGTGCGCCCGATCAAGCCGACCTGGCGGGCCGCCAGTCGCAAGGCATCGTCGGGCTCGACCAGTTGCACCAACAGCACGAATTCATCACCGCCGATCCGCGCCAGGGTGTCCTGGCTGCGCAGGTCTTCACGCAGGCGCAGGGCCACGTCCCGCAGCAACAGGTCACCCATGTGGTGGCCAAAGGCATCGTTGACCGGCTTGAAACCATCGAGGTCGATGAACATCAAGGCGAAGCAACCGCCCTGCTCTTGCACCCGATGCATGGCCTGGTCGATCCGGTCGGCCAGCAGCACACGGTTGGGCAGTCCGGTGAGGGGGTCGTGCAGGGCCAACTGTGTCAGTTCCCGGTTGGCCCGGGTCAGGGACTGGGCCAGCTCGGCGGTGCGGGCTTCCAGGCGCGCATCGAGAATCGACGTCAGCAAGGCAATGGCCAGCACCGCCAGGGTGGTGATCAACACCAGATTGTCCAGGCCCTTGCCGCTCAAGCCGTCCAGAGAACCACAGAAACTGCCCTCGCTGAACCGCGCCCCGGCCATGCCGGTGTAGTGCATGCCGACGATGGCGATGCCCATGACCACTGCGGCACCCGCGCGCGCCAGACGCACATGGGGGCTGTTCTGGCGCAGGCGAAAGGCAATCCACAGCGCCGCCGCCGACGCGCCGACAGCAATCACCAACGATGCCCCGAACAGCGTCGGGTCGTAATCGATGCCCGGCTGCATCCGCAGCGCGGCCATGCCGGTGTAATGCATGGCGCTGATCCCGGCGCCCATGATCAGCGCCCCGAAAGCCAGTTGCCACGCCGGCAATCGCGGCTGGCTGACCAGCCAAAGGGCAAAACCGCTGGAAAGAATGGCGGTCAGCAGCGACAGCGCGGTGATCGAAACATCGTAGCCAAGCTCAACCGGCAAGGTGAACGCCAGCATGCCGATGAAGTGCATGGACCAGATGCCCACCCCCATCGCCAGCGCGCCCCCGGTCATCCACAAATGCGCGGCACGCCCCTGGGCGGTCGCGATACGCCCGGCCAGATCCAGCGCGGTGTAGGAAGCCAGCACGGCAACAAACAAGGAAATCGAAACAAGGGCGGGGGAATAACTGCCGATGAGCATGGTTTTTTCTCGTAACAGAAGATCCGTACTGCTTCCATGCCCGGTCGGAGGTCGGCGATTGTACTGAATCGTGACAGGGACGCACGAAGCAAATGTCAAAAAGCCATCAAACCTGGAATATTTTCGACGAAAGACACTCCCCCATGCAGGGAGATTTTTTCTGCAAGCCATCCATCATGCGTCCACCTAAGTTCCATTGTGGGAGCGAGCTTGCTCGCGATAGCGGTGGATCAGCATGCATCAATGTTGAATGGGCCGCCGTCATCGCGAGCAAGCTCGCTCCCACAGTGGGATTTGGGCCGGGCACAGGTTTTAGATTCACTGGAGATCCAGTGTGGGAGCGAGCTTGCTCGCGATAGCGGTGAGTCAGTCTGCACACGGGCCCCGGGCCATGGAAGCGGACCACCAGACCCCGACCGGTTTTGACCGGCTACCTCAAGACGCCTTCCGGGGCATCGACAGGGAGGGCTCGATGGAGGCGGCGATCCGGCGGATGCAGGAAGCGGGCGTGCAATTGATCGAATCCAGCGCGATAGACGGTCGCCCCTTCGCTTGATGGCTCATACTAGGTGCCTCTTTTCCGCACAGTGAACCTCCATGCCCTTCCTCGCCCGCACTCACCCGCGTCTTTCCAGCGCCACGGTCCTTGGCCTGGCGGTGGGTATCCTGGTTCCCGTGGACTCGATCATCAGCAAGATCCTGATCGGCTGGAATGCCGGGGTCTGGACCTACCTGGTGCTGATGTTCTGGCTGACCGTGCGGGCCAAGGCGCCCGATGTGAAGCGCATCGCCGAAATCGAAGATGAAAATGCCGGGCTGGTGCTGCTGACGGTCTGCGTCGCGGCATTGGCCAGCCTGGCGACCATCACCTTCGAGCTGGCCGGCAGCCGCGACCTGCAGGCCGCTGGCAAGCTGTTGCATTACGGCTTCACGGCAATGACCGTGATCGGTTCATGGTTGCTGATCGGGGTGATTTTCAGCGTCCACTACGCACGGCTGTATTACACCTGGGAGGGCAAGGAGCCGGCGCTGCGGTTTGCCGAAGGGCTGACCACGCCCAACTATTGGGATTTCCTGTATTTCTCTTTCACCATCGGCGTGGCGGTACAGACCTCGGATGTGGGGGTTGCTACCCGGCAGCTGCGCAAGATCGTGCTGGCGCAGTCGTTGATCGGGTTTGTGTTCAACACGGCGATCCTGGGGTTTTCGATCAATATTGCGGCGGGGTTGTTTGGGTAGAAGGGGCAACCTTGCGTAGGAGCTGCCGAAGGCTGCGATCTTTTGATCTTGATCTTTTGTCTGCGACTCAATTGTCTGGGGCAAGATCGCAGCCTCGTTTCACTCGTCAGCTCCTACGAGCTCCTACGGGGGGCGAGGATGCATCAGGGTGGTGTTGGCAGCCATAGCCTGAAACGTGCCCCGCCCAGTGGCGAGGCTTCCACCGTCAAGGTGCCGCCCTGGGCTTCCAGGGCCCGGCGGCTGATGGCCAGGCCGAGGCCAAAGCCGCCCGTGGCGCGATCGCGGCTGCGGTCCAGGCGATAGAACGGCTCGAACACCCGCTCGCGTTCGCCGTCGGGAATGCCGATGCCGTCGTCGTCGACCCAGATTTCACAGCCTTGATCACCCACCAGCACGCCGATCTGGATGTGCTTTTCGCAATAACGCATGGCATTGCGCAGCAGGTTCTGCAACGCCCGTGCGGTCAGCCGTGGGTCCAGCACAAAACGCTCCAGCGTTCCATGCAACAACACGTCGATGACCACGTCCGGCGCCGCCAGGTCCTCGTCGACGCTGCCCAGGATGCTGTCGATGAACTCGTCCAGCGCCACTTCGACCCGTTCGGGCAAGTGTTGCGGGTTTTGCAATCGACTGTAGGACAGCAGCTCCAGCACCAACTCATCCAGCTCGCGAATGTGCGCCACCAGCCCCTGCAGACGCTCGCGGCTGGGTGCCGGCAGGTCGTCGGACAGCGCCAGGGCCAGGCCGAAGTCGAGCCGCGTCAGGGGCGTGCGCAGTTCGTGGGACACGGCGTTGAGCAGATCCCGCTGTTGGTTGAGCAGGTTCTCGATGTCCCCTGCCATCGTGTCGAACACGTGGGCCAGGCTGCCGATGTTCGAACTGGAGGCGATGTGCGTACGCTCCCCCAGATGACCTTTGCCGAAACGCTCGGCGGTGCGCCGCAGGCGTTCCAAGTCGCGCCAGTGAGGCCGCAACCAGAGCAACAGGCAGGCCAGCATCGTCGCGCCGATCAACACGTTGATGCTCCAGTACAACCAGCTGACATCGGCCGGGTCCGGCGGCACGACCATCTTCACCGCCGTGCGCTCATCCAGCGGTGCCGCCGCCAGGGTTCGCCAGGCCCAGTCGCCGAGGCGCACCACATTCTCGCCGCGCTTGAGACGTGCCTGCTCCTCGGCGCTGAAACCGTTGTCATCAATGGCGGCCAGTTCGATGCGCAGCGGGTCGAATTCCTTGTCCATCTGCGCCGCCAGCGCCGGCCACTGTGCGCTGGGCACGGCGCGGAACTGCTTGACCAACAAGGTTTGCAGGCCCCGGGAATAATCGAGGTTGTAGGTCAGGAAACGCTCGTGGAACAGGCGGACCACCAGTTCCGGCATCAGGTAGATCGCCGCGCTGTAGGACACGATGGTGACCAGGTACAGGCGAATCAGCAGCTTCCACATCGACTCAGCATTCCCACTCGGAACGGCTGAACAAGTAGCCCTTGCCCCACACGGTCTTGATCTTGCGGGCTTCGTCGGCGTTGTCGTCGAACTTGCGCCGCAACTTGGAAATCGCCACATCCACCGAACGGTCGGTGCCGTTGAATTCGATGCCCCGCAGGCGTTGCAGGATCTGGTCGCGACTCAACACTTCGCCGGAATGCCGGGCCAGCACCACCAGCAGGTTGTATTCACCGCTGGACAATTCCACCGCCTGCCCGCGCCAAGTCACCGTGCGCTCGGACAGGTCGATGCACAGGTTGCCCACCAGGATGCGGTCGTTGGCCGTCTGCGGCTCGATGAGGCTGCTGCGCCGCAACAAGGTGCGCACCCGCGCCAGCAACACCCGGGGCTCGCACGGCTTGGTGACATAGTCGTCGGCGCCCATTTCAAGGCCCAGGACCTGGTCATGGCTGTCGTCCCGGGCGGTGAGCATCAGGATCGGCAAGGTCGCCGAATCGGCCCGCAGCAAGCGGCAGACCTGCAAGCCGTCCAACCCCGGCAGCATCAGGTCGAGGATCACCAGGTCCGGCGGATCGACCCGCGCCCGTTCACGCACATGATCGCCACGGCTGAGGACGCTGACCTGATAGCCGTTGCGCTCAAGATAACTGGCGATCAGTTCAGAGAGTGCGGTGTCGTCTTCCACCAGGAGGATGTTGGGCATGGTGTTTCCAGAAAGTGCTGTGGCGCCGGCCATGCCGCTATCGCGAGCAAGCTCGCTCCCACAGTGGTGTTGTGTCGTCCCCAAGACCCTTGCTCGCGATAGCGGTGCAACAGGCGCAGGAAAATCTCAAGCGGCCAAGGATATACGCCCTCACCCACCCAGAGCCAAACCCCTTACACAATTTCACACACTGTCTACAAAGCTTTACCGGATTACCCCTTTTCTGGATCGTGAGCTCTTTGTGAATACACTGCGATTGAGCATTGTGAAACTTCAGCGCATTTGCAAAGACTGACCGGCACACGAGGCAATCCGCCTACACGCCTCCGCCAGTTTCACCTGATCGACCACCAACCCGATCCGAATATGCCCCGCCGCACTCGGCCCGAACGCCTCGCCGGCCAGCACCGACACGCCATACCCGTCCAACAGCCGCTCGGCAAATGCCTGGGCGTCGAGGCCCGTCTGGCGCACATCGACCATCACGAACATCCCGCCGTCAGGCCGCACCGGCTTGAGGCCCGGGCAGTCATCAAGCATGGCGCACACCAGCTCGCGGCGCTGGCGATATTCCTCGTGCATCTGCGCCACCTCAGGCAGAGCCTGCTCCAGCGCGACCTGGGCGGCGCGTTGCACGAAATCCGGCAAGCCGAACAGCATGCACAGCGACAGGTTCGCCAAGTGCCCGGCCAGCGCCTGCGGCCCGATGACCCAGCCGATGCGCCAGCCGGTCATGGCGTGGGATTTGGACAGGCTGTTGATCGTCGCGGTGCGCTCGGCCATGCCTGGCAGGCTGGCCGGGCTGATGTGTTCGCCTTCGTAGATCAGGTCGCTGTAGACCTCGTCACTGATCAGCCACAGGTCATGTTCGATGCACAACCGCGCCAAGGCTTGCCAGGTGGACATCGGCAGGCTGGCGCCGGACGGGTTGTTCGGGCTGTTGAGCAGCATCGCCCGGGTACGCGGGGTCACAAGACGGGCAACATCCGCCGGTTCGACCCGAAAACCGTTCTCCGGACGGACCGCCACCGGCACCACTGTCGCGCCACAGGCACCGAATACCGCCTCGTAGGTGACATACATCGGCTCAGCGACGATAACTTCGTCGCCAGGGTTGAGCAGGCATTGCGCGACCGCGTACACCGCGCATTGCGCCCCCGGCAGCACAACCACATGTTCGGCGCCTACTCCCTGGCCGCAGCGCAGGCGGTGACGCCGGGCAATGCTGGAACGCAAGGTGTGCAGGCCGCGAATGTCCGAATAATGAGTGTCGCCAGCCCACAGGCTGCCCACCGCCGCATCGACGATGGCCCGTGGAGTGTCAAAGTCTGGGTCGCCTACCGACAGCAGCAACACGTCCATGCCCTGTTCGCGCATGGCCAGCGCCCGGTCGTGAATCTGCCAGGCGGCGGCACCTTCGCCGGTGATGCGTTGGGTCAAGACTGAGAAGCGCATGTACGTCTCCTGATTGCGCGGAATCCAGCCTCAACCCTATCTCAAATCACAAACCGCGCCACCATCGCATTCAAACCCACCGCCAGGCGCGACAGTTCGTGGGTGGCGTCGCTGGTCTGTTTCGCGCCGCTGGCCGATTGCGTAGCCAGGTCACGGATGTTCACCAGGTTGCGGTCCACTTCGCGGGAGACCTGGGCCTGTTCTTCCGAGGCGCTGGCAATGACCAGGTTGCGCTCGTTGATCTGGTGGATCGACTGGGTGATCTGCTCCAGGGCCACGCCGGCGGCCCGGGCCATCTCCAGAGTGCTTTGGGTGCGCTGGTTGCTCTGCTGCATCGATTGCACGGCCTGGCCGGTACCGTTCTGGATGCCGGCGACCATTTTTTCGATTTCCTGGGTCGATTGGGCGGTGCGATGGGCCAGGGCCCGGACTTCATCGGCCACCACCGCGAAACCGCGTCCGGCTTCCCCGGCACGGGCGGCTTCGATGGCCGCGTTCAGCGCCAGCAGGTTGGTCTGCTCGGCGATGGCGCGGATCACATCCAGCACCTTGCCAATGTCCCGGCCCTGGACCGCCAGGCCTTCGATCATCGAAGCGGTGGCTTGCACGTCGTGGGTCATGGTCTGGATCGCATCGACGGTTTCCACCACCCGCGAGCGCCCTTCCTGGGCTGCCTGGGTCGACTGGCCCGAAGCTTCGGAAGTGGACACCGCGTTGCGGGCGACCTCCTCGACGGCGGCGGTCATCTCGTTGACGGCAGTGGCGGCCTGTTCGATTTCATTGTGCTGCTGTTGCAGGCCGCGGGAGGATTCCTGGGTGACCGCGCTCAGTTCTTCGGCCGCCGCCCCCAATTGACTGGCGGAGCCGGCGATCTGCTCGATGGTCTGGCGCAGGCTGCCTTGCATCGCGGCCAAGGCCTGGAGCAAGCGGCCGGGTTCATCCTTGCCGTCAACCGCGATGTCCTGGACCAGGTTGCCGCTGGCAATGATCCGGGCGGCCTCCAAGGCCCGGTTGAGTGGCGCAACGATGCTGCGGGTCAGCAGCAACGCCAACACGACCGTGGCCAGCGCGGCAATGAGCGAGACGACGATGATGCCGGTGATGGCGCTGTTGTAATGTTCGCCGGCCAGGGCCGATGCCTCACTGGCACCGGCCACGTTGAGGGCAATGAGCTTGTTGAGCTGCTCGCCCATCAGGTCGGTGCCTTCCTTGATCCGCGTATTGATGTGGGTGCGCAGCTCGTCAGTCTTGTTCTGGCGCGACAACTCGAGCATTTCTTTCTGGGCTTGCAGATATTTGTCGAGGGTCGCCGAAAAGACTTTGTACAGCTCAGCCTCTTGCGGCGAGGCCGGCAACGCAGCGTAACCGCTATTGGCCTTGTTCAGTTTTTCCACCAGCACACCAATGCGGCCGTCGGCCTCTGTCAGGCTGGCCGGGTCGCGGTTGACCAGGATCCGGAACGAAAGAATGCGCATGCGCAACACGCTTTCCAGCACATTGGCCAGGTAGCCGACGCTGGGCACTTGGGACTGCTCCATGTCCAGCGAAGCCTGGCGGATGACTGACATGCGATTGGCGGCGAATACGCCGAGGATAACGACGAGCAACGCGATGACGGCGAAGCCCAGAAAAGCCCGGGGAGCGATATTCAAGTTGCGTAGAGACATGGGAAGACCTCGCTGTGATGGGGTCGAGCATCCATGCCGCCAGCGTACGGGTTGGAATAATTGTGTGTACGCCTGAGTGGTTATCGGCCGGGCTCCAGGTTTTTTGCAGGGGAATGTAAAAAAATATTTCACAAGGCTTCCGTGGCGAGGGAGCTTGTTCCCTCGCCACAGGTGTGCGCGACCGGCTTTATCGGCGCGCCACCCGCCACAGCCGGGCGATGTCCTGGGCGCGCTCGCTCAACAGGCGCGGGGCGTCGACGCAGGCTTGCTGCAAGGTCATCGGCCCGTTGGCCAGGGCGAAGGCGGCGTCGATACCGTGTTCGTACAGCGCCTGGTAGCCCTCCCCCAGCGTGCCGGCAATGACCACCACCGGTACGCCCTGCTGGCGGGCGATGCGGGCCACGCCGAAGGGGGTCTTGCCGCGCAGGGTCTGGGCGTCGAAACGGCCTTCGCCGGTGATCACCAGGTCGGCGCCGCTGACCGCCTCGGCCAGCCCGGTCAATTGGGCGACGACGTCCACGCCGGTACGAAACTGCGCCCCCAAAAAAGCCTTGGCCGCGAACCCCAGGCCACCGGCGGCGCCACTGCCCGGCTCGTCGCGTACATCCCGGCCCAGCGCCTGGGCACAATGGTCGGCGAAATGCCCCAGGGCCCGGTCCAGTGCCTGCACTTGAGGGACCGAGGCGCCCTTCTGCGGACCGAAAACGGCGGAAGCGCCATGGGGTCCGCACAGCGGGTTATCGACGTCGGCGGCGATCTCGAAACTGACATGGGCCAGGCGTGGGTCGAGGTCGCTCAGGTCGAGGCGCGCCAGGTTCGCCAAAGCCAGTCCGCCGGAAGGAAGGGGTTGGCCCTGGTCATCCAGCAATGCCACGCCCAGGGCCTGCATCGCGCCGGCGCCGGCGTCGTTGGTGGCACTGCCGCCGATGGCCAGGATTACCCGCCCGGCCCCTTCGTCCAAGGCGGCGCGGATCAACTCGCCGGTGCCGTAGGTGCTGCTGGAACAGGCATCGCGCTGCTCCGGTGGCACGAGCTGCAAGCCACTGGCCTCGGCCATCTCGATGATCGCAGTGCGGCTGTCGGCCAACCAGCCCCAGCGAGCCTCGACGGGAGCGCCCAGGGGACCGCGGACCCGGGTGTGACGCCACTCGCCATTGCAGGCGGCCAGCACCGACTCCACCGTCCCCTCGCCGCCATCGGCCATCGGGCACTTGACCAACTGGGCATCCGGCCAGACCTGGGCCAGCCCCTGGGCGATGGCATCGGCGACACCCTGGGCGCTGAGGCTGTCCTTGAACGAGTCGGGGGCGATGATTATTTTCATATTACTCTCCGGTTCCGATGCACAGCATGCTGCCAGTTGACCGCAGCCGTGACGCCGGTCTGCCGCACAAAAGACACCGGGCATTATTGTTCAATTTCACAAATACCGGTTTTCCAGGAGATTCAGGTTGAAGCTGGCGGCCTCATCGCGAGCAGGCTCGCTCCCACAGAGCGAGTGCCGCAGATCAAACTGTGGGAGCGAGCTTGCTCGCGATAGCGGTGTGTCAGCTTGCACAGGTATTGGATGTGCCACCGTCATCGCGAGCAAGCTCGCTCCCACAGGTTATGGGGTGATCTCGGCGGTCTGCGGCAACAGTTGCACTCCCAGGTACAACGCCAGCATCCCATCCAGCCGCAACGGATCCACGCCGCTGAGCTCGGCGATGCGTTCCATGCGGTAGCGCAGGCTGTTGCGGTGAATGCCCAACGCGTCGGCGCAGGCCTGGCTTTGGCCGTCGTGTTCGCACCAACTGCGTAGGGTCGCGAGCAACTGGCCGTTGCTGTCCTTGGCGATGACCTTGCGCAGCGGGGTCAGCAATTCATCCAGGGCGTCGTCGCTGCGATGACGCCAGAGCATCACCGGCAAGCGATAACGGTTGAGGGTCAGCATTCGCGACTGCGGCAACACATCGCGCCCGTAGGCCAACAGGTCCCCGACCCGTCGGTAGCAACGACGCAGGCCCGCCAGCCCTTCGGCCTGGCCGCCCACCGCCACGCGCAGAATGCTCCAGCCCAATCCGTCGAGCTTGCCCAGCAGGCGCTCGTTCTCCACCGAGGCGGTCACCGGCCGGCACCAGAGCAAGGAAGATTTGGACGACGTCAGGCACCAACTGTCCGGGTAGCGCGACATCAGCCAGGCGCTCAGCGTCTCGACGGTCTGGCCGGACCCGTGCTCCAGGCCCAGTTCGAACAGATACGGCACTCGTGAGAGTTGCGGCTTGAGGCCCATTTGCCGGGCTTCGTCCAGCAGTCGCGGCGAATCCCCGGCGTCCCCCAGCAGCAACGCCAGCAAGTCATCGCAACGCTGGCGGCGCCATTGCTGTTCGGCCTGCTGGTTGCGCTGGCCCACCAGCATCTCGGCGGTCATGCGCACCAGTTCGGCGTAGGTACGCAGTTGCGCGGGCTCCCCAGTGATGCCCAATACGCCAATCAGCCGTTGATCGAACATCAGCGGCAGGTTGATCCCCGGCTGCACGCCCTTGAGGTGCATCGCGGTGTGCTCGTCGATTTCCACCACCCGGCCATTGGCCAGGACCAGTTGCGCCCCCTCATGGCGCGTATTGACCCGCTCGCGCTCGCCGCTGCCGAGGATCAGGCCCTGGTTGTCCATGACATTGACGTTGTACGGCAGGATCGCCATCGCCCGGTCGACGATGTCCTGTGCCAGGTCGTGATCGAGTTCGAACATGGGCGGTGTTCCTTGCAGGGGGCATGAATTATTGTTTCAGGCATGGGTTTGGTCAGGCGCACAGGGCCTGCATTCAAACCCTGTGCTCAAGCACAAAGACACGGGACCTTGGGCTGGCCGAGACTCAAGGGGCGGTCAACGTTACCCCCTGGCTCGCAAAAATCATAATAAAGAGAGACCTCGCCATGTCCCAGAGCGCAGCAGCCCTCCTGGCTACCAACGACGAAAAGAATACCGTCTACAAGCGCATCACCCTGCGTTTGATCCCCTTCATCTTCATCTGCTACCTGTTCAACTACCTCGACCGGGTCAACGTTGGCTTCGCCAAGCTGCAGATGCTCGATGCCTTGAAATTCAGTGAAACCGTGTACGGTCTCGGCGCCGGGATCTTCTTCATCGGCTACGTACTGTGTGGCGTACCGAGCAACCTGGCCCTGACCCGGTTCGGCCCCCGGCGCTGGATCGCATTGATGATGATCACCTGGGGCACGCTGTCGACCTGCCTGCTGTTCGTCACCACCCCCACCCAGTTCTACACCCTGCGGCTGTTCACGGGTGCGGCCGAAGCCGGATTCTTTCCTGGCGTGGTGCTGTACCTCTCGCAATGGTTCCCGACGTTCCGTCGCGGCCGGATCATGGCGCTGTTCATGTCGGCCATCCCGGTGTCCGGCCTGTTGGGCAGCCCGTTTTCCGGGTGGATCCTCAACCACTTCGCCGCGGGCCAGGGCGGCCTGGCGGGATGGCAGTGGATGTTCCTGCTGCAGGGTATCCCGACGGTGATCCTCGGCGCTCTGGCGTTCTTCCTGCTCAGCGACACCTTCGCCAACGCCAAATGGCTGACCGCCCAGGAACGCGCCGTGCTCACCGCCGACCATGCCGACGACCTGGCGAACAAACCGCAGACCACCGGCGACTCCCTGCTGGCCGTATTCAAGAACCCGGCGATCTGGGCCTTTGGCCTGGTGTACTTCTGCATCCAGAGCGGCGTGTACGCGATCAACTTCTGGCTGCCGTCGATCATCAAGAGCCTGGGTTTCAGCGATAACCTGGTGATTGGCTGGCTGAGTGCGATTCCTTACCTGCTGGCAGCGGTGTTCATGTTGCTGGTGGGTCGCTCGGCGGACTTGCACAAAGAACGTCGCTGGCACTTGGTGGTGCCGATGCTGATGGGCGCGGTCGGGCTGCTGATCGCCGTCAACTTCGCCACCACCCCGGCCATCGCCATCATCGGCCTGTCCATTGCCACCATGGGTGCCCTCACCGGCCTGCCGATGTTCTGGCCGGTGCCCACCGCCCTGCTCAGCGCCGGAGCCGCCGCCGGTGGCTTGGCCTTGATCAATTCCATGGGCCAGATGGCCGGCTTCCTCAGCCCGTACCTGGTGGGTTGGGTCAAGGACGCCACCGGCTCCACCGACGCGGCGTTGTACCTGCTCGCCGGGGTGATCGTGTGTGGCAGCCTGTTGGCACTGCGTATGACCCGCACCCTGCGCACCTGAGGCAAGCCTTGCTCCCACAGAAGCTCATTCCCACAGGATTGGCAGTGTTTGAGAATTCTGTTTGATCCGCGCGGTGGTTCTGGGGTTTGATTGAGCCTTTCTCCATGGATAAAAGGATCTTGTCATGAGCTACCGCACGCTAGGCCATTCCGGGTTGCAAGTCTCGACGTTGACCCTGGGCACGATGATGTTCGGCGAACAGACCAGCACCGAGGATTCCCTGCGGATCATCGACAAGGCCTGGGACCAGGGCATCAATTTCATCGACACCGCGGACGTCTACACCAACGGCCGCTCCGAGGAAATCGTCGGCGAGGCGATCGCCCGTCACCGCCACGAATGGGTGCTGGCCACCAAGGTCGGCTTCGGCCCGCCGGACGGCGTGCCCAACCGCAGCGGCCTGAGCCGCAAGCACCTGTTCAATGGCATCGAGGCCAGCCTGACGCGCCTGGGCACCGATTACCTGGACATCTATTACCTGCACCGCGAAGACCACAACACCCCGCTGCACGTCACCGTGTCGGCCATCGGCGACTTGATTCGCCAGGGCAAGATCCGCTATTGGGGCCTGTCGAACTACCGTGGCTGGCGCATCGCCGAAGTGATCCGGATCGCCGACAGCCTGGGCATCGACCGACCGGTGATCAGCCAACCGCTGTACAACATCGTCAACCGCCAGGCGGAAACCGAGCAGATCACCGCCGCGCAGAACTACGGCCTTGGCGTGGTGCCGTTCAGCCCGCTGGCCCGCGGCGTACTCAGCGGCAAGTACGCGCCGGATGTGGCGCCGGACGCCAACAGCCGTGCCGGGCGCCAGGACAAACGCATCCTGGAAACCGAATGGCGGGTCGAGTCCCTGCGCATTGCCCAGCAGATCCTGCAATACACCCAGGGCCGGGGCGTGGGCATCGTCGAGTTCGCCATCGCCTGGGTGCTGAACAACAGCGCCGTGACCTCGGCCATCGTCGGGCCGCGCACCGAGGAGCAGTGGGATTCGTACATCAAGGCGCAGGCGGTGAAGATCAGCGCGGAAGATGAAGCCTTCATCGATTCGCTGGTGACGCCGGGGCATGCGTCGACACCGGGGTTCAATGATGTGAGTCATTTCGTGCCGGGGCGAGTGCCCGTGGGAGCAAGGCTTGCCCGCGATGAACGATAACGCGGTTCAACCGTTCAACCGCAGCGCCGCCATCGCGGGCAAGCCTTGCTCCCACACACTTGCTCCCCTGGATAACCTTGCCAGCCAACAGTTTGGGTTGATTGATCGCCCTCAAGAGAATCACCGTGTCCAAAGGCATCGCTCTATCGGTCTCGGCCTCTGTGCTGTTCGCCGTCATGTACTACTACACCTCATTGCTCTCCCCCCTGAGCGGCGTGGAGATCTTCGGCTGGCGCATGCTGCTGACGATGCCATGCATGACCGCCTTCCTGCTGGTGACGCGGGACTGGCACCTGGTCACGGCGCTGATCCAACGCCTGGTCGCCACGCCAAGGCTATTGATTGCGGCAATCCTCTCTTCGGTGCTGATGGGCGCGCAGCTATGGCTGTTCATGTGGGCGCCGCTCAATGGCTACAGCCTGGACGTGTCGCTGGGGTACTTCCTGCTGCCGCTGTCGATGGTCCTGACCGGGCGCATCGTCTATGGCGAGCGCCTGTCCTACCTGCAGAAAGTCGCCGTGTTCTTCGCCACCCTTGGCGTGTTCAACGAGTTGTACCGGGTGGGTGGTTTTTCCTGGGCAACCTTGCTGGTGGTGATCGGCTACCCGATCTATTTCATCCTGCGCAAACGCATCAAGACCGACAACCTCGGCGGGCTCTGGCTGGACATGACCCTGATGCTGCCCGTGGCGCTGTGGTTCGTGCAAAGCGGTGAACAGGGTTTCAACGTGTTCGATCAATACCCGCGGCTGTCGCTGCTGATCCCGTTGCTCGGGGTGATCAGCGTCAGCGCGCTGGTGTCCTATATCGTTGCCAGCCGGCTGCTGCCGTTCAGCCTGTTCGGCTTGTTGAGCTACGTCGAACCGGTCCTGCTGCTGGGCGTTGCGCTGCTGTTGGGCGAAAGCATCGAGGCCGCTGAATGGCTGACCTACATCCCCATCTGGATGGCCGTGGCGGTGTTGGTGTTCGAAGGCTTCAAGCACCTGGTGCGGCAACGGCGCAGGGCTTGAGGCCAACGCCACCCCCTGTGGGAGCGAGCTTGCTCGCGATGGCGGCGGATCAGCCAATATCGATACAAGCTGACCCACCGCTATCGCGAGCAAGCTCGCTCCCACAGGCTCTGCATCGTTCAATAAAAAGCCCGCCCGACATCACTGCCGGGCGGGCTTTTTCATGGGTCAGGTGTTACTCGGTCGCCAGCACGCCCCGACGCACCTGGTCGCGCTCGATGGACTCGAACAACGCCTTGAAGTTGCCTTCGCCAAAGCCGTCGTCGCCCTTGCGCTGGATGAATTCGAAGAACACCGGCCCCATCAGGGTTTCCGAGAAGATCTGCAGCAGCAGGCGCTTATCACCCTGTTCGGAAGCACCATCGAGCAATATGCCCCGCGATTGCAGTTCATTCACTGGTTCGCCGTGGTTCGGCAGGCGGCCTTCGAGCATTTCGTAGTAGGTGTCCGGCGGCGCGGTCATGAAGCGCATGCCGATGCTTTTCAAGTGGTCCCAGGTCTTGATCAGGTCATCGGTGAGGAAAGCCACGTGCTGGATGCCTTCGCCGTTGAACTGCATCAGGAACTCTTCGATTTGCCCGGCGCCCTTGGACGACTCTTCGTTCAACGGGATGCGGATCATGCCATCCGGGGCGGTCATGGCCTTGGAGGTCAGGCCGGTGTATTCGCCCTTGATGTCGAAGTAACGGATCTCACGGAAGTTGAACAACTTCTCGTAGAAGCCGGCCCAGTAGGCCATGCGCCCGCGGTACACGTTGTGGGTCAGGTGATCGATGATTTTCAGGCCCGCGCCCACCGGGTTGCGGTCCACACCTTCGAGGAATACGAAATCGATGTCATAGATCGAGCTGCCTTCGCCAAAACGGTCGATCAGGTACAGCGGCGCGCCGCCGATGCCCTTGATGGCCGGAAGGTTCAGCTCCATCGGGCCGGTCTCGATGTGGATCGGCTGGGCGCCGAGTTCCAGGGCGCGCTTGTAGGCCAGTTGCGAATCCTTGACCCGGAATGCCATGCCGCACACCGACGGGCCGTGCTCGGCGGCAAAATACGAGGCCACGCTGTGGGGTTCGTTGTTGAGGATCAGGTTGATCGCGCCCTGGCGATACAGGTGCACATCCTTGGAGCGGTGGGTGGCCACTTTGGTGAAGCCCATGATCTCGAAGATCGGCTCCAGGGTGTTGGGGGTCGGGGATGCGAACTCAATGAACTCGAAGCCCATCAGGCCCATGGGGTTTTCGTATAGATCTGCCATGTCGGCGCCTCATCATTCTGGTCAATTAACAAAAAAACGTTAGTTGCAGGCAATGCTGGGGACACGGGGCGGCGCGCAGGAAATACCACGAACGCTGCGGGCGAGGAAATCGCCGTAGATCAGTTGAAACCCAAGTATCTTCATTGTCGACCCAAGGCTCTCGCGGGCGAGGCTTCTGCTGCCAGAAGACGTTATTCTTATATGCGTAAATCGATTCTACACAGCGTAACCGGATTTGTCCGCCTTCTGTATCAAATCGCCTTTTCCTTCGACCGCGCAAGGGGTTTGTTGCACAGAAAAATACCCACCAGGATCACGCCCCCGCCGACGCACATCAAGGCCGTGAGCCGTTCGTCCAGCAGCAGCGCTCCCAGCAGCACCGCCGTCAGCGGGTTGAGCGCGATGAATACGCCAGAGCGGGTCGCGCCGATCCGGCGAATGCCGTCATACCAGGCGATATAGGCCAGGGCCGAGCCCAGCACGCCGAGGTACAACAGGCTCAGCCATTGTTCCATGTCCAACGCGCGCAGGGCGTCGAGCCGAACCTCGCCCGCCGCCGCGCAGGTCAGCCACAACATCAGCGTGCCCAGCAGAATCGACCAGGTCACGGTCTGCAAGGGACCGAGGCTGTCATTGAGTTTTTTCGAAAACAGCGAATAGACGCCCCAGCCCAGCACGCAGCCAAAAATCAACAGGTCGCCGATCCAGCCCTGCGTCGCGCCTTGCAACAAGGACGGATCACGACTGACAATCACCAACCCCGCCCCGCCAATGCACAGCACGATGCCCGCCCCTTTCAGGCGGCTGAGCCGCTCCTTGAACAACCACCAGGACGCCAGCCCGATCACCGCCGGGTTCAAGGCCACGATCAGCGAAGCCCGCGACGCATTGATGTACTGCAAGCCATAGAAGAAGCACAGGTTGTAGAAAAAGATGCCGAAGAACCCCAGCGCCGCCAATTGCAGCCCCTGCTTCACAGTGGGCCTGGCCAGCGGGATCCCGGCCAGGGCGAGAAACGCCAGCAGCGCGAGACTCGCCAGCAGGAACCGCAGGCTGGCGGCAAACATCGGCGCCAGGGCATCGGCAAGGATCCGGCCGGCCACGAAGGTCCCGCCCCAGATCATGGTGACCATGGCGAGCTTCAGGTAGACCGGCAGGTCCGACGGGATCGGGACGGTTTGTTCGAGGGTTTTCATGGTTTCACCACCGCACGCTAATGAGAACAACGCAAAACCTGTGGCGGGGGGATTAATTGTGGGAGCAAAGCTTGCTCGCGATGAAGGCGGCGCGACTCAGCAGGCAAACCGAGTCATCGTTCATCGCGAGCAAGCTTTGCTCCCACAGGTTGCGACCTCGCTACAGGTGTTGTGCTGCTTCCTGATTCAAGTCAGATACCTCATTATCTGGCTCATGTATTGTCATCGTAAAATGAGCGATCACTCATGACCCTCACTCAACTCGAAATCTTCTCCCTGGTCGCCGAGCTGCGAGGTTTCACCGCCGCGGCCACGCGCTTGGGCATTGGCCAGTCCGCGGTGTCCCACGCCATTAAATCCCTGGAACAAGAGTTGGGCGTGGAATTGCTCAGGCGCCACCATTCGGTTGTGGAGCTCAGCGACATTGGCCAGCAGTTGCTGCTGCGGGCCCGGGCCATGCTCGGGCTGGCCAACACCTTGCGTCAGGAAGCCGCCGATGCCCGGGGCATGCGCCGAGGTACCTTGCGCATCGGCTCGTTCGGGCCGACGTCATCGATGAAAGTGTTGCCCGGAATCCTGCGGCGCTATCGAGCCTTGCATCCCGGGATCGAAGTGCACATCGACGAAGGGCCCGACAGGCAGGTCGTCCAATGGCTGGACGAACGGCGGATCGACGTCGGTTTCGTGGTGCTGCCCGAGGAGCGTTTCGATACGTTCGCGTTGCTGGAAGATCAGATGGTCGCCCTGCTGCCCGCCTCACACCCCCTCGCCGCCCAGGCCAGCCTGAGCCTCAAGGACCTGTGCAACGACCCCTTCGTGCACACCGAGGCGGGATCGTCGGAGCTGGTCACGCGCCTGTTCAATGCCGCCCGGCTGACACCGAACGTGCGTTTTCGTTGTTCGCAGTTGCTCAGCACCCTGGATGTCGTCAGGCGTGGCGAGGCGGTGAGCGTGGTGTCCGAAGGGTCGTTGCCGGACGATGGAAATCCCGGTTACGTCGCCCGGCCCCTGTCGCCGCGGGTGCCGCGCCAGATCGGCCTGGCGGTATTGGACAGCCGCCAGGCCTCGCCCGCGACCCTGGCGTTCATCGAGCTGGCTCGACAGTCATGAGCCTCTGTGGGGCCGGGCTTGCTCGCGATGTCGGCGAGTCAGCTTGCATCGAGATTGAATGTCACGACGTCATCGCGAGCAAGCTCGCTCCCACAGTATGGGCGTGAGCGCCGCAGGCTCCCTGTGGGAGCGAGCTTGCTCGCGATGGCGGTGGGTCAGCTTGCAACAATTGCGGGCCTGCCCACAGACAGGCAAGTCACCGACAGGCCATCTATCATGGTCGGCATCTGACGCTTCCCTCATCCCCTTTTCCTCAGGTTGTGCCGATGCCCTTGACCGCCACCCGCTCGCACGCCCGGTCCCGTCGCTTTCTGGTCACCCTGCTTTGCGGTCTGGTGCCGATCCTGTCAGGGCTGGTCATTTTGTACATGCAAGCCGAACGGACGCTGGCGCAACACGCCCTGCAGACCGCCGAGGAGTCGGTCAGGCAGATCGAACTGATGCTCGACAACACCGCGTTGGCGGCCCGTGAACTATTGCCCCTGGCCGGCCAGCCCTGCGAAGTGGTGAAGCTGGCCTTGCGCGAACAGGTGACGCGCCGGCCCTTTGTCCGCTCGACCAACCTGATCTGGGACAACAACCTCTATTGCAGCTCGCTGTTCGGGGCGTTCGAGGAACGCGTCAACCCGAGCGACTATCACCAGGGCAGGCTGTGGCTCCTGGACGGCAACCCGGTGACGCCGGACACCGCGTTGCTGATCTACCGGCTCAATGAGGGCCGGCAAGGCGCCCTGGCCACCCTTGACGGGTACCACCTGGCCAACGTCCTGCGCCTGATCGGCCGCCAGGCCCGGCTGCGGCTCCAAGTCGGGCCGAATTGGCTGGCGGCGGATGGCAAGGTCCGGCCAGCGCCCTTGCCCGGGTCGCCGGTGGCCCAGACCGAACTGGGTTCAGCGCGCTACGCCTTCAATGTGGAAGCCGGATTCGACGAGGGTGAAACCTGGCGCTACATGGCCAGGGAATATCCGCCACTGCTCAGCCTGCTGGTCTTCTTCGGCGTTGTGGCCGGGACACTCGGACACTGGCTGCAACAGCGCGCCTCGTCTCCCAGCCGTGAATTGCAACGGGCGCTGGAAGCCGGCGAGTTCGTGCCCTACCTGCAACCGGTCGTGCACAGCGACAGCAAACGCTGGGCCGGCGTCGAGGTGCTGATGCGCTGGAACCATCCCAAGGAAGGCCTGGTCCGCCCGGATCTGTTCATCCCCTTCGCCGAACACAGTGGCGTGATCGTGCCGATGACCCGTGCGCTGATGCAGCAAACCATGCACCTGCTGGTGCCGCTTGCGCCTCGACTCGAAGCGCCGTTTCATGTCGGCATCAACATCACCGCCCGCCACTGCCAGGATCTGGCGCTGGTGGACGATTGCCGCGAGTTCCTCAATGCCTTCGCGCCGGGTGCGATGACCCTGGTGTTGGAGTTGACCGAGCGCGAGCTGATCGAACCGACGCCCGTGACCCGGCAACTGTTCGACCAACTGAGGAATTTGGGCGTCAAGATCGCCCTCGACGATTTCGGCACCGGTCATTCCAGCCTGGCGTACTTGCGCCAGTTCAATGTGGACTACCTGAAGATCGACCAGAGTTTTGTCTCGATGATCGGTGCCGACGCCCTGTCGCGCCACCTCCTCGATAGCATCATCGAACTGTCGGGCAAGTTGGACCTGGATATGGTTGCCGAGGGTGTCGAAACCGTCGAACAAAGCGACTACCTGAGCGCCCATGGGGTGAACTTTCTACAAGGCTATCTATTTGGCCAACCGATGAGCGGTCAGGCATTCGTCGAGACCTTGACCGGCACTAATGGCAGTTAACTGCCGTCGATCTATTGACGATGTCCTGCCAATTGATAAAAGCGCTTGCTGTTGTTACATAACGAAAAAGTTACGATTTACACTTTCTGGATTAACTACTACAATTTTTCTACCTGTGCCACATAACAGGAGAGAGTCATTAACACCGAGTCGCTTCAAGGCGCTTGGCTTATAGCTTTGTTTGCGGTTGGTATCAGCCAAATATTTTGATTGGAGTAATCATTTTGTCCAGACTCGCTGAATTTCGTGCAGCCGAAAAGGCCCTTCAAGAACAGCTCAAGGCGCTGGAATCGCTGAAGAACGATGCCGGGCTCAAGAAGGAAATCGAATTCGAGGAAAAGCTCCAGGGACTGATGAAAACCTACGGCAAGAGCCTGCGCGACATCGTCGCGATCCTCGATCCGAACCCATCCAAGGCGAGCCTGCAATCGACCAAGCCCACCAAGACACGCCGCGCGCGAGTGGTGAAGGTTTACCAGAACCCGCACACCGGCGAATTGATCGAGACCAAGGGCGGCAATCACCGTGGCCTGAAAGCCTGGAAAGAACAGTACGGTGCGGCGACCGTCGATTCTTGGCTGCGTGGTTGACAACCCCCAAGACGCAAAAAAGCCCTGAACACTCAGGGCTTTTTTATGGGCAGGACTTTAGGATTAAACCCATTGGCGTATTACGCTGGAGGCATCATAGTTTCAAACTGTTTCGCACCGACTGTATTTCATCCTGGCTTTCAACAAACACCTGCGCCTGCACTGCATAGGACAGCACATAAGCCTTGCCCTCATTTAGTGCCGCGACGAGTGCCTGAGACAATACATGTCGTCCGTTTTGCGTGATCGTGCAAGTGGTTTCCAATGCAGTTACGCCGCCCAACATTGAGGCATGGACCTTAGTGCATACACTTTGGTAACCACCTTGGAAAAAATCCTTCTGGATTGACTTGCGCATTTCCAACAATACGCCTTGCAAGTTGACCTGATGATCGGGCTCGACGGGGGTGGTGGTCAGTTCCATGACCATCACGGCGTTGCCTGCAGGATCACTTTTGGTTGCCCGTTGGCGCAGGGTTCCGGGTGGCACCGAGGCCGATGCGTCTGCCGGCAGCGGTTCGACGACCCAGCCCTGGGGCCACAGGATCTGCGGTTCGGCGGCCTGGACACCACCGACACTCGCAACACTGGCAAACAGCAGGACAAACAGCGAAAGGAACGGTCGAATCATTGCGAGGCCACTCGAGGACGAATCGTAAAGTCTGAAGCCCGGGGCAGCACCAGGCAATAGCCACATGCGGTTTGGCGATGCCGCGCCCCTTGCGTATCATGGGCGCACCTGCAAGGAAGCCGTCTGACGCAAGCCCAGGAACCGTCGCGACCACGCTTGCGACGCCGTTTGCCCCACTTATTTTCCGGAGGGCCCATGAGCCTGCAAGAACTCAATACTTTCCCTGGCGTCACCGCACAACCTGACGCCGCCACGGCCAGGTTCGTCTTCAACCACACCATGCTGCGGGTCAAGGACATCACCAAGTCCCTGGATTTCTACACCCGCGTGCTGGGTTTCTCGCTGGTGGAAAAACGCGACTTCCCGGAAGCCGAATTCAGCCTGTACTTCCTGGCGCTGGTGGACAAGAACCAGATCCCGGCGGACGCGGCGGCGCGTACCGAATGGATGAAATCGATCCCCGGTATCCTGGAACTGACCCACAACCACGGCACCGAAAGTGACCCGGCGTTCGCCTACCATAACGGCAACACCGACCCACGCGGTTTCGGTCACATCTGCATCTCGGTACCGGACATCGTCGCGGCCTGCGAGCGCTTCGAAGCACTGGGCTGCGACTTCCAGAAACGCCTGAACGATGGCCGCATGAAAAGCCTGGCCTTCATCAAGGACCCGGATGGCTACTGGGTCGAAATCATCCAGCCGGCGCCGCTGTAAGCTGTACTGATGCCCATTGTGGGAGCGAGCTTGCTCGCGATGAGGCAGCACATTCAGCATTGATGCAAGCTGATCCACCGCCATCGCGAGCAAGCTCGCTCCCACAGAATGATGGCCGATAAAAAACCCCATGAGCCATGGCCCATGGGGTTTTGTCTTGCCGCTTTCGGCTGTTTATGCCGGCGCGGAGGTGCGGATCAAGTGGTCGAAGGCGCTCAGCGAAGCCTTGGCGCCCTCGCCCACGGCGATCACGATCTGCTTGTACGGCACAGTGGTCACGTCACCGGCGGCGAACACGCCGGGGATCGAGGTCTCACCACGGGCATCGACGATAATCTCTCCCCTCGGCGACAGCTCGACGGTGCCTTTGAGCCAATCGGTGTTGGGCAGCAGGCCGATCTGCACGAAGATCCCTTCCAGCTCCACGTCCCGCACTTCACCGCTCGGACGGTCCTTGTAGCGCAAGCCATTGACCTTCTGGCCGTCCCCCGTCACCTCGGTGGTCTGGGCGTTGGTCACCACTGTCACGTTTGGCAGACTGTGCAGCTTGCGCTGCAACACCGCGTCGGCACGCAATTGCACATCGAACTCCAGCAAGGTGACGTGGGCCACGATACCGGCCAGGTCGATCGCCGCCTCGACGCCGGAGTTACCACCGCCGATCACCGCCACGCGCTTGCCTTTGAACAACGGACCGTCGCAATGCGGGCAGTACGCCACGCCCTTGTTGCGATATTGCTGCTCGCCCGGCACGTTCATTTCGCGCCAGCGGGCACCGGTCGCCAGGATCACGGTCTTGGCCTTGAGGCTCGCACCGCTGGCGAACTTGATTTCATGCAGGCTGCCGTCCTTGCCTGGCAGCAAGGCGTCGGCACGCTGCAGGTTCATGATGTCCACGTCGTACTGCTTGACGTGTTCTTCCAGGGCAACGGCCAGTTTCGGCCCTTCGGTTTCCTGGACCGAGATGAAGTTCTCGATGGCCATGGTGTCGAGCACCTGGCCGCCGAAACGTTCGGCCGCCACACCGGTGCGGATGCCTTTACGGGCCGCGTAGATCGCTGCCGAAGCGCCAGCCGGTCCGCCGCCGACCACCAGTACATCGAAGGCATTCTTGGCGCTGATTTTCTCAGCCTGGCGTTCGATGCCGCTGGTGTCGATCTTGGCGAGAATCTCTTCCAGGCCCATGCGGCCCTGGCCGAAGTTCACGCCGTTCAGGTAAATGCTGGGCACGGCCATGATCTGGCGTTCATCGACTTCGGCCTGGAACAGCGCGCCGTCGATGGCGACGTGGCGAATGTTCGGGTTCAGCACCGCCATCAGGTTCAGCGCCTGGACCACGTCCGGGCAGTTCTGGCACGACAGCGAGAAATACGTCTCGAAGTTGAACTCGCCTTCAAGGGCGCGAATCTGTTCGATGACCTCGACACTGGCCTTCGACGGGTGGCCGCCGACTTGCAACAGGGCCAACACCAGCGAAGTGAATTCGTGGCCCATGGGAATGCCGGCAAAACGCAGGCTGATATCGGCTCCCGGGCGGTTCAACGAAAACGACGGCTTGCGCCCATCGGTACCGTTGTCGAGCAAGGTAATCTGGTGGGAAAGACTGGCGACTTCTTGGAGTAACGCGAGCATTTCCTGGGATTTCGCACCGTCGTCGAGGGAGGCGACGATCTCGATCGGCTGGGTGACCCGTTCCAGGTATGACTTCAACTGAGCTTTAAGATTGGCGTCCAACATACGGGCGATTTCCATTTTGTGAATTCAGAAAAAAACAACGCCCGAGCGAATCTCGCCCGGGCGTTTTTTGGGGCGAAGCGGCTTACTTGATTAAGAGCGGATCGCCCTCGGATGACTCACAGACTCAGATCTTGCCGACCAGGTCCAGGGACGGAGCCAGGGTGGCCTCGCCTTCTTTCCACTTGGCTGGGCAGACTTCGCCCGGGTGAGCGGCAACGTACTGAGCGGCCTTGACCTTGCGCAGCAGCTCGGAAGCGTCGCGACCTACACCACCGTCGTTGATCTCGACGATCTTGATCTGGCCTTCTGGGTTGATCACGAAAGTACCGCGGTCAGCCAGGCCGGCTTCTTCGATCAGCACGTCGAAGTTGCGGGAGATGACGTGGGTCGGGTCACCGATCATGGTGTACTGGATCTTGCCGATGGCTGGCGAAGTGTTGTGCCAGGCGGCGTGGGCGAAGTGAGTGTCGGTGGAGACGCTGTAGATCTCGACGCCCAGTTTCTTGAATTCGGCGTAGTTGTCAGCCAGGTCTTCCAGCTCGGTTGGGCAAACGAAGGTGAAGTCAGCTGGGTAGAAGAACACGACAGACCATTTGCCTTTCAGGTCGGCATCCGACACTTGGACGAATTCGCCGTTTTTGAAGGCGGTAGCGTTGAACGGTTTAACTTGGCTGTTGATGATAGGCATCGATGTTTCTCCATCAGGGTTGAGAAGTTGATGGAGGGAATCTTAACCACTCATCCCCCGGCTGGCTCATTGGCAAACCTGATGTGAATGATTGGTTTTGGCTATCAGGAATCTATATAGATAGAAAAAATCTGTAGGTGCTGGTGAAGGCTGCGATCTTTCCGCTTGGGGCTCAAGTGTCTGGGGAAAGATCGCAGCCTCGTTGCACTCGTCAGCTCCTACGCTCCTACGCTCCTACAACAACGGCTAAGGGCCGCGTCAGGCGACGGGCGTACGCATCGTCACGAACTCTTCGGCGGCGGTCGGGTGCACGCCGATGGTCTCGTCGAAGTCGCGCTTGCTGGCGCCGGCCTTGAGGGCGATGGCCAAGCCTTGGACGATTTCACCGGCATCCGGGCCAACCATATGGCAACCCAGGACCTTGTCGGTCTGAGCATCCACCACCAGTTTCATCAGGGTGCGCTCCTGGCAATCGGTCAAGCTCAGCTTCATCGGCCGGAAACGGCTTTCGAAGATCTCGACCTCATGCCCCTCTTCCCTGGCCTGCTCCTCGGTCAGGCCCACCGTGCCGATGTTCGGCAGGCTGAACACGGCGGTGGGGATCATCCGGTAATCCACCAGTCGATACTGCTCGGGCTTGAACAGACGCCGCGCCACTGCCATGCCTTCGGCCAGGGCGACAGGGGTGAGCTGGACGCGACCGATCACGTCGCCAATGGCCAGGATCGACGGTTCGGTGGTCTCGTATTTTTCGTTGACCTTGACGAAACCCTTCTCGTCCACCGTGACGGTGGTGTTCTCCAGGCCGAGATTGTCGAGCATCGGTCGCCGGCCGGTGGCGTAGAACACACAATCGGTGATTAACGTTTTGCCATCCTTGAGCTCGACCCTCAGGCTGCCGTCGTCCAGTTTTTCGATGGATTTGATGTCGGCGTTGAATTGCAGGTCCAGGCCACGACGGGTCAGTTCTTCGGCCAGGTGCTTGCGCACCGCACCGTCGAAACCGCGCAGGAACAGTTCGCCGCGATACAGCAACGACGTCTGAGCGCCCATGCCGTGGAAGATCCCGGCGAATTCCACCGCAATGTAGCCACCGCCCACCACGATGACGCGCTTGGGCAGCTCCTTGAGAAAGAACGCCTCGTTGGAGCTGATGGCGTGCTCACGCCCCGGAATGTCCGGGATCACCGGCCAGCCGCCGGTGGCGATCAGGATATGCCTGGCGGTGTGACGCTGGCCGTTGATCTCGACCTCATGGGGCCCGGTCAGCCTGGCGTGCCCTTCGTGCAACGCGACGCCGCTGTTGACCAGCAGGTTGCGGTAAATGCCGTTGAGGCGATTGATCTCCTGGTCCTTGTTGGCGATCAGCGTAGCCCAGTCGAAACTCGCCTCGCCCGCCGTCCAGCCATAGGCCGACGCTTGCTCGAAGTCCTCGGCGTAATGCGCGCCATAGACCAGCAGCTTTTTCGGCACGCAGCCCACGTTGACGCAGGTCCCGCCCAGATAGCGACTTTCCGCCACGGCCACCTTTGCCCCAAAACCGGCGGCGAACCGCGCAGCCCGCACACCACCGGAACCGGCGCCAATCACATACAAGTCAAAATCGTAGGCCATTCTTTATCTCCTTCGGCAGGTCATCAGCATACCTGCTGTTTTCACCTGAGGCAGCGTTGCGGTGGGTTATGGGGGCGGAAAACGAAAAAGCCAGCCAGACTGGATTGAGCGCAATTCCTGTGGGAGCGAGTTTGCTCGCGATGGCGTCGGATCGGCAGCATTGAGGTTGGCTGGCCCACCGCTATCGCGAGCAAGCTCGCTCCCACAGGGGTGTTGCTTGTGTGCGAGAGATTTTTCCCCGCGCAAAAAAACGCCCCGAACCAGTCGGGGCGTTTTTCAAGGCGCGGCGGCTATCAGTAAGCCTTGCCGGTCTTGTAGAAGTTCTCGAAGCAGAAGTTGGTCGCGTCGATGTAGCCTTCGGCGCCACCGCAGTCGAAACGCTTGCCCTTGAATTTGTAGGCCATGACACAGCCGTTCTGGGCCTGTTTCATCAGGGCGTCGGTGATCTGGATTTCGCCGCCCTTGCCTGGCTCGGTCTGCTCGATCAGGTCGAAGATGTCCGGGGTCAGGATGTAGCGACCGATGATCGCCAGGTTCGACGGTGCGTCTTCAGGCTTTGGTTTTTCAACCATGCTGTGAACACGGTAGATGTCGTCGCGGATCATTTCGCCGGCAATCACGCCGTACTTGTTGGTTTCCTGCGGATCGACTTCCTGGATCGCCACGATGGAGCAGCGGAACTGCTTGTACAGCTTGACCATCTGGGTCAGGACGCCGTCGCCTTCGAGGTTGACGCACAGGTCGTCCGCCAGGACCACGGCGAACGGTTCGTCGCCGATCAATGGGCGGCCGGTCAGGATCGCGTGGCCCAGGCCTTTCATTTCGGTCTGGCGGGTGTAGGAGAACGAGCACTCATCCAGCAGTTTGCGGATGCCGACCAGGTATTTTTCCTTGTCAGTGCCTTTGATCTGGTTTTCCAGCTCGTAGCTGATGTCGAAATGGTCTTCCAGCGCGCGTTTACCACGACCAGTCACGATGGAGATTTCAGTCAGGCCCGCATCGAGGGCTTCTTCGACGCCGTACTGGATCAGTGGCTTGTTCACCACCGGCAGCATTTCTTTGGGCATGGCTTTAGTCGCTGGCAGGAAGCGAGTACCGTAACCGGCTGCTGGGAACAAGCATTTCTTGATCATATAAGTCCTTGAAAAGGCGGTGTGTACGAGTTTCGGCGCAGTCTAATCAGGCGACGGGCACCTTACAATGCCCGCACTGGCCAACCGGTGCCATCATAGAGAAATAAAAAACGGCGGATAGTTCAATCGCCTTTCGTTTCGATGGCTGCAGCGGTCCACTGTACGCCAGTGAGCGCTGTTTGCGAGCATTTGACGTATCATGGCGTCCTTGATCACGCCAATTGAGGCAGTTAGATGTCGGCAAGAAACGCAAACGGTTATTCGGTCAGCCAGGGCAAGGACGGCCAGTGGTGGATTATCAATTACCACGGCGAGCAGGTCGCCGGTCCCTTGCCTAGCAAGGCCATGGCAGTGGAAGTGGCTGCGGTATTCCAGGACGAACGCGCTGCCCCAGCGACGAATGAACGCGAAGGCGCCCCCGCACGCAGCCCCCGCCGCAAGAAATAACCAGACCGGCCTCTAGTAGATGCCGCCCGGACATCGAACGAGGCCGGTTTAGCTGTACCGCAATGGCCATTCGCTATAATCTCGCCGTTGCCCTTTCCTCCTCGATGACGATCCCATGAAGACACTTCTGGCGCTGTTTACAGTCCTGGCCCTGGCGGGCTGTGCCTCGGCCGAAAAAACCTATCTCGATAATGGCGAGCAGGGCTTGACCATCGACTGCTCGGGCGAGGCCAATTCCTGGGCGACCTGCTATGAAAAGGCCGATGCGTCCTGTGCCGGCACCGGCTACCGCATCGTCGGCACCGACGGCACGCCCCAGGCCAAGGAAAGCGAGAAGACCCTGGGCGTCGACGTCGGCAACTTCAGCAGCCGCAGTGTCGTGGTGGTCTGTAAATAAGCGAGTGTCCTGTATTTGCGATACAGGGCATTAGATGTGGATCTCGGCGGTCTTGATGCCCAGCCCGCGTATGGTCTCGATCAGGTCATCGAGTTGGCTGAAGGACTCGACTTCGTCCTGCTCATCCACCAGGAAAAAACTGCGCCCTGCGCTTTTCTTGAAGAACACGACCCATTCGCCCGGGCTCGCCGGGTTCTGAATCACGTGGGTGGCATAAATAAGGCCTTCTGCATGGCGCTCGCGCACCTGCTCGCGTTTCATCGACTGACTCCATGAATGACAATGCCGCCAACGTTGCCGTGGCGGCATTTTTTGTCGAGGGCGCCAGTCTATCCGATGGCCGGCCCGCTCGTCAGGCGCTGACGGTGTTCAGCCGGAAATACAGGCGTTGGCCGCATCCTGCACATCGCCCGGACGCACCGGCACGTTGGACATACTTTCGTGCAGCTTGATGCTGCTGCCACTGGAACGCTCGTCAATGTCGAACACTGCCGCCGGCAAGGACGACAGTTTGCCCGGGACGATCAGTCGCACGCCGTTCTTGTGCGGCTCCATTTGCAGCGAGCCACGGCTGCTGGCCAGCTTGTCGGCAACGCACTTGGCATATTCGTGTGGTTTCTTTCCGGAGATGACGCTCATGGTGGGAGGCGTCTGATTGATGTCCGATACCGATGCACATCCACTCATGGCCAATGCCAACACCCACACGCTGCGCTTCATATGTTTCCTCCAATAAAGATCCTCCGACAGTGCAGACGCCGTTTTGCTCCGGTGCCGCACCGCTTTTTTTCCCCCGCCACCTGCGATAAATGAACAAAGCCTGGAGCGCGGGCCGGATATTAACACTCGAGGCTGATAAACTGCGCCTCATTGCCCCTTGCTATCGTTTTGATTTTGTAGAAAAAGCCCTTCTGGAGGCGCCCATGAAATTCATTCACCAGCGCGAGCACCTGAACGAAGACGACATTGTCGTCATCGAATGCTCCCAAATGTGCAACATCCGTTTGATGAACGACGCCAACTTCCGCAGCTTCAAGAACGGCGGCCGGCACACCTATCACGGTGGCGCGTTCGACACGTTCCCGGCCAGGATCACGGCGCCGAGCACCGGTTTCTGGAACATCACTATCGACACCGTCAACCGCCGTGCAATCAGCGTCACGCGCAAGCCGACCCTGACCCACAAGATCAAAATCATCCGGCGTTCCAGCTCGAAACTGAGCTGAGCATCGCCCTTTCAGGAAAGGCAAAACCGTGGCCCAGACGACCAAATATGTCATCAAGTACAAGCTCAACGGCGAACGCCGCTTCGAATTCGCCCAACTGGAAACCGGTACTGAGGAAGAAGCCAGAGCGGCCTTGCAGGCGTTGCACGGCCAGACCGAAGATGTGATCAGCGACGTCAGTGTCAGTAAAGCGCTGTAACGGCTCACCCCGATTGATTTCAGGTGCCCCCATGGCCGGTGTAACCACCGTGCTCGCCGGGCTGCGATGTAGAAGCTGTGTAGGAGCTGTGTAGGAGCTGTCGAGTGCAACGAGGCTGCGATCTTGTCCCAGACAATTGAGTCCTGAGCGAAAGATCAAGATCAAGATCAAAATCAAAAGATCGCAGCCTTCGGCAGCTCCTACGCCACGCGAGCGGGAGCAAGCTCCCTCATCACGCGGCACACCCTGGGAATCATTTTTCATGATGCGCAGTAACGACACACCGATCACATTGGACCTGTTCGCCGACCAGCCGCCCACCACCTCCGGCCAGATCGAACAGATTGGCCAACAATCCTTCGTCCTGCGTGGGTTCGCCTTGCCCTGGCTCGACCGTTTGCTGCCGGCGCTGGAAAGCGTCTTGCAGGCTGCGCCGTTCCGGCAGATGGTCACGCCCGGTGGCTTTACCATGTCGGTGGCCTTGAGCAGTTGCGGCGCCCTGGGCTGGACCACCGACCGCAGCGGCTATCGCTACACCGCCCATGACCCGCAGACCGGCCACCCCTGGCCCGATATGCCGGCGGTGTTTCGCGAACTGGCGCAGGCCGCCGCCCGGCATGCACAGTTCGAGCAGTTCGAGCCCGACAGCTGCTTGATCAACCGCTACGTGCCCGGCGCGCGGATGTCGCTGCACCAGGACAAGGACGAACGCTCCCTCGCCGCGCCCATCGTCTCGATCTCCCTGGGCTTGCCAGCGGTGTTCCAGTTCGGCGGCTTCGAGCGCAGCGACAAGAGCCTGCGCGTCCCGTTGCTCCATGGTGACATCGTGGTCTGGGGCGGCGTGGACCGGTTGCGTTACCACGGCGTGCTGCCGCTCAAGGAAGGACAACACCCGCGCCTGGGGTCCCAGCGGATCAACCTGACGTTTCGCACCGCCGGATGAAGGTGCAGAATTCAACCGCAAGACCCGGAGTGTCGTCACTTGGATGGCTCGCTACTGTAGGCAAAACGGGCCAATGGAATAACGACCATGAACAGCACTTCGAACAATCTTGCCCCTGAACTGGATCCCCGCTGGGCCGCCGTGCTCGCCCGGGATCCGCACGCCGATGGGCAATTCGTCTATGGCGTGAAGACCACCGGCATCTATTGCCACCCCAGCAGCCTGTCGCGCCTGCCCAACCCGCGCAACGTCGAATTTTTCGACACGCCGGAACAGGCCCAGGCCGCCGGCTACCGTCCCAGCAAGCGCGTGGCCCGGGACCAGACCCAGATCGCCGCCCAACAAGCGGCCCGCGTCGCGGCGGCCTGCCGGCAGATCGAGGCGGCCGAGCAACTGCCGGGCCTGAATGAACTGGCAACGAGCGCCGGCTTGAGCCCCTTCCATTTTCATCGGGTCTTCAAGGCAGTCACCGGCCTGACGCCCAAGGGGTATGCCGCCGCCCATCGTTCACGCAAGGTGCGCGAACGCCTGGCCGATGGCGGCACGATCACCGAAGCGCTGTACGACGCCGGTTTCAATTCCAACAGCCGCTTCTATGAAGCCGCCGACAAAGTGTTGGGCATGAAACCCGCCGACTACCGCGCCGCCGGGCAGAACACCGACATCCGTTTCGCCGTCGGCCAATGCTCCCTCGGGGCGATCCTGGTGGCGCAAAGCGAGCGTGGCGTGTGCGCGATCCTGTTGGGAGACGATCCGGACGCGCTGGTGCGGGACCTGCAGGACAAATTCCGCCGGGCCAACCTCATCGGTGCCGACCACGCGTTCGAGCAGTTGATCGCCCAGGTGGTGGGCTTCATCGAAGCGCCGGCCCTGGGCCTGGACCTGCCCTTGGACCTGCGCGGCACCGCCTTTCAGGAACGGGTCTGGCAAGCGTTGCGGGACATTCCCGCGGGCAGCACCGCCAGCTACGCCGAGATCGCCCAGCGCATCGGCATGCCCAAGGCCGTGCGCGCCGTGGCCCAGGCCTGCGGCGCCAACAGCCTGGCGGTGGCGATCCCTTGCCACCGGGTGGTGCGCAGCGACGGCAACCTGTCGGGCTATCGCTGGGGCGTGGAGCGCAAGCGTCAGTTGCTGGCGCTGGAGCGCTCGGCCGGGGACTGAACGCCGATGTAGATCGCCACCGAGTCGGGGCTGCCGTAGACCTCGAAATCGGTGGTGAAGCGGCGCAGCGTCTGTGGGTTATCCGCGAAGTAGGCCCAGATCAGGCCCCAGGTCTGGACCACGCAATCGGGCATCGGCCCCTTGGCCGAAAACACCAGGTAATCCCCGCCCTCGATGTCCACGGCGGGGTAGCCTGCGCTGGTCGCATCCACCTGTACCCCGGCCGTCACGTCGAAGTGGCCGGTGGCGTCGGACTCGTAATTGGAATACACCCCGTAGACGAACGACTCCGACTGCCTGGCCGGGATCGTGTCGAACAGCCCTTCGGTGAAGAACCGTTGCCACATCGGGCCGATCCTGGCCGTGTCGGGCTGCTGCTCGTCGGTGTTGCGGGTGCGCACCTGCAAACCGGCCACGGTGAAGGGTTCGACGGTCTTGAGTTTCACGTCCATGGGTCAGGCTCCTTGATGACTGAAGCCGCATGGTAACCCTCCCGCCGACGGGATCAAGTTACGACGGGCGATTGAAAAACTCGACTGGCCCTCGCCGGCCCACACCTGCTAAAAACGCTGTTTCCTTCTGCCGTCGGAGACCCGCACATGAGCCAGTGGCCAGACACTCGCCTTCTTGACCTGCTCGGTATCGAGCTGCCCATCATCCAGGGGCCGCTGGCCGGGGTGACCGGGCCGGCCATGGTAGTCGCGACCTGCAATGCCGGCGGGCTGGGTTCGATGCCGGCGGCGATGCTCGATGTCGAGCAGTTGCGCCAGGCACTGACGACCATCAGCGAACAGACCGACAAGCCGTTCAACGTGAATTTTTTCTGTCACCAGCCGCCGACCTTCGACGAACAGCGGGCCGAGACCTGGAAGCAACGGCTCAAGCCGTACTATCAGGAACTGGGCGTCGATTTCGACGCACCGACCCCGGTGTCCAACCGCACCCCCTTCGATGATGCTGCCTGCCGGGTGTTGGAGGAGATGCGTCCCAAGGTGGTCAGTTTCCACTTTGGCCTGCCGGAAAAATCCCTGCTGGACCGGGTAAAGGCCACCGGGGCGAAAATCCTTTCGTCGGCCACCACCGTCGAGGAAGCCATCTGGCTCGAACAGCACGGTTGCGACGCGATCATCGCCATGGGCTATGAGGCCGGGGGCCATCGCGGGATGTTCCTCAGCGACGACCTCAACACCCAGGTCGGCCTGTTTGCCTTGTTGCCGCAGGTGGTGGATGCGGTGAAGGTACCGGTGATCGCCACCGGCGGCATTGGCGATGCGCGCGGGATTGTCGCGGCATTCGCCCTGGGCGCCTCGGCGGTGCAACTGGGCAGCGCCTACCTGTTCACCCCCGAGGCGAAAATCAGCCCGTCCCATCACCGAGCGTTGCGCACGGCCAAGGAAAGCCAGACCGCCGTCACCAACCTGTTCACCGGCCGCCCGGCCCGGGGCATCGTCAACCGGGTGATGCGCGAAGTGGGACCGATGAGCCCGCTCGCGCCGGCATTTCCCCTGGCGGGCGGCGCATTGATGCCGTTGCGCGCCAAAGGCGAAGCGGACTTCAGCAACCTCTGGGCCGGCCAGGCGTTTCCAATGGGCCGCGAGCTGACGAGCGCCGAACTGACCCGGCGGTTGGCTGAAGAGGCATTGGCCCGATTCAACAACCGCGGGCGGTCCTGACAGTCGTCATCGCCTGTCAGGCTGCCATCGCGAGCAGGCTCGCTCCCACAGGTCCAGTGGTGTGTCCGGATTGCCGGTTGCTCCCCTATCCCCTTTGGGAGCGAGCCTGCTCGCGATGGGGCCAGCGCTTACCCCCTTGCTCCCCAGGCAAAATGCCACGTTCCGTTTGTCGGCCATTCGCTATATATTCCGGTATATAGCGAACCTACCCTCGGAGACTCATCTATGCGCCTCACCCGCTTCGCGCCGTTGCTGTTGATCCCGTTCCTGACTATTGGCGCCGTCCAGGCCGCCGAGGTGCAGGTGGCGGTCGCCGCCAATTTCACTGCGCCGATCCAGGCCATTGCCGCCGATTTCGAAAAAGACACCGGGCATAAACTGGTGGCGGCGTACGGTGCCACCGGGCAGTTCTACACGCAGATCAAGAACGGCGCGCCATTCGAGGTTTTCCTCGCCGCCGACGACACCACCCCGGCCAAACTCGAAAGCGAAGGCGACACCGTCAAGGGCTCGCGCTTCACCTACGCTATCGGCACCCTGGCGCTGTGGTCGGCCAAGGACGGTTATATCGACAACCAGGGCCAGGTCCTCAAGCGCAACGACTTCCAACACCTGTCCATCGCCAACCCGAAAGCCGCGCCCTATGGCCTGGCCGCGACCCAGGTGCTGGACAAGCTGGGCTTGACCGCCCAGGTCAAAAGCAAGCTCGTCGAAGGCCAGAACATCACCCAGGCCTACCAGTTCGTCTCCACCGGCAACGCCGAGCTGGGCTTCGTCGCCTTGTCGCAAATCTACAAGGACGGCAAGGTCACCGGCGGTTCGGCGTGGATCGTCCCGGCCGAACTGCATGACCCGATCAAACAGGACGCGGTGATCCTCACCAAGGGCCGGGACAACCCCGCCGCCGTGGCCTTGGTGGATTACCTCAAAGGCCCGAAAGCCGCTGCCATCATCCAAGCCTACGGTTACCAACGCTAAATGCCCCTGACCAGCGCCGACTACGCCGCCATCTGGCTGACCCTGAAGCTGGCGTCCTTGACCACGGTGATCCTGCTGCTCGTCGGCACGCCCATCGCGTTGTGGCTGTCACGCACCCGCTCCTGGCTGCGCGGGCCGGTGGGGGCGGTGGTGGCATTGCCGTTGGTGCTACCGCCCACGGTGATTGGCTTTTACCTGCTGCTGGCATTGGGGCCGAACGGCTGGATCGGCCAGCTCACCCAAGCCCTCGGGTTGGGCACCCTCACCTTCAGCTTTACCGGGCTGGTGATCGGCTCGGTGATCTATTCCATGCCGTTTGTGGTGCAGCCGTTGCAAAACGCCTTCGCTGCCATTGGCAGTCGCCCCCTGGAAGTCGCCGCTACCCTGCGAGCCGGGCCCTGGGATACGTTTTTCAGCGTCATCCTGCCCCTGGCCCGTCCTGGTTTCATCACTGCGGCGATTCTGGGTTTCGCCCACACCGTCGGCGAATTCGGCGTGGTGCTGATGATCGGCGGCAACATCCCGGAGAAAACCCGGGTGGTGTCGGTGCAGATCTATGACCATGTCGAAGCCCTGGAGTATGCCCAGGCCCACTGGCTGGCGGCGGCGATGCTGGTGTTTTCATTCCTGGTGCTGCTGGCGTTGTATTCCAGCCGCCGAACCCGTTCCGGTTGGGGCTGATCGATGATCAACGCGCGTTTGCAACTCGACCACGGGGCTTTTTCCCTGGACCTGGATGTGCAACTGCCAGGCCGTGGCGTGACCGCCCTGTACGGGCCTTCCGGCTCCGGCAAGACCACCTGCCTGCGCTGCATTGCCGGGTTGGAGCGGCCGGCCCGGGGTTTTATCGAGGTCAACGGCCAAGTGTGGCAGGACAGCGCGCACGGCGTGTTCGTGCCCCCCCACAAGCGGCCGGTGGGGTATGTGTTCCAAGAGGCCAGCCTGTTCGCCCATCTGTCGGTACGGGCCAACCTGGCGTTCGGCCTCAAGCGCATCGCGCCGGCACAACGGCGAGTGGACATGGACCAGGCCACCGATCTGCTGGGTATCGGGCACTTGCTCGATCGCCAGCCGCACAACCTCTCCGGCGGCGAGCGCCAACGGGTGGGCATCGCCCGTGCCTTGCTCACCAGCCCGCGGCTGCTGCTGATGGATGAGCCGCTGGCGGCCCTCGATAGCCGACGCAAAAACGAAATCCTGCCTTACCTGCAACGACTCCACGATGAGCTGGACATCCCGGTGCTGTATGTCAGCCATTCCCAGGACGAAGTGGCGCGTCTGGCCGATCACATCGTGCTGCTCGACGCTGGCCGCGCACAGGCCAGCGGCCCCATCGGCGAAACCCTGGCCCGGCTCGACCTGCCATTGGCCCTGGGGGATGACGCCGGGGTGGTGATCGAGGGCAAGGTCAGCGGCTATGACCCGGCGTACCAATTACTGACCCTGAACCTGCCCGACAGCCAACTGACCGTACGCGTCGCCCACACGTCCCTGGCCCTCGGCCAGCCGCTGCGCTTCAAGGTCCAGGCCCGGGACGTCAGCCTCAGCCTGGCGAACGATGCCCAGACCAGCATCCTCAACCGCCTGCCGGTGACCGTGGTCAGCGAACAGGCCGCCGACAACGCCGCCCATGTGCTGGTCCGCCTGGAAGCCGCCGGCACTCCACTGCTGGCGCGGATCACCCGCTATTCCCGCGACCAGTTGAACCTGCGGCCGGGGCTGGCGCTGTGGGCGCAGATCAAGGCGGTGGCGGTGTTGGCGTAGTCCCCTTGTGGGAGCGAGCTTGCTCGCGATGACGGCGCTACATCCAGCATTGATGCAAGCTGATTCATCGCTATCGCGAGCAAGCTCGCTCCCACAAGGGTTACGGGCAACCGCAGAATCTTGGCACGACCGCAACGGGCTGCGGTCAATCGATCACAGGCCACCGGATTCGCTGCCAAGGACTTTCTTCATGCCCGACACCCTGCCGCCGGATGCACTGCCGGCCGACCTGCATTACGTCGACGACACCGCCCCCGGCATCACTCGCAAGAAATTGCGTGGCAAGTTCTGTTATTTCGACCCGCAGGGCCAGCGCATCACCGACGCGGCCGAGATCCAGCGTATCAATGCCCTGGCGGTACCCCCGGCCTATACCGATGTGTGGATCTGCACCGACCCCCGGGGTCATCTCCAGGCCACCGGGCGCGACGCCCGTGGGCGCAAGCAGTACCGCTACCACGCGCGCTGGCGTGAGGTGCGCGACGCGGACAAGTATTCGCGGATGCTGGAATTCGGACGTGCCCTGCCGCGCCTGCGCAAACGCCTGGAAGAAATCCTCGCCACACCCGGTTTCAGCCGCGACAAAGTCATGGCCACGGTCATCACCCTGCTGGACATGACCCTGATCCGCGTCGGCAACCCCCAATACGCCCGCACCAATCGCTCCTACGGCCTGACGACCCTGCGCAACAAACATGTCGAGATCAACGGCAGCGCCATCGCCTTCCAGTTCCGCGGCAAAAGCGGCATCGAGCACCAGATCACCGTGAAGGACCGGCGCCTGGCGCGGATCATCAAGCGCTGCCAGGAGATTCCCGGGCAGAACCTGTTCCAGTATCTGGACGAACACGGCGAGCGCCACGCCATCAGTTCTTCGGACATCAACGCTTACCTCAAGACCCTGACCGGCGCCGACTTCACCGCCAAGGACTACCGCACCTGGGCCGGCAGCGCAGCCGCTCTGGCCGGGCTGCGGGCGCTGCGTTGGGAAACCGAGACCGAAGCCAAGAGACACGTCACCGAGATGGTCAAGCAGGTCTCCCGACAGCTGGGCAACACCCCGACCGTCTGTCGCAAATGCTACATCCACCCGGCGGTGGTGGAAGGCTTCCTGCTCGGTGCCCTGAAGGCATTGCCCAAACCACGGGCCCGCAAAGGCCTCAGCGAAGAAGAAGCCGGATTGACGCTATTCTTGCAACGGATGACACAAGCCGCCGAGGCATGCGAGCAGGCGCAATCGGTTTAACGCGATTCACCCGCAACGAGCCAAGCAGGCGGAACATCGGCAGACCAGCGGACTCCCAATTCTACGGCGCAACCAGGCGCAGACTTCAAAAGGGTGAAATCGACAGGAGCTTCAGATGTCCGAACACATTGTCCATTTCCATTGCCAGATCGATCAGGGCACCACGGAACGCTTTCGCGACAACTGCCTGGAGGCCATCGAGAAAGGCGCCGACTCGCTGATGCTCAACCTCTCCACCGTCGGCGGCAGCACCAACTTCGGTTTTACGCTCTATACCTTCATCAAGTCCCTTCCAGTGCCCGTGCGTGCGGTCAATGCCGGCAACATCGAGTCGATGGGCATCGTCATGTTCCTGGCCGCCAGCGACCGCACCACCACCCCGCACTCGCGGTTCCTGATTCATCCGATGAACTGGTATTTCGGCCAGAAATCCGTGGACCATTCACGCCTGCGTGAGTACCTGTCCAGCTTGGACAACGACGTGGCGCGGTACGTGGAGATCTACGTCAAGGAAACCGCCGGTGCCGCCACCCAACTGGATATCTTCAAGTGCCTGTGTGCCGAGGAACGGGTGATTCCGGCTGAAAATTCCCTGGCCTTCGGCATCGCGCACCGGGTCGAACAGGTGGTTTTTCCAACGGATGCCAAGCATTGGAAAGTCAGCGGCGGCGAGGACTGAGTTAAGTGCCCGGCGCGACAACAAGCACAAAAACAAACAGGCTCCATCCCCGTGTTTATAAACACTTCAGACTTGTACAGTTTCAAGCGAAGCGGCTGTATAAGTTTTTTATTCAATCGCTGACCATTCGTCGCCAGCGAAACGCTTTTATTAAACTTCCTTCGCCACTTTCCTTTCACAACTAATGCGAGGCACGTTGCTCGCTTAACCACAATGAGGATTCTCGAAATGGCTAATAGCGGAAACAAAAACCCAGGCAACTTCGCCAACGATCGTGAGAAAGCATCGGAGGCCGGCAAAAAAGGCGGGCACGCTTCGGGCGGCAACGCCGGTGATCGCCAAAAAGGCTCTGACACCAGCCGCAAAGGCAGCCAGGGCGGCGGCAGGAAGTCGTAATCCGCAATACCGTTGGGGCGCACGCCTGCTGCGCCCTGGCGCTTAATCCAATGAGGTCTAGCATGGGCAGTCATGACCGCTTCATCGTCAGTTTCATCGCCAATGGTCAACCGGACAATCGTGTACTGCAAGCCGATACGCAGACGCTCAATGCCCGCGAAGCCGAAGCCCTGTTGAAGATCACCTTCGACGAACTCAAGGACGTTGAGTTGAGTGATATACAAGTTCAAAAAAGAACCCGTCCTACTGAAGAGGAACATGGTGTTCCAGGACACTTCAAACAGCCCTAGTCAATTTTCTATTTATTGTTACCTGCGCTTCTCATCACCACATCCAACTTATTCTTGCGGCGAGGATTTTTACATCCTCGCCTCACTATCCCGCGCCTGTTCAATGAGCATGTCCGGCGCTGGGATCCTTGATCTGCCACACCTGCCCCTTTTGCCAGGCATCCGCGCCGGGGTCTATCGGCGGGGTATCAATACCCGCCCGGGCACGCTTTTTCGCTTCACTGTCCACGTCCATCCGGCGGTCGCGCTCGCGCACCAGCTGCGGGTCGATCTGCCCATCGGCGGTGAAACCCATCATCAACTGCGGCACGCCATAAGGTAGCTCGTTGCCCTGTTCGGTGTGCCAGGTGTGCCAGGTCTTGCCATAGGTGCTCACCAGGTTCTCCATCAACCGGGTTTCCGCCACTTGCGGGATGCCCGGGGCGATCAACTGGCCGGATTTCACTTCGTGCACATGGCTGTGCCACAGCTGTTTCTCGCTGGCCGGCAAACCTTCGAACAAGCGCTGGCTGATGATGTACTCCACGCCCATCAGCTTGGCACTGGAGGTATTGCCATCGAAGATGACGCACTGGAAGACCTCCTCGTTCAACGCCGTGCAGTAGTGATGCGCTTCCATCTGCCCGGACATCCGCCCGTTATAGAAATGGAAGCCATCGAGGTAGGTGTCCAGGGCCCGTAATGGCGGTTTGTCCTGCATGATCCGCGCCCCGGTTTCCAGCGTCGCGGTCGTCGGGGTCTTCGCGGCGCCAAGTACATTAACAGGCGAATCGCTCGTGCCGCCTGCGCAGCCGGTCAATCCAAAAACCGCTGCCCATAGCCATTTCCAGCCGCCATAAACACTTCGATCTGGCATGTTATCTCTCCTTTGCATGACTGATCATGAGAAAGACAGTGCCTGGGGCGGGTTTGATTTTCCTGGCGCCCTACCGACGAACGGCTTGCCTCATCCGGCGCTATAAATATGAAATTTCATATATTCGATTATCCACATATACTCCGGCGCAACCCACCCCGCGCCTATCGGAACCGAATCGATGAAAGTCCTCTTCATGTGCACCGCCAACAGCTGCCGCAGCATTCTCAGCGAAGCGATGTTCAACCATCTGGCCCCGGCCGGGTTCGAAGCCGTCAGCGCCGGCAGCTTTCCCAAGGGCCAAGTGCTGCCGCGCAGCCTGAGCACCTTGCAGGAGGCCGGGATCTGTATCAAAGGCTTGTGCAGCAAGGGCAACGACGCTTTCGAAAGCAGCCCGCCGGACGTCGTGATCACGGTGTGCGACAACGCCGCCAACGAGGCCTGCCCGGTGTATTTCGGCCCAGCGCTCAAGAGCCACTGGGGCCTGGCGGACCCGTCGGAGGTCAAAGGCAACGATGATCAGGTCGGCCAGGCGTTCCACAGCACGCTGGACCGCATCGAAGCCCGCTGCCGGGCCTTCTTCGCCCTGCCCTTCGACCAGTTGGACGCCCAGGCCCTGAAAGCCGAGCTGGACCGCATCGGCACCCTCTGACCGCTCAATTGGCGTTATACGTCTGCTTCACCGTCTCGACCCAGCTTGGGTCCAGGCGCGACTGCTCGGTGTCCAGGCCCAGCGCCTGCATGTTCGCCAGGTGCGCGTCGGCTTCGCGCGCGAGGGAGCCCTGGGCACTGGAGTTGGCGTCCAGCTGATGCATCTGGGCCAGTCCCAGGTGATAGAAGCGCAGCAGCTTCATGGCGGTGGGGTCCCGGGCCTGCACACCGGCCGTCACCTGGTGCATCACGTTGGTGATTTTCATCAGGCTGCGCTTGAGCTGCCAGCCGTACACCGCGGCGGCCATCCACGGCTGCGACCAGAAATACTGGCGCATCAGCACAGCCATCGCCAACACGGCGACAATCACCCCGCCGAGGTTGAAGCGAAAGTTATCACCTGCGGGCGTACCCAACAGCATCACGGCCAGGCTGGACAGCAGCATCGCCAGGGCCAGGAACACCACCGCGATGATCAGGGTGCTGCGGCGGGTCTGCCTGCGGTAGGTGTCGCCATCCCACGGTTTGATCTCGAACATCGCGGCGCAATTTCCTTGTACGGCATCAAAAGAGTCACGCATTATCGCCTGCCCGGTCGATTTAGCTATGCTGGGGCTCATTTTGTATGGCCGCCGACTCGCCGGGCCCGGATCGAAGTCCATGGCGATAGCGCAAGGATCGTGCGATCTTTCGGCGTGGACGTTTTTTTCAAGATGCCGTCGTCGTGTGCATGGCATCGTTTTCAAGGAAAGCTGAATGACTCAAAGACATGTAATCAACGCCTCGGTAAGCCCCAAGGGCAGCCTGGAGACTTTGTCCCAGCGCGAAGTCCAGCAACTGAGCGAAGCCGGTTCCGGCAGCATCTATACCCTCTTTCGCCAGTGCGCCCTGGCCATTCTCAATACCGGCGCCCATGTCGATAACGCCAAGACCATCCTGGAAGCCTACAAGGACTTCGAGATCCGCATTCACCAGCAGGACCGGGGCGTACGCCTGGAGCTGCTGAACGCGCCAGCCGATGCGTTCGTCGACGGCGAAATGATCGCCAGCACCCGGGAAATGCTCTTCAGTGCCCTGCGCGACATCGTCTACACCGAGAACGAACTGGACAGCCAGCGCATCGACCTCAGCTCGTCCCAGGGCATCAGCGACTACGTGTTCCACCTGCTGCGCAACGCCCGCACCCTGCGCCCTGGCGTGGAGCCGAAAATCGTCGTGTGCTGGGGCGGTCACTCGATCAACACCGAAGAATACAAATACACCAAGAAGGTCGGCCACGAACTGGGCTTGCGCAGCCTGGACATCTGCACCGGCTGCGGCCCGGGCGTGATGAAAGGCCCGATGAAAGGCGCCACCATCGCCCACGCCAAGCAGCGCATCCATGGTGGTCGCTACCTGGGCCTGACGGAGCCGGGGATCATCGCCGCCGAGGCGCCGAACCCGATCGTCAATGAGCTGGTGATCCTGCCGGACATCGAGAAACGCCTGGAAGCCTTCGTGCGCGTCGGCCATGGCATCATCATCTTCCCGGGCGGCGCCGGTACGGCGGAAGAGTTCCTGTACCTGCTGGGCATCCTGATGCACCCGGCCAACGAGGACCTGCCCTTCCCCGTCGTACTCACCGGGCCGAAAAGCGCCGCGCCGTACCTCGACCAGTTGCATGCGTTTGTCGGTGCGACCTTGGGCGAGGCCGCGCAGAAGCACTACCAGATCATCATTGACGACCCGGCCGAAGTGGCCCGGCAGATGACCCAGGGGCTCAAGGAGGTCAAGCAGTTCCGCCGCGAGCGCAACGACGCCTTCCACTTCAACTGGCTGCTGAAGATCGACGAGGGCTTCCAGCGCCCGTTCGACCCGACTCACGCCAACATGGCCAGCCTGGGCCTGAGCCGCGACCTGCCCGCCCACGAACTGGCCGCCAACCTGCGCCGGGCGTTCTCGGGGATCGTGGCCGGTAACGTCAAGGACAAGGGCATCCGCCTGATCGAAGAACACGGTCCTTACGAGATCCACGGCGACGCCGCCATCATGGAACCCCTCGACCGCCTGCTCCAGGCCTTCGTCGCCCAACACCGCATGAAACTGCCGGGCGGCGCGGCGTATGTGCCGTGTTATCGCGTGGTGACCTGACCTCTCTGAGGACCACAGATCCAATGTGGGAGCGAGCTCGCTCGCGATGGCGTCGGTACATTCAGCTCTGATGCAGGCTGAATCACCGCTATCGCGAGCAAGCTCGCTCCCACAGGGGGGATTTGTGGTGGCTGCAATGCCGGTGAATGACTCAAAAAACTGTGGGAGCGAGCTCGCTCGCGATAGCGTCGGTACATTCAGCTCTGATGCAGGCTGAATCACCGCTATCGCGAGCAAGCTCGCTCCCACAGGAGTTTCGCGGCGGTCATAGCATCGAAGGCAGTCGCATCAGGCCGGCCTCATCCACCTCAATGCCTAGCCCGAGGTAGTCCTTGATCTGCGGATGAAGGGTGACCACGGGATGCGTGTGCGTTGCCGTCACCACCATCACATCGGCCCCGGCGGCCTCGCCTGCCCGAATACCGGCCTCGGCGTCTTCAAACACCAGACATTCCTGGGGCGTCACCTGCAAGCGCTCGGCCGCCAGGCGATAGCAGGTGGGGTCGGGCTTGCCGTCGCTCACATCCTCGGCGGTCACCATCACTGCCGGGCGCGGGATCCCCGCCGCTTCCATACGCCGCAAGGCCAATGCCATGGGCGCTGAGGTGACGATTGCCCATCGCTCTGGCGGCAGGCTTTTCAGAAATGCCAGCGCACCGGGCACTTGCACTACCCCTTCGACGTCTTCGATTTCTTCCCGGGTAAGCTGCTCGGCCTCGGCCTGGGCATCCACCCCTGGCAGGTGCTGGCGGGCGATGGTGTCGATGGCGCGCACGCCATGGATGGTCGGCAGGAACGTCGCCACGTCCAAGCCATGGCGCAGGGCCCAGCGTGTCCAGATCCGCTCGGTGGCGGCGATGGAGTTGAGCAGTGTGCCGTCCATGTCGAAGAGGAAGGCGCGGTAAGCAAGGTTGGGTAGAGGGCTGGTTGGCATCGGATCCTCGGTGGCGGCATGACGGGTAACGACCACTGTAACATCGCCAGGCACCGAACCCTTGTGGGAGCGAGCTTGCTCGCGATAGCGGTGGATCAGCCTGCATCGATGCCGAGTGTGCCGACGCCATCGCGAGCAAGCTCGCTCCCACAGGGGTGCGGTGGTGGGTTGATTACACCAACCGCTCGATCGGCTGATGCTGCCAGACCCGCTTGTAGTAAAGCGTCTGCAACAACAGCATGCTCAAGTAAGCCACCGGGAACGCCATCCACACCCCTTGCAACCCGAAGTGCGCGTCCAGCAGATACGCGGCCGGCACTTGCACGGCGACGATGCAGAAAATCGAGATAGCGACCGGCACCAGCACCGTGCCGCTGGCGCGCATGATACCGCCGACGATCGCCTGGAAGCCGAACACCAGCAAGCTCCAGAGCATGATATGCAGCAAGTGTTCGGCCTGGACCCGGGCCGCCGGATCAGTGATGAATAGCCCCAGCAGCCAGTGGGATAACAGATAGCCCAGGAGCACCAGCCCACCGGTGAGCCAGAGGTTGAATGCAAGCCCCGTGCGCAGGATCGGCCCCAGGCGCTCCAGGCGGCCGGCACCGATGGCCTGGGCGCCGAGGATCGAGGCAGTGATGGCAATCGACAGCGCCGGAAACTGCACGTAATTGACGATCTGCGTCACCGCACCGTAGGCCGCCGTGGCCTGGGAGCCGTGGCGATTGACCAGCGCCAGGATCACCAATTCCGACAACGAGATCACCACCATCTGCAACCCCGTGGGCAGGCCGATGCGCAACACCTTGCCGAGGATGTCCCTGTCCAGGCGCATCGCCGCGAACAACGCACGGTCCGGCGCCAGGGCATGCTCGCGGCGACGCAGGCGCCACGCCAGCATCAGCATCGCCGACGTCGTCCCCGCCAGCCCCGCCCATGCCGCGCTCTGGATGCCCATCTGCGGCAACCCCAGCCAGCCGCGGATCAACGCTGGCGTGAGCAGCAGCCCGACGCTGGTGGACACCAGCAGCGCCAACATCGGTGACACCGTATCGCTCACCCCGCGCAGCAACTGGGTGAACAGCACGAATACCAGCAACATCGGCAGGATCCACAGCATGACCCGGGCATAGGAAACGGCGTCCTCCAGCACATCGGCCGGCGTGCCGAGCCCTTGCAACGCCTGACGCGCGAAGACACTGCCAAGCACCGCCGCCACCAGGCCAATGATCGCCCCCAGCAACAAGGTCGAACCGGCAATCGCCTTCACCGTACCGGTTTCGCCGGCGCCATAGGCCTGCCCGATCAACACCCCCGCCCCCGCGCCCAGGCCGATCACCAAGGCGATAAAGAAAAACACGATGGGAAACATGCCCGACACCGACGCCAACGCCTGGGTGCCGAGCATCTGGCCGATGTAGATGCTGTTGAACGTGCCGGACATGGACTGCAGGAAGTTGGACAGGACCATGGGGATCAGGAACAGGAGATAGGTTTTCCAGAGGGGCTGGGTCGGCATGGGGACTCTGATGGCAGTTCGAAAATCCGATGCGGGGTAATTTAGCTCAATCCATCGATTCTGTTTCAGAAGATGTCCGTTTTCGTGACGAGGGCGCTTGACTGCGCTGTAGGAGCTGCTGAAGGCTGCGATCTTTTGGTCTTCCACTGGATATTCAACGAGCCTTGGAAGGATCGCAGCCTCGCTTCGCTCGGCAGCTCCTACAGCGCAGTCCACCGGGGGCTAGCGCCCTGGCCAGGGGATCTCCATAGGTCAGGCCACCTCGACAATTTCCCGATCTCGTCTATCCTTAGATAGCACTGTGCCATTATTTTTATCGAAATCGGACGACTGGTCCTCAAGACCATGCCGGCTTTGCAGATAACCAGTTATTCGCAAATTACCTGTCAGCACCACTGTTCAAGGACCGAACCATGACGTCGTACTCTCACGGTCATTCCCTTTCCCGAGCACAACCACGCATTCTCTGGAGCGCCGTGCTGGTGGCCATTGCCGCGAGCATTGGCGTGCTGGCGCTCAATGGCACGAGTGGGCAAAACATCGGTTTGAGTGTGGCGATCCTGGTCTTGGGCGTCGGTGCTGGCGCATGGGGTGCGCGCTCGCAACGCCAACAGTTCGACAGCGCCCTCGCCGCCGCCATCGCCCACCACGACCTGCAAGGCAGCGCGCACCAGGCCCATAAAACCCACGCACAACTCAACGACGTCATCCTCGGTGCCATGCCGATCTGGGCCAAGCAGGTCGAAAGCTCCCGGCAGCAGACCGAGACCGCGATCGTTTCCCTGACCGGCCGCTTCACCGGCATTTCGTCACGCCTGGAAGACACCGTGCAAGCCTCGCAATTGGCCGCCGGTGAACTGGCCGGCGGCAGCGGTGGCGGCGCCGTGCAGGTGCTGGCCCAAAGCGAAGGTGAACTGGTCAAGGTCATCGACTCCCTGAAGGCCACCCAGGCCAGCCGTGACGAAACCCTGGCCCAGGTGCGCAACCTGACGGCCTATACCGGCGAGCTGCGGACTATGGCCGCCGACGTCGCGGCGATTGCCGCGCAGACCAACCTGCTGGCCCTCAACGCCGCCATCGAAGCCGCCCGTGCCGGCGAGGCCGGGCGTGGGTTTGCTGTGGTGGCCGACGCCGTGCGCAGCCTCTCGAGCAAGTCCAGCGAGACCGGCCAGCAGATGTCGGCCAAGGTCGACATCATCAACACCGCCATCACCCAACTGGTGCATGCCGCTTCCAGCGGCGCGGACCAGGACAGCCATTCGGTCAGTGCTTCCGAGCAAAGCATCCAGCAGGTGCTGGAGCGCTTCAAGAGTGTCACCGGCCGATTGGCCGACTCGGCCGACATGCTGCAACGGGAAAGCTTCGGCATCCGCGATGAACTCACCGAGGTGCTGGTCAGCCTGCAATTCCAGGATCGGGTCAGCCAGATCCTCAGCCACGTGCGCGACAACATAGAGGACCTGCATGTGCATCTGCAGCAGGCCAGTCAGTCGCCCGACCAGGCCGTCTCCATCGATGCCCGCCAATGGCTGGCGCGCATGGAAACCACTTACGCCACCGACGAGCAACGCCGCAATCACCACGGCGACTCGAGCGCGCAACAGACTTCACAGGAAATAACCTTCTTTTAGGAGAGCCGCTCATGGCTAAAAGTGTATTGGTTGTCGACGACTCCGCGAGCGTTCGGCAGGTGGTCGGCATCGCGTTGAAAAGTGCCGGCTATGACGTGATCGAAGCCAGCGATGGCAAGGACGCGCTGGGCAAGCTCAACGGCCAGAAAGTGCACCTGATCATCAGTGACGTGAACATGCCCAACATGGACGGCATCACCTTCGTCAAGGAGGTCAAGAAGCTGGCCAGCTACAAGTTCACGCCGATCATCATGCTCACCACCGAATCCCAGGAATCGAAGAAACAGGAAGGCCAGGCCGCCGGGGCCAAGGCCTGGGTGGTCAAGCCGTTCCAGCCGGCGCAGATGCTGGCGGCGGTATCCAAGCTGATTCTTCCTTGATAGCCGGAGGCTCCCATGCCGTTGCACTACGAAACACGGGATGACACTGCCCAGGTGCACATCGACGGCGAACTGACGATCTACACCGCGGCCGAGCTGGCCGCGCAGTGGCTGCCGCACTTGGGGGCAACGCCGCGAATGGCCCTCGATCTGTCGCAGATCACCGAGATGGACGGCGCTGGCCTGCAACTGCTGCTGATGGTGCAGCGCGAGGCCTCCCGGGCCGGGACCCAACTGACACTTACCGGCCAAAGCCAGGCCGTCACGGAGACACTTGCCCTGTGCAACCTGGTTGCCTAGGACGTCGGACACGACAAAGGAAATGAGCGTGAGCATCAATCTCGATCAGGCACAACAGACCTTCATCGTCGAGGCACGGGAACAGCTGCAGGCGATGGAAGAGTCGCTGCTGCAGCTGGAAACCGACCCCGGCGACGATGACGCCATCGGTGCGATCTTCCGGGCGGCCCACACGATCAAGGGGTCGGCCGGCCTGTTCGGCCTGGAACCGATCGTCAGCTTCACCCACATCGTCGAAGACGTGCTCGACCGCCTGCGCAACGGCAGCGTCGAGGTGGACGCCGGCCTGATTGCGGTGTTGCTCAAGTCCAGCGACCACATGCTGGAACTGATCAACGTGGCCGCCAACCAGGGCGGAGCGCTGCCGCCACCGGCCCTGCAACGGGAAGTGGAGCTGTGCCAGATCCTGCAGGAATACCAGGCGCCCTCGCCGGCCGCGGCCCCAACGCCTGCGCGGGACACCGAAACCCGCGAACCTGGCGAAATGCGCCTCTGGCACCTTTCCCTGCGTTTCGGCCAGGACGTGTTCCGCAATGGCATGGACCCGCTGTCGTTCCTGCGTTACCTGCAAACCCTGGGTGAAATCGTCGACCTCACCACCCTGACCGACACCCTGCCCGCCGCCGATGCCTGGGACGCCGAGTCCTGCTACCTGGGCTTCGACATCGCGTTTCGCTCGGCCGCCAGCCACGGGGCGATCAACGAAGTGTTCGATTTCGTCCGGGAAGACTGCGAGATCGAGATCGTTGCCCAGGATGACGACATCGCCCCCCCGGCCAACACCGGCCTGATGACCACATCACCGGAACCGGCCGAGGAAACCACTGCGTTGGTCGCCACCGGCGAGTTGCTGTCCGACCAGCGCAAGACGCCGCGCATGCCCGCCCAGATCGCCACCGACAAACAAGCGGTGACCAGCGACAGCAAGGCCAAGGACACCTACGTACGGGTCAACGCCGACAAGCTCGACGAGTTGATCAACCTGGTGGGCGAACTGGTCATTGCCAGCGCCGGCGCCAGCCTGCTGGCCCGCACCTGCCACAACGACCCGTTGCAGGAAGCCACCTCGTCGGTCTCCGGGCTGGTGGAAGAAATTCTCGACGGCGCCCTGCGCCTGCGCATGATCCCCATTGGCGAAACCTTCAACCGCTTCCGTCGGGTGGTGCGCGATGTCAGCCAGGAACTGGGCAAGGATATCGACCTGATCATCAGCGGCGCGGAGACCGAGCTGGACAAGACCGTGGTGGAAAAAATCGGCGACCCACTCATGCACTTGCTGCGCAACGCCATGGACCACGGCATTGAAACCGCCGAGGCGCGGCTGACGGCCGGCAAACCGGTCAAGGGGCACTTGCACCTCAACGCGTATCACGACTCCGGCAGCATCGTGCTGGAAATCGCCGACGACGGCGCCGGCCTGAACCGTGACCGGATCCTGGAAAAGGCCCAGGAACGTGGCCTGGTGCAGCCAGGTGCCAGCCCCACCGACCAGGAAATCTACAACCTGATTTTCGAACCCGGCTTTTCCACCGCCCAGGCCGTGACCAACCTTTCGGGGCGGGGCGTGGGCATGGACGTGGTCAAGCGCAACATCACCCTGCTGCGCGGCACCGTCGACCTGGACAGCCAGCCCGGCAAGGGCACCGTGGTGCGCATCCGCCTGCCACTGACCCTGGCGATCATCAATGGATTCCTGGTGGGCATCGGTCAGTCGACCTATGTGATACCGCTGGACATGGTCCAGGAATGCATCGAGCTGAGCGAAGACGATGGGCTCGCCAGCCGCGAGCAAGGCTACCTCGACCTGCGCGGCGAGGTGCTGCCCCTGGTCTACCTGCGCGATCACTTCAGCCACGAAGGCCCGGCCGCGCGTCGGCAGAACGTGGTGGTGGTGCGCTACGCCGAACTCAAGGCCGGGCTGGTGGTGGATGACTTGCTGGGTGAATTCCAGACCGTGATCAAACCGCTGGGCAAGCTGTTTGGCGCCCTTCGCGGCATCAGTGGCTCGACCATCCTGGGCAGTGGCGCCGTGGCGTTGATTCTCGACGTACCGGCGCTGCTCACCGAGATCGCCCAGACAGAAAACCGCTACACCCCGACTCAATTACAACAAGCCAACGCTCGCTGACGCTTTAGCACTTCCATGGAGAGGTACTTCCCAATGAAATGGTTCTACGATCTTAGAATCGCCACCAAACTGATCACTTCATTTCTTGTGGTGCTGGCCCTGACAGCCGTCATGGGGGTGTTCGCGATCATCCAACTGGGCGAGGTGAACAGCACCACCGTCGAGATCCGGGAAAACTGGATGCCATCCATGCGTGCTGCCTCGGGCATGCGTTTCTACGGGGCAAACTACCGCCTCAAGGAAAACCGCCACATTACCGCCGATTCCGAACAGGAACGCGCCACCATCGAGCAAGAAGCCGAAGAATCCAAAAAGGCTTTCGAGACACGCCTGGCGACCTATGAAAAACTGCTCTCCAATGCAGAGGACCGCCAGCTGTTCGAAACCACCCGCAATGACTGGGTCGCTTACCTCGCAGTCAGCAAGGACCTGCTTGCACTGTCTCGGCAAAACCTGACCGAGCAAGCCCATGCACTGCTCAAGGGCGAATCCAAGCGTCAATTCGAGCTGGTGGTCAGCGACCTGCAAAAACTGGTGGAACTCAATGACGCCGGCGCCAGCGCCGCCAGCGAGCGTGGCGCAGCGCTGTTTGAAAAATCGCGCCTGTCGATCATCGTCGTGCTGATTGCCGCCCTGCTGGTGGGCCTGGGCCTGGCGCTGTTCATCTCGCGCATCATCTCCCGCCCCTTGAAACAGGCCGCGACCGTCGCCGAGCAGTTGGCCGAAGGCAACCTGAACGCAAAAATCGAAGGCGGCTCCAAGGACGAAACCGGCATGGTGCTCAACGCCATGCAGAATATGGTCGGTAAGCTCTCGCACATCATTGGCGAAGTGCGTAACGCCGCGGACAACCTGGCCAGCGCCTCCGAAGAAGTCAGCGCCACCGCGCAATCGATGAGCCAGGCCACCAGCGAGCAGGCGGCCAGCGTCGAGGAAACCAGCGCGTCCATCGAGCAGATGAGCGCCAGCATCAACCAGAACACCGAGAACGCCAAGGTCACCGATGGCATGGCCAGCAAAGCCGCCAAGGAAGCCACCGACGGCGGCGAATCGGTGCAGCAGACCGTGGTGGCGATGAAGAAAATCGCCCAGCGCATCAGCATCATCGACGACATCGCCTACCAGACCAACCTGCTGGCGCTCAACGCAGCCATCGAGGCAGCCCGCGCCGGTGAACACGGCAAAGGCTTCGCCGTGGTCGCCGCCGAAGTGCGCAAGCTGGCCGAACGCAGCCAGGTGGCCGCCCAGGAAATCGGCGAGCTGTCTTCCAGCAGCGTCGATATGGCGGAAAAGGCTGGAAACCTGCTCAACGAAATGGTCCCCTCGATCAACAAGACCTCGGACCTGGTGCAGGAAATCAGCGCCGCCTCCGAAGAACAGGCCGCCGGTGTGGCGCAGATCAACACCGCCATGACCCAGCTCAACCAGGTGACCCAACAGAACGCCTCCAGCAGCGAAGAGCTGGCCGCCACCGCCGAGGAGATGAGCAGCCAGGCCGAACAGCTGCAACAGGCCATGAGCTTCTTCACCTTGGACACGCCGCCCAAGTCCGCTGTGCAAGTTGCCAGGGTCGATAACACTCCCGGTTCCTCCGGCCGCAAACCGGCGCGGGCACCGGCACCGATCATGCCCAAGGCGTTTGCCTACAACATGGCCACCGCCCCGGACGAATCGGAATTCACCCGGTTCTGATGGCCCGGTTCCACAGGCTTGCTTAAAGGAGAAAAAGCAATGGGCGCCATCGCGACCACACGTCAGACCGCCATCGCGGTCGAGGAAGAAGCGCAATACCTGACGTTCATGCTCGGCACGGAGATGTTTGCCATCGGCATCCTGTGCATCAAGGAAATCATCGAATACGGCAACCTGACCGTCGTGCCGATGATGCCGACCTTCGTGCGCGGGGTGATCAACCTGCGGGGCGCGGTCGTGCCGGTCGTCGACCTGTCGGCCCGTTTCGGCCGGACGAATTCGGCGATCAGCCGGCGCTCGTGCGTGGTAATCATCGAGGCGTCCAGCGCCGACGGCCAGGCCCAGGACATTGGTCTGCTGGTGGACACGGTGTCGGCGGTGCTGGAGATCCCGGCTTCGCAGATCGAGCCGCCACCGAGCTTCGGCGCGAAGATCCGGGCCGATTTCATCAGTGGCATGGCCAAGGTCGATGGCAAGTTCGTCATCGTACTGGAGGTGGACCGCGTATTGTCCATCGACGAAATGTCCCAACTCGCCGAAGCCAGCCCGAACGCGCTGGAAGTGGATGCCCCGTGAACACCGATACCTGCAAGGAACGCACGGCGAACGCGCTGGCGCTCAGTGACCGAGAATTCGGCCAGTTCCAGTCCTGGCTGTACCAGGCCGCTGGCATCAGCCTGTCCGAGGCCAAGAAAGCCCTGGTGGCCGGGCGCCTGTTCAAGCGCCTCAAGCACTATGAGCTGGACAGCTACGGCGAGTATTTCAAGCTGATCATGAACGGCCAGCGCACCGATGAATTACAAGTGGCGCTGGACCTGCTGACGACCAACGAGACCTACTTTTTCCGCGAGCCCAAGCATTTCGATTTCCTGCGCCAACACGTACTGCCCCACGCAACGCCGGGCAAGACCTTCCGCCTGTGGAGCGCCGCCAGCTCTTCCGGGGAAGAACCCTATAGCCTGGCCATGACCCTGGCCGAAGGGCTGGGCACCACGCCCTGGGAAGTGATCGGTTCGGACATCAGCAGCCAGGTGCTGGCCAAGGCGCGCTCCGGGCATTACCCGATGGAACGCGCCCGTACCCTGCCCCAGCCGCTGCTGGTGAAATACTGCCTCAAGGGCACCGGCAGCCAGCAAGGCACGTTCCTCATCGACCGGGCGTTGCGCAACCGGGTCAACTTCATCCAGGTCAACCTCAACGACACCTTGCCGGAGCTGGGGGAGTTCGATGTGATCTTCCTGCGCAACGTCATGATCTATTTCGACCAACCCACCAAAAGCAAAGTGGTCGCCCGCTTGATCCCCCGACTCAAGCCCGGCGGGTATTTCATCGTCAGCCACTCGGAGAGTCTCAACGGTGTGTCCGATGCGTTGAAACTGGTGGCGCCCTCGATTTACCGCAAACCATGAACGCCGCCATCAGAGCAGTGGCCGAGGAATACCTGGCGCCAGGGGAGTTTCGCTTCGCCACCTGCCCGACTCGCCTGCGCACGATTCTCGGCTCTTGCGTGGCGATCACGCTGTGGCACCCCGAACGCAGGATCGGTGCCATGTGCCACTTCATGCTGCCCAGTCGAGTGCGCTGCTCCACCGCACTGAACGGCCTCTACGCCGACGAAGCCATCGAACTGTTCATCCGTCAGGCCCGGGCGCACCGCACCGCCCCCGAGGACTACCAACTCAAGCTGTTCGGCGGCGGGGAGATGTTCCCCGAGCTGCAACGCCATGTGCCCTACGGCGATGTGGCACGACTGAACGTCAACGCCGCGCTGGAAATGGCCGCCCTCTATCGCCTCGACCTGATCGCCCAGGACATGGGCAGCACCGGCCACCGCAGCATCATCTTCGACCTGCGCAGCGGCGATGTGTGGGTCAGGCACCAACCCATAAGGACCCGGCACTGACCATGTCAAAAAAGATCAATGTACTGCTGGTGGATGACTCTGCCGTGGTTCGCCAGGTGTTATTGGCGATTCTCAGCGAGACACCGGACATCCACGTCATGGGCGCGGCGTCCGACCCGATTTTCGCCATGGACAAACTGACCAAGGAATGGCCCGACGTGATCGTGCTGGACGTGGAAATGCCGCGCATGGACGGCATCACTTTCCTGAAGAAAATCATGAGCGAACGCCCCACCCCGGTGGTGATCTGTTCATCCCTGACGCCCCGGGGGGCGGAAACGACGTTGCAGGCGATGGCCGCAGGCGCGGTGGAAATCATCACCAAGCCCACCACCGGGCTGAAGAACTTTCTGTTGGAGTCGGCGCCCGAATTGGTGTCGGCGATCCGTGCCGCCGCCCAGGTCAATGTGCGCAACCTCGGCAAGCGTCCCGCCCCGACGGCGCTGGCGCCGGCGATCAAACTCACCGCCGACGCCATGCTGCCCGCCGCCAACGGCCATGCCATGGCGCAGACCACCGAACGCATCGTCGCCCTGGGTACCTCCACCGGCGGCACCCAAGCCCTGGAAGCGGTGCTCACCGCCCTGCCACGGGTGTGCCCGGGCATCGTCATCGTTCAGCACATGCCGGAGAAGTTCACCGCCTCGTTCGCCGCCCGGCTCAACAGCCTGTGCCAGATCGAAGTGCGCGAAGCCCGTAACAACGACCGCATCCACCCGGGCCTGGCGCTCATCGCCCCGGGCGGCAAACACATGATGGTGACCCGCAGCGGCGCGTTCTACCACGTGCAAGTGGTGGACGGCCCGCTGGTCAACCGCCATCGCCCCTCGGTGGATGTATTGTTTCGCTCAGTCGCCAAATTCGCCGGCCGCAACGCCACCGGCATCATCATGACCGGCATGGGCGACGACGGCGCCCGCGGCCTAAAGGAAATGCTCGACGCCGGCGCCGCCACCGTGGCCCAGGACGAAGCCAGTTGCGTGGTCTTCGGCATGCCCAAGGAAGCGATCAAACTCAACGCCGCACAGCGGGTGATGGGGTTGCAGGAAATCGCCCAGGTGATCTTGCATCGGTAACAGCATTAAAAAGGCAATCAAAACCTGTGGGAGCGAGCTTGCTCGCGATGGCGGCGGCCCATTCAACACGGATGCAAGCTGAACCACCGCTATCGCGAGCAAGCTCGCTCCCACAGTGGAGTTGTGGCGAGGAACAATCCCTCGTCACAGAAGCTTCAACCGCTTGTGCCTATACGGGCGAAATCGTCGCCAGCACGCCGATCAGAAGCGTCAGTGCCAAAAAACCACCTAGAAAAATCGCCATCTTCGCCATGAGCACTCCTGGACCAAAAAATTGCAGTACACGGGCAGCCCGGTAGGCTGGCCGCGTGGTTATTCTGGGGCTGGGCCCGGGTTCATTACAGAGGCACCTGGCGCAGGAAAATACGGATCAGACGAACGCCCCTCCACCCTCCTCGCACAATTTCAGTGAGCAACAAAAGATAAAGCCCTGCCGCAGAGTTCTCTCACCGAAGGGAACGGATATACCAACGTATATTTTCATGTCCCAAGTCAGCGTGGTCATCAACCCGGGCACCACTTAATCTTGCCGGGTACTTAACGCCCCCGCTCAAGTGCGCTTCAACTTCATGACTTCCAATGATCGCCAGTGTGGTCGCAGCCCTGATTTCCAAAGCTTAGATAGAGGTGATCCATGCGCCCTTCATTCCTTGCACCTGCATTGACGCCCTTCAAAAACAGAGAACAACTCCCTGCCCATTCCTGGCGCGCCGACATAGCGTCATTGGGCCTCCTGGTGCTCTTGGCTGCCTTTGTATTCCATGGCCTGGATCAGATGAACCAGCCCCTCGGCGTGCTGGATGCTTCGCCACTGTCCCTGGATCTGGTGCACCTGCCGGAATATGCCTTGCGCACCACGTTGCGCATGTTCATCGCCTTGTTTGTTTCATTGGTTTTTTCCCTGGTCATTGCCACCTTGGCAGCCAAAAGCCGCAAGGCGGCAATGGTGATCCTGCCGGCGTTGGATATTCTCCAATCCGTGCCGGTACTGGGCTTCCTGACCTTTACCGTTGTGTTCTTCATGGGACTGTTCCCGGGCAAGGAGACCGGCGTGGAGTGCGCGGCCATCTTCGCCATCTTCACCAGCCAAGTCTGGAACATGACCTTCAGTTTCTATCAGTCGCTGAGAACCGTGCCCAACGATCTCTATGACGTCAGCCGACAGTTCTCGTTTTCACCATGGCAACGTTTCGTCAGGTTGGAGCTACCGTTCGCCACGCCGGGCCTGGTGTGGAACATGATGATGTCGATGTCCGGCGGCTGGTTTTTCGTCGTCGCGTCCGAAGCCATTACCGTCGGCGACACCACCGTCAGCCTGCCGGGCATCGGTTCATGGCTGGCGCTGGCGATCGAGCAGCAAAACATCGCCGCGATCGCTTGGGCGGTGCTGGCCATGGTTGGGGTGATCATTGCCTATGACCTGCTGTTTTTCCGGCCGATTGTCGCCTGGGCGGACAAATTCCGCTTTGAACAGACCGCCTCCCAGAAACGCCCACGGTCCAGGGTCTATGACCTGCTGCGCTCGACTCGCCTGGTGCCCTTGGTGCTGCTGGCGCTGGGCAGCCTCAAGGCGTCGTTGTTTCTGGAAAAGATCCCGCGGCTGCCGTCCATCCGCTTCAGGACCAGCGCCCGCGTCAGCCGCGCCGCCGACCTGGCTTGGCTCGCCCTCGTCGCCGCGGCCTGCATCGCCGGCATCCTGTACTTGTCGCGTTTCATTGGCAGCACGTTGGGCTGGGACGACGTCGCCAGTACCTTCGGCCTGGGCCTGGCCACCCTGTTGCGAGTCAGCGTGCTCATCGTGCTGGCCAGCGTAGTGTGGGTGCCCATCGGCGTCTGGATCGGCTTGAACCCGCGCTGGGCCGAACGCTTGCAACCCGTCGCGCAATTGCTGGCGGCCTTCCCCGCCAACGTACTGTTTCCGTTTGCGGTGATCGCCATCGTCGCCCTGAAACTCGACCCCGATGTCTGGCTCTCGCCGCTGATGATCCTGGGCACCCAGTGGTACATCCTGTTCAACGTGATTGCCGGTGCCAGCGCCCTGCCGACGGATTTGCGCGAGGCGGCGCGCAGCTTCCACGTGCGCGGCTGGCAGTGGTGGCGCCAGGTCGCGCTGCCGGGCGTCTTCCCTCATTACATCACCGGCGCCCTCACGGCAGCGGGTGGCTCATGGAACGCCAGCATCGTCGCCGAGGCGGTGTCCTGGGGCGACCAGCATCTGTATGCGTCCGGCTTGGGTGCCTTTATCGCCCAGGCCACCACGGCCGGGGATCTGCATCGGGTGGCGCTGGGCGTCGTGGTCATGTCGATTTTCGTGGTCGGTTTCAACCGGTTGCTGTGGCGCCCGCTGTACGGTTTCGCCGAACGTCGGCTTCGAATTGATTGAGGGCAATCTCATGCAAGTGATAGACAAACGCTGCCTGGTGGATGTGCAGCAAGTCGGCCATGTCTACGGCACGGGCGGCGGTGCCGAGCGCCGGGTCCTGGACAATGTCTGCATGCGCCTGGACGAAGGCGAAATCGTCGGCCTGCTGGGGCGTTCGGGCTCCGGCAAATCGACCTTGCTGCGCTCCATCGCCGGCCTGATTTCACCCACCACAGGGGTGGTGGATTTTCCGCCCAATGCCCAAGGACTGGCGAGTTCGGTGCGCATGGTGTTCCAGAGCTTCGCCCTGTTCCCCTGGCTGACGGTGCTGCAAAACGTCGAGATCGGCCTCGAAGCCTTGGGCGTGGCGGCGCCTGAGCGACGTCGGCGGGCGCTGGCCGCCATCGATATGATCGGCCTCGACGGCTTCGAAAGCGCCTTCCCCAAGGAACTGTCGGGCGGCATGCGCCAGCGCGTCGGCCTGGCCCGCGCACTGGTGGTCAATCCGGATGTGTTGTTGATGGACGAGCCGTTTTCCGCCCTGGACGTATTGACCGCCGAAACGCTGCGCACCGATCTGCTGGAGTTGTGGCGTGAGGGGCGCATGCCGATCAGGTCGATCCTGATGGTCACCCATAACATCGAAGAAGCCGTGCTGATGTGTGACCGGATACTGATTTTTTCCTCCAACCCGGGGCGGGTCATGAGTGAGATCGCCGTGGATCTCAGCCAGCCGCGCAATCGCGCCGACCCGGCGTTCCAAGCCCTGGTCGAACACATTTACGTGCAGATGGCCGGCGGCGCGAATGTCGGCTCCGCACGTCAGGAGACCTTTGCAGGCAGCGGCGTGGGCATGGTCCTGCCGTCGATTTCCAGCAATGCCCTGGCCGGGCTGATCGAAGCGGTGCAGGATCAGCCGTTTGGCGGCCAAGCGGATCTGCGCGAGCTCGCCGACGCATTGCGCTACACCGCCAGTGATCTTTTGCCAGTCGCCGAGGTGTTGCAGCTCCTGCGCCTGGCCGACCTGCAGGATGGCCACATCACCCTCCTGCCGGCCGGGCTGCGCTACGCCGAGTCAGCGGTGGATGAGCGCAAACACCTGTTTGCCCGGCACCTGCTTAAATATGTGCCGTTGGTGGGGCATGTGCGCCGGGTGCTGGACGACCGCCCCACCCGCACCGCACCGGCCAGGCGTTTCCGTGACCAACTGGAAGATTTCATGTCCGAGCACGACGCCGCCATTACGCTGGACTGTGTCACGCAGTGGGGGCGCTACGCCGAGTTGTTCGCCTATGACGAAGTGGCCGATCAGTTCAGCCTGGACAATCCATCCTGAGGTGCTGCGGTATAAACTGCGTGGATCGGTCGTTGGAGCAATGCGCGATGGACATTCAATGAGAAGAACCCAGTTGACCCTGCGCCTGCTGCTCCTGCTGGGGTTGGCCCTCGGCATCGCGGCGATCGATACGGTCACCGACCTGGAAATCGCGGTCGGGGTCTTCCAGATCGTGGTGGTGCTGATCGCGGTGAGAATCCTGCCGGCACGCGCCGTGGCAGGGGTAGCGCTGATCTGCATGGTCCTGACGACCCTGAGTTATCGGCTGACGCGTTTTGGCGACACGGAGGCCGGTCTGATCAACGTGCTCATCAGCCTCGCGGCCATCGCCGGCACGACGTACCTGGCCCTGCGGCTCTCGGCCGCCGTGCGCACGGTACACCAGACCCGTGCCCACCTGACGCACATCGCCCGCATCAACATGCTCGGCGAACTCGCCGCCTCGATCGCCCACGAAGTCAACCAGCCCCTGGCTGCCGTGGCCGCCAGCGGCGGTGCCTGCCTGCGCTGGATGGCGACCGAGCCGCCCAACCTGCCCAAGGCCCGGCAGGCGGTGGAGCGGATCATCGCCGACACCCACCGGGCCAGCGACATCATCGCTCGGTTGCGCGGTATGGCCCAGCATCAAGCACCGACGAAGCAGTGGCTGAACGTGGCCGACACGGTCCATGCCGCGTTGCGCTTGATGACGGGCGAGCTGAACGAGCAGAACATCACTGTGCAGGTGCAGGTCCAGGACGGACTGCCGCCGATGCTGGCGGACGAAGTGCAGATCCAGCAAGTGATCCTGAACCTGGCGATGAACGCGCTCGACGCCATGCGTCAGGTTGACGTCGACCAGCGGATTCTGCAGTTTCAGGTGACGCTCGAATCGCCTGGGCAACTGCTCTTTTCGGTATCCGACCAGGGCAATGGCTTGCCGGCCAGCGACCGCGAACGGGTGTTCGACGCTTTCTACAGCACCAAGCAGGACGGCATGGGGATGGGGTTGGCCATCAGTCGCTCGATCATCGAGGCCCATGACGGACGACTCTGGGCCACCAGCCATTCGCCGTCAGGTTCGACGTTTCACTTCACCCTGCCCGCCGTCACAAGGGAATCCGATGAGCCAGACTGACATGCATGACCAGGCCGACTCAAGGGTCTTCATCGTCGACGACGACCCTTCGGTGCGGGCCTCCCTGCAAGACCTACTGGCCTCCGTGGGCCTGACGAGCATGGCCTTCGGCTCGGCCCGTGAATTCATGGATGCCGAACGACCGGACGTCCCGGCGTGCCTGATCCTCGACGTGCGCATGCCGGGCCTGAGTGGGCTGGATTTCCAGCAGGAAATGGCGCGTTTGAATATCCAAGTCCCGGTGGTGTTCATCACCGCCCATGGCGACATTCCCATGTCGGTCAAAGCCATGAAGGCCGGGGCGCTGGAGTTCCTGACCAAGCCATTCCGCGAACAGGACCTGCTCGATGCAATCACCCTGGGCCTGAACCGCGACCAGGAACGGCGCAAGGCCGCGGCGAGTGTCAACGCATTGAAACGTCGGCATGACGCGTTGACTGACGGCGAGCGCGAGGTGATGGACCTGGTCGTGTCAGGGCTGTTGAACAAGCAGGTGGCCGCCCGACTGGGTTTGAGCGAGGTGACCGTGAAGGTGCGGCGCGGGTCGTTGATGCGCAAGATGAATGCGGACTCGTTGGCAACGCTGGTGAAGATGTCGGAAAAACTCAAGGAAGCAGATCGCTAGCGGCCCATGATCACGGCTATCATTGCCGTTCGCCCTGTTGACGGGCGATGTCGCTGCCCCCTCAAGGACTCAGGTATGAACCTTCTGCCGTCACGCTCCACCCTCTTCGTCTCCAGCCTTTTGCTCAGCTCGCTGTGCTTCGCCGAAGGCGAGCCAACCGACGGCAGCCTCATCAAGGACTCGACCAAGGCAGCCGTCTCAAGCTTCATTACCGCTGGCAAGAACCTGTTGGGCGGCGTCAGCGAAGGTGTGCTCGATGGCCGTGAGTCGGTGCAGGGCACCGACGGCGCCGCGATCGTTGCCTCCGGCGAACAAATGAAAGACCGCATCGCCATCGAGGTGCTGAAGCTGGAGCCCAGCGACGAAAACATCAGCGTCACCCTCGGCTTCAAAAACAGCACCGACACCCAACTGCGCCTGATCAACCTCGGCCAGACGGGCGTGCTGCTGGCCATTGACCAAGCAGGTTACGCCAACCGCCTCACCGGCCTGGACAACCCGGATGAAGTCACCATCCCGCCGAAAACCGCCGTGCGCCAGAAGTTCGTGTTTGAAGGCATGAACGAGCCGGTCAGCACCGTACGGGTGTGGGGGCAGGATTACTCGGTCAAAAAATAATGCGGCAACGTATCCGGATGACAGGCCTGGTTCTCGCCATGTGCACGCTTGCGGCCTGCGAGTACGCTTCAGAGCCGGACCCGCTAAAAACCGCCCTGCTCGACGCACCACCCGAACTCGTCTTCAAGGGCCCGCTTGCGGGGCAGTCTGTTCACCTGGTTGTTCACGATTGTGCGGTTTACAAGATCGAGGGCCAGTCGGCGAAAGACTTGGCCTGGGCCGTGGTGCTGGAAACCGAGCCCTACCCTTTTTTCACCCGTTGCGCGCGGCAGTCGCTGAGCAAGGGAGAGGATGGGGTGACGGTTGAGCTGGGGAAAATGGCGTTTGGGGCTGGTGGGTGCTGTGCCACTGGGGGAACCTATCGCACGACCGATGGACGCGGATGGAAAAAGTTGTAGGCGTAACTGCGCCGCTACAACGTCCAACCTCATTGCCTCCCTCCACGACAGCATCAGCTGGCTTTTGCCCCATTACCCAGCCCAACACTCAACGCCAGCACGCTCATCAACACAATCACCGCCCCCACAATCACCATCATTGACGGGCGCTCGGCCAACACCAAAGAAGCCATCGACATCGCCGTGGGCGGTATCAGGTAAAGCGCCATGGAAGCGCGGCTCACGTTGCTGTGCGCCAGCACGTAGGCCCAAGCAAGGTACGCCAGCGCGCTGGGAAAAATACCGAGAACCAACACCGCCAGGTTCACCGAAGCCGAAGCCTGTCGTGCCGCGCTCAACATACCCGGCGCGAAAATGAACAACACGAGCGTGCCCGACCAGACGGTGTAACAAACCAGGGTCAAACCGTCGTAGCGATGGGTATGGCGCTTCTGCAAAGCGAAATACACACTCCAGGACAGCGCCGCCAGCAGAATCAATAGCCCACGGGCGTCCATGTCACCCAAGCCTCGATCCCCCGTGACGACTATGGCAGCGCCAAGCAAGCCGCACAGGACACAGCCCCATTGCCAAGCGCCAACTCTGTCCTTGAAGACAGAATGCGCCAGCAACGTACTGAACAGAGGGGTGGACTGGGCCAGGACACTGGCCGCCCCAGCGCTGACACCCCGCTGCCCGTAATTGAGAGCGATGTGGTGCAGACTCACGGCAAAGAAACCCAACACCGCCAGCAACGGCCAATCCCCGAGACGCGGCCAGGAAATACCCTTCGCCATCGCAACGACGGCCATGAACACTGAAGCGATGAGAAACCGCACCAATGCCAGCTGACCCGGTTCGTAGGCCTGCAAGCCGATGCGAATACCAATCGGCGAATAGGCCCAGCAAAGAATCACGAACATCATCGCCAGGATCACTTTCACGCGGGGTCTGCTGGGGCTCTTCAAGCCGCCAAACGGCATACAACGGGTTTCCATTCAGAGTTCCTGCGCACTGAGCGCCTGGGCTATTACGCCGCAGTATCAAAAATCACCCACCCTCAATACAAGTGACTTAAACTCAGCCAACCATTCACTTTGGGTGAGTTATGGAACTGTCCCAACTGCGCATGCTCAAGACCGTCTGCGACACAGGCAGCATCGCCCGCGCCGCCGAAGTGCTGCACTGCGTGCCGTCCAACATCACGGCACGGCTCAAATCCTTGGAGCGGGAGTTGGGCACACCGTTGTTTTTTCGTGAAGGTCGCGGCTTGCGGGTCAGCCCAGCGGGCGAGGTGTTCCTGGGATACGCGACAAAAATCCTCGGCCTGACGGAAGAAGCCCGCCGCGCGGTCAACCCCAGCCACACGCCAAGCGGACCGCTGCGCATTGGCGCCATCGAATCCAGCGCCACGGGGCGCCTGCCGCAGTTACTGGCCAAATACCACGCGCAGTATCCTCAGGTGTCGCTGGAGCTGAGCACGGGGACTTGGGCGCAGTTGCTGGACGATACCCAGCACCACCGGCTCGACGGTGTGATCGTGGCGGTGGATGTGGAACGGCCGGGGCTCAAGCGCGCCGTGATGTACCGCGAAGACTTGATGCTCATCGCCTCCGAATCCCACGGCCCCTTGCGCAACGCCGCCGACCTGCAAGGCAAGGCCATCTTCATGTGGCCCCCGGGCTGTCCGTACCGCCTTGCCCTGGAGCAGTGGTTGCTACGCCATGACCAAGTGCAACCGATCATCAGCATCGCCAGCTATGGCGCCATCGTCGGCTGCGTCAGCGCCGGTGCCGGCGTCTCGCTGGTGCCTCGCGGGATCTATGAGCAATACCGCCAGGGGGCTGGCTGGACAGGGTATGAACTCCCTGAACTGACGGGCATCGATAACCTTTTCTACTGGCATGAAAACGCTGGCCGGCATCCTGCCAGGGAAGCGTTTTTGACGATGTTGAAGACAGAGTTCGAAGGGTAGTTGCAACCTCGCCACAAAAGCCATTGGATTGGCGGGTATCCCACTGACCATTCTTGTGGCGAGGGGATTTATCCCCGTTGGGGCGCGAAGCGGCCCTAAAAGCTGACACCTCGGTCCACCGACCGACACAAACCCCATGGCGAGGGAGCTTGCTCCCGCTGGACTGCGAAGCAGTCCCGAAACCTGCCAATACGGTGTATCCCGTCAACTCCCAGGGCTTGTTCGAAGGCCGCTTCGCGGCCAGCGGGAGCAAGCTCCCTCGCCACGATGGTTAGACCATTCCTGACGAATCCACCCGCTACGCACCTATGAAGACTTCGCGCGCGAGGCCGTGGCCGGGGCTTGAGCAGCCACGGCGTCGCGTCACGCGGAACGTTTTTCTATCCAGCGCCGGTACTGGCGAGTGCGGCATGCCATGCCAAGCTGCTGCAAGATCAACGCGCGTAACGGCGATACATCAGGATCGGTCTTTCCCTGTCGACTGAGCCTGCGCAGCTGGAATTTCACGACAGCCATGTTGGCCAGGGACGCGACGGCTTTGTTCTTCCACGTGATCGGCGGCAACTGAGGGGCATTGTCCTTGCCTTGGAGCCAATCGCGAGGCAAGTGCGGATCGATGGCCAAGGCCGTTCCGATGCCCACCATGTCCACCCCACTCTGGACGACACTTTCGGCCACCGGACGTCGACGTATGCCACCGGTGACCATGACGGGCATCTTGGCGACAGCCTGGATATCACGGGCGAACTCAACGAAATAGGCCTCGCGCGCCAAGGTGCGACCATCGCGGGCCTCACCCTGCATGGCGGGTGCTTCGTAGCTGCCGCCGGATAATTCCACCAGGTCCACACCCAGGTCATTGAGCCTTTCGACCACCCCCTTGGCGTCGTCGGCCGTGAATCCTCCCCGTTGGAAATCGGCGGAATTCAGTTTGACCGCCACTGCAAAGTCCGCAGAAACCACTGCCCTCACCGCCTTGACGATGTCGAGCAACAGACGCGCCCGGTTCTCCAGGGAACCGCCCCACTGGTCCGTCCTGCGATTGCTCAGCGGCGAAAGAAACTGGCTCAACAGATAGCCATGGGCGGCGTGGATTTCCACGCCGTTGAAACCGGCCTGTTCACCCAGGCGTGCGGTGCGCGCAAAGCGCTGGATAACCTCTTCGATCACCTCTTGAGTCATCGCGTGCGGCGTGGCGAAATGCTTGGATAATGTGCCCAACTCCAGCGGTATGGCCGACGGTGCCCAGGCCTTTTGCCCAAGGTTTGCCTGCATCTGACGACCGGGGTGATTGATCTGCAGCCAGAATTGAGCACCTGCGGATTGACCAATACGCGCCCAGCGTTTGAACTTGTCCAATTGCTGGTCATCCTGCAGCACCACGCCGCCCGGACCGGTCATGGCACGGCCATCGACCATCACGTTACCCGTGATGATCAGGCCGGCCCCACCGTCGGCCCAGGCCTGGTAGAGACGCATCAGTTCTTCGGAGGGCGCCTGCTCGGCATCCGCCATGTTTTCTTCCATGGCGGCCTTGGCGATTCGGTTCTTGAGCGTCGAACCATTGGGAAGCATCAGGGCATCGAACACATTCACGGGGCAGTCCTCATTTGACGTAGGGCCACCTTAAGCTTGAAGTGAACTTTAAGGTCAACCCCCTTTTTTCAGCGCCCGCAACGAGGCTTGGTGATTTCTGGGGTTGTGTTCTGAAACCTGACGAGCCGCTTTTTTCTTGGCAGGCGCCACACTCTCTTCGCGCAATCGGTGTAACAACAACTGCGTGTTGTCCGCGCACCCCAAGCCTTCGGGCTTACCCTCGATACCGTCAATGACCAACAGAAGCTGAGCTTTATTCTGGGCCAGCCGTTGCTGGAGGATTTCGATCTCCGCAACTTTGCGCCTGAGCCCACTAAGCAACTCTTCATGCTGCCAGCCGCTGGCATCGACCGGCAGCAATTGTCGGATTTCTTCCAATGAAAACCCCGCTGCCTGTGCGCCGGTGATGATCTCCAGGACCCACTCCGTCTCGGGGGCATAGTCCCGATAACCGTTGGCCTTGCGCTCGACAGACTTGATCAGGCCGCTCGCTTCGTAAAAACGGATGCGCGAAGGCGCCAACCCGCTGATTTTCGCCAGTTCGCCTATCCTCATGCCCCACCCCAGGAAATCATCACGTTTGTTAACCTTAAATCTAACGTGGTTTAACGGCCAAGCTGTCCTATCCCGCAGTCACGCCCAATTACATGCACAGCTGTACGCGTTCGGTGCTACCACCGATAAACGCTCGGCCATGAATAGGTCACATGAACATCAAAACATCATCCGTCGCTCTACTCGGAATCCTGTCATGCATGCAAGCGTCAGCGTCCTTCGCGGACAACGCCAATGGGAAAACGCTCTATCTTCAGCGATGCGCCGTATGCCATGGCGCGGACATCAAGGGAACAGGGCCGTTGGCCAGGAAAAGCAACCCGCCAACCCCTGACCTTACGACACCCGCCTTCAAGAAACGACTGACCGATTACCCGGGTGTGATTGTCTCTTCAATCATACTTCGCCCAAATGGAAACCTGATTCCAAGGACCTTGCAGGAAAATGGCGTGAAGATCCCGCCGCACCCTTGGAACGTCAAGGACCTGCGTGATCTCCATCAATACATGAGTGACGTCATTTCAAATAAATGATCTTACGGGGAACTGCGCCTCGGCTTATCGACAACAACTGCAATACCAAGGCTTCTCGGGACTGGGTATTGAAGTGTTCTATAGCATCGTCAGTAAAGCGTATTGGCAACACGCTCCGGCAGAGCCTTGTCATAAGCGTCGCCATCGACCTGCGAGGGGCAAATGCGTTTGAACACCTCGCCCGCCGTAGGCAGTGCACTGCGCTCGATCTGCCGCTTCACGTCCCACAATCCCGCCCTGACCACTGCCCTGCTGCACTGGAAATAAACACTGGTTACGGTGACTTCCAGAACGGTTCGAGGGAGTTGCCCTTTTACTGCGAAGCGGGACAACAGGGCTGGCTCGATGGATATCCTGGCCGTGCCATTCACGCGCAAGGTTTCTCCTACGCCCGGCACGAGGAAAAGCAACGCGACCCGGGGATCCTCGACGATGTTTCGCAGGGAATCGATACGGTTGTTGCCGCGGCGGTCGGGCAAATACAGCGTCTTGCTGTCGTGGACATGAACGAACCCCGGCGCATCGCCCCTCGGAGACGCATCCAGCCCTCCGGGGCCTGAGGAAGCGAGGATCACAAAGGATGCAGCCTCGATGAAGGGCTGGTAAACCGGATGGATATGGTCGACTTCCTTGAGGATCGAGGGTGCCGCGACGGGGCCGTAGAGGCTTTCCAGCGCTTGCGTCGTGGTGATATAGGCGCTGTCCCGTTCCATGCTTGTCTCCGTTGCAGATGTTAAAAAAATCGTATTCAAGTGACTGACCAGACCATTGCACAGCGGCTGCCCGGAGCATATCCACGTTGGTATTCGGCATTCAATATGGTCGCCAGTCGCGGTTCCAGGTCTTGGGTGGCTTTAGCCTGGAAACCCATGCTGGCATAAAACGGGGCGTTCCAGGGCACGTCGATGAATGTCGTGAGGGTGATCAAACCCAGTCCGTTGGAGCGGGCATAGTCCTGCGCAACCTCTATCAGCCGCCGCCCCAAGCCCTGGCCCTGCCAGGACAGTGCGACAGACACCTCATGGATATGAAGAGCCTCACCGTAGCGCTCGGCACTGAGAAATCCTTGTGGCCTGCTTTCGTCATCGAGGGCAACCCAGCACGTCGATAACGCAATGAGCTGGCGATGTCGCTCGACGGACATCGGCGGCGACTGCGCCACCCAGCTCAGCTCATCAATGCTGCGGAACGTAAGGACGGCGGACGCCTCGATGACGGACAGGTGTTGTGCGTCGTCCGCCATTGCAACCCGAACAGTCACAGGCATGAATACCCCCTCGGTTGTGTGAATCGACTGACCCGATCAAGAACCTGGCAGGCCGCGCCCATTCGATGGCGCCGCCTGCGCAAGCATCAGCGCAATACCCCCTATGGTCAATGAGCCTCCCTCATCAGCTCGGCCACCGCTTTCTCCAGAAAACCCAGGCAGCGTTCATTCAACCAAGTGCCCTCGGCGAGGCCGGGTTCTGCCAATTCACTCACTCGAAGCAACATCGTTCCCAACTCCTATTTCCTTAGACGCAGCCCTTAAGGCTTGGCATTCATGCGCCCCTGGATCGCCACGCGCAGGCAACCCCAGGCAATAAAGCCGACGATCACGCCCTCGGCGATACCCACCAGCAAATTGAAGGAAAAGCTCAGCGGCTGCTCGGCCCAGTAGAACGTCGTCGAGCCCGTTCGAAAACCACTGACGCGCAGCCGTCCGGTAAAAATGGCCGGCACCAAGGTCATGACGTTAGTCAGTTCCAGTACCGCAAAGAAGGCGCCCAATAGCGTGAGCAAGGCACGTGCAGGCACGCCCAATTTCTCGGTCGGCTCAGGCGCAGCAGCGTCGCCCTTTTCCCGGCGCTGACGGGCTGCCCTTACTGCCTTGCCGCTGGTAGGGGCCGGAGTTGGCCTATAGGGCGCCTTCACAACCGGCGCCGCCCCCTCGACGACCTCGGTGGGCAACGCCACGCCCAAGTAGTCGGCCAGCTCCCGCAGCCACAGGTCCGTGCGTTGACTGCCCGGCACCACCGGAACGTTGTCGGTCGTCAGGCGCTGCGCGGTGCCATCGCGCAGTATCAGCCACAGCTGGGTACGAGCTCGCCCAGCCTGCGGGAGGCGGCGCAGTTCGAGGGATTTGGCAGCATCGATCCGGAAGGCCGATTGCAAACGCTCCCGGCGCCCGAAAAGGTTACGGGTCAGGCGCTTGCCTTCGCCGTCGACCCGCGACAACACCAACGTCTCGTGGACGCCGGTGTACACCACCAGCAGCAGGCCAAGGGCAGGAATCAGCAACCACAGCAGCACCATCAACAGGGCGGACAGTGGATCCACCTCTGCCATCAACGAGGCCCCATCTACCATCACGAACACGGCGAACGCCATGGGCAAGACAAAGGCCAACGCCCCTATCACCCACACGACCAAGCTCTGCACCACGTTGCGCGAATGGATGTGCAGATCACCCTGCGCGGTGCGCTCGAACCGATGTCCTATCAACATGCATGCCTCCTGTTGCGTTGCTTTGCAGACTGTTCGAGGGGCCGGGATGACGATTGGAACGCCTCGGGCCGGGATGGTGTTTCAGAGGCGCAGGATACCGGATGTCGCGGTCTCGGGGTTGGGGTGGGGTTTTCTTCGGTGTGAGTAATTGTTCCTACAGAAATGGATAAAGTCGGTTCGTTTCCTCGGAGAGTTCTCATGATTCCTACGAAGGCCTCGGAATCTCTCACCTTGTTCGTCTTGGGGGCGCAAATCTATAGTTCTTTCCGTCGCCAACCATGGTGATCAGGTTTGGCGACCTGCGGATCGGATAAGTCCTCTAACCAAACGGAGCAATCCCATGCAGAGATACATCCCCATCACCGGTATCGACTGCACCCCAGCCGCCCTGCTCATCGATACCCAGGCACCGCTTGACGTCCTGCACGCAACTGCCGATTACCGCATCCGTACCGTGACCCAGGTATTGGAGAACATCGCGTTTCGCTCCGAGATTGCCAGCGATACAGTGGTGCTTTCGGATTTCGCGCAGTTTTTGGTGATTCCGTGCGGGATGGGTGTGATTTGCTGTAGGTGATTGGGCGACGGCTTCAGGCGCAGGTTGAACGTTAAATGCTCTACGGGCGCTTAAGGCGCCCGTTTTGATGCTGGCATCCACAGGCCATGGCTGGCAGATAGTTTTAACGTAGAGCACCATAAGGGCGGCTTTCGGCCAAAAGCGGCCATTTGCTACCGTCAATTTCCGAGTTCGATGTGGACCGATCACTTCCCTTTGGGCAATGACTTCTCAGGTCGCTTATCGATTTCCATCAAACCCATTTCCTTAATGGTGTTTGCTGCGAATTCGATGAACGCGGATACCGCACGAGGCAGCTGTCGGCGGCTGTGGTAGACAAAATGCACGCCTATTGCACCTGAAGTGTAATCAGGGAGCACTTCCTTCAAGCGCCCTGCATCGACGTGGGCAGCGCTGAGTGCGGCAGGTAGCAGCGCGATGCCCAATCCGGCCAGCGCACCTTCAAGCTGCGCCGAAGCCGTATTGGCCTGAAACGGTCCATCCACTTCGATGGTCGCTGCTTGATTGCCGACACCGCCCAGCCGCCAGGTGGTGCGGGGCCCACCGTGAGACGGTGAAGTGATGCAGTGATGGGCACTCAGATCAGCGGGCTGAGCCGGGACGCCATGCGCTGCCAGGTAGCCTGGACTCGCCACAAGAGTTTGATAACTCGTGCCAAGCTTGCGTGCGAGCAGCGATGGATCGCGATCACCTCCGCGCATGGCTACGTCTATACCCTCGCCCAGCAGATCGACTCGTGCGTCATTCAGCTCGAACTCAAGACGTACTCGCGGATGCTCAGAGATGAATTGTGCGACAGCCTGTGCCGGAAACCAGTTGAAAAAATCCACGGGAGCAGCCACGCGAATGCGACCAGCAACCTGAGCAGAATCATTAGTCACCTGCCCCGCAACACGTAGCAACGCATCGATCTGATCGGCGGATTCGGCGTAAAAGTTGTTGCCGGCATCGGTCAACACCAATCGCCGCGTGGTGCGCTGCATCAGCCGTGTACCCAACGCGGCTTCCAATAGCTGCACACGCCTGCTCGCAGTACTGGGCGGCATGCCGAGACGCCGCCCGGCTTCGGCGAAACTCCCCGCCCGAACGACTTGAACAAACAGTGCGACATCATTCAGATCCACGTGATTACCCCGTTTGTGCATAAGTGAAATTGACTCGCCCATCCCTGGCTGGGCACGAACCGGCTGCTCGCTCTTACATGCACAGCCCGGTGTCAGCAATTTAACTCTATTACACTCATTTATGAACGAGTGCATCTCACCAGCCCATCTTTCTGAATTATCGGAGACTTCCTAAAGTGGGCTCCATGGCGCACAGGCGCCTCCCCCATTCCCAAGGAGACTCACCATGACTACCGTTTCCGTCATCGTTGGCAGCACTCGTGACAGCCGCTTCTCCAGCACTCCAGCCAACTGGATCAAGCACCATCTCGAACAGCGCCAAGGGCTGAACGTCCGCTTGCTCGACCTGCGGGATTTTGATTTGCCCTTCTTCGACAGCGCCATGCTTCCTGGCTTTCCTGGCCGTCCGGCGTATGAGAACGAAAACGTTCGTCGCTGGACTGAACAGATCGCGACCTCCGACGCGTTCGTGGTGGCCACTGCCGAATACAACTTTGGCCCGCCCGCTGTTTTGAAAAATGCACTGGACTGGGTTTACCCGGAATGGAACCGCAAACCTATCGGTTTCGTAAGCTGGGGCAGCGTTGGCGGCGCTCGCGCCGTGCAGCAACTGCGCGAAATCGCGACCGAGCTTCAGATGGCAACGATTCGCACAGCGGTGCATATCCCGGTCAACGCGATTTACGCCCATTTCCAGGGCAATACCGATGAGATCGAGTCGGTATTGCAGGCTCAGGACGATCAGGCAGGTCGCATGATCGATGACTTGCTGTGGTGGTCGCATGCCCTCGAAAACGCCCGCACCGCAACCGTTTGATCAAGGAGATCAGCATGTCCCGCGCCGCTGAAAAAACCACTGTGCAACTTCGTCAGATCACCCATCGCACCCATGGTCGTCGTAACGGTCCAGCCGTACGCCTGATGAGCCCGTCCGACTTTGGTCAGATTCTCAAACCGTTCGTGTTCCTGGATTTCTTCGATATGCAGGGCCCTCCTTTCGTGGGTGAACTTCATCCACATTCCGGGATTGCCACCTTGTCTTACCTGATCGACGGCCGCATGGACCTGATTGATCCGGACGGCACCACTGTCGTCCTGCCCAGCGGCGGCGTCGAGTGGATGCAAGCGGGCCGCGGCATGTGGCACGGCGGCAGCGTAGGTGATGAGAATCATGGCCGGGTGCGTGGCTTCCAGCTCTGGGTCGCCCTGCCGCCCGATTCGGAACTGGGGCCGACCGTCTCAGCTTTCCAGAAATCCGAAGACATCGTCAGCGCTGGACCGGCACGGGTTTTGTTGGGCAGTTACGGGAACGCGCGCAGCGCCATCGACACCCCGTCACCCATGAACTTCCTGGCGGTGAAACTCAAGGCCGGCGAGCGCTGGACCTACGTATCGCCGAGCGGACATACGGTGCTCTGGGTATCCCCCGTCGAAGGGAGGCTGCTGGCCAATGGCGAAGAACTTCAGCCTGAAGAGCTGGTGGCATTTGAACGATGCAGCCATTCAGTCCACTTCGAAGCATTGACGGACACCCAGTTCATTCTCGGTTCTGCCGTGCCTCACAATCACGATCTCGCATTGGGCTACTACTCCGTCCACACCTCACCGCAGGCGCTGAAAGTCGGAGAAGCTCACATCCAGACCATCGGTAAACAATTGGTCGAAGAAGGTCGTCTTGACCGTCGGCATGTCCGATAACACCCACGAGGAGAACGCCATGTCAGCTCGGTCTGCCATCGCACAAGACGCCCTAGCGCAACTGTTCACTGACGCACGATCCCATCACCACTGGACAGACAAAGCGGTATCGGACGAGTCGCTCAAAGCACTTTATGAGCTAGCCAAATGGGGCCCGACCAGCGGAAATTTGCAGCCTGCCCGCATCGTGTTTGTGCGGTCCGAGGAAGGCAAGCGCAAGCTTTATCCCGCGCTTGAGGGCATGGGTAGCAACCCCGAGCAGGTTCGAGCGGCGCCGGTGACGGCCATCGTCGCTCAAGATTCCAGATTCTTCGATGAGGCACCTCGACTATTCCCGAGAATGAACTTCAAGCCGATGTTTGAGGCTGACGCCGCCTTTGCCGAGTCGATTGCCTACCGCAGCAGTTCATTGACCGGTGCGTACCTGATGATCGCCGCTCGTGGGCTGGGGCTGGATGTCTGCCCCATGTCCGGTTTTCACAACGCGATCATCGACAAGGCGTTCTTCAGCGGGACGTCATGGAAGGCCAATTTCATTTTCACCATCGGCCATGGTGATGACACGCGCCTTCATCCACGTGATCCGCGGCTCTCCTTCGAGGAAGCCTGCCGCTTCGAATAGATCCCTTTGCACAATAAAAGGAACAGTCATGAAAACCATCGGCATCATCGGCGCCGGACAAATTGGCAACGCCATCGCTCAGCAGCTCGCACGCTTGAACATCGAAGCCACACTGGCCAACAGCCGAGGACCTGAAACCCTCCACGACCAGGTCAGACAGCTTGGCCCTTCGATCAAAGCAGGCACACGCGAGGACGCGGCTGCCAAGGACATCGTATTTGTAGCAGTGCCCTGGAACCAATTGAGGGAAGCGCTAACGGGTCTGCCGGACTTCAAAGGGCGCATCGTGGTGGACACAACCAACCCACTGCAAAAGCAGCCTTTTGCGGCCATCGACATCGGTGGTCACGCCTCTTCAGCGCTGGTCGCGCAGATGGTCCCAGGTGCCCGTTTGGTTAAGGCGTTCAATCACCACGCCTACTGGAATCTGGCAGCCGATCCCGTTAAAGAGGGCGGTCAACGCATTCTGTTCTACGCAGGCGAAGATGCGGCAGCCAAGGCCGAGATCGCGTCTCTGATCGAGCGTCTGGGGTTCTTTGGCGCCGACATGGGAGATATCGAAACGGGCAGTCGATTCTTCCAGCCGCCGACAGGTCCGCTGGCAGGTCCCAATCTCGTGAAAATGGAATTGCAGGTATGAATCACTTGCTCACACCCACGACGCTTGGCAGCGCATCGCTTCGGAACCGCATCGTCATGGCGCCGATGACACGAGCCCGCGCCAATAGCGATGGGACCCCAGGACCACTGGCTGCTGAATACTACGCACAGCGCGCTAGCGTGGGGCTCATCATCACCGAAGGCACTCAGCCCTCTGATGACGGCCAAGGGTATCCTGCTACGCCTGGCATCTATACGGATGAGCATGTGGCAGGCTGGCGAGAGGTCACCCATGCTGTGCACGCTCAGGGCGCTCGCATGTTCTTCCAACTGATGCACGCCGGAAGAATGTCGCATCCGCTCAACACCCCCCATCATCGGCAGGGTGTGGCCCCCTCCGCCATCGCCCCCGGCGAACAGATCTTTACCTTGTCAGGTATGAAGGATATCCCGGTACCGCGTGCGCTCGACCTCGATGAAATCCCGCAAGTGATCAACCAGTACCGATACGCTGCCCGTCGGGCGCTGGACGCCGGAGCCGACGGCGTGGAGATTCATGGCATCGCCTATCTCATTCATCAGTTCCTGGCGATCAGCAGCAACCAGCGTACGGATCGGTATGGCGGTACGCTGGAAAACCGCGCTCGTTTTGCCATTGAGGTTGCAGAGGCTGTCGTGGAAGAGATCGGAGCGGATCGTACTGGAATTCGCCTGTCGCCCGGGTTTGGCGGCATGGGACTCAACCATGGCGATGAAGGGCCTGATCTGTATCGTTATCTGGTGGGCGAACTCGATAAATTGGGCCTCGTGTATCTGCATATAGTTCATTACGGCGATGACGAACTTCTGCGTGATCTGCGCAAGCTCTGGCGCCGGGCACTCATCCTGAACCGGCCGGATCGGCCACGTGAAGATATTGGGAAAGACGTCGACAGTGGTCTGGCAGACCTTGAATCGTACGGGCAAATGACGCTAGCCAATCCAGACCTTATTCACCGACTTATAAGCGATGCACCGCTCAATGCCGCCGACCCCAGCACCTATTTTGGCAGCAGCCCGCTAGGCTACGCGGTTGGGTACACCGACTATTCATCATTGGCCTGATCGCTTCCCCCTAACGAAGGACAGGCACCCATCCACAAGCCGCCAATAGCTGCCTTCGTGAACGGCTGCTATTGGCCGATTTCTGCCTGTCGTAAGGGGCAGCAAACGGCCAGAAGCAGACAGTCTCCGCCACCCAGCCAAGAACGAAAGGATCGAGGCTAAAGCCTTTCCCACAAGGACATTTGGCTTTCAGTAGAAGCGGTTATAGCCACGAGCTTTAGTACCGCAGTTTAATAGCCTTACGCCGCCTCAACCGGCGCGAACGCCTTGGCAGCGGCCACGGTATCCAAGGATTCGCGCAGCAGCTGAATTTTGCCGTCTTTGGCCACCAGGCGGCCTGCGTACATCTGCCGGTAGATGCGGCCTGTGGCAGGCACCAGGGCCTCTACGCTGTATTCGGCAAACACTTGATCAGGGGTGTCGATCAAAAAGCGCACATTACGGAATTTGAAATCCGGCACTTTACCGAGCAATGAGCCGATAAAACCCTCGATCGCCGCTGGCCCCTTCACGCGATCGAAGACTTCACCATCTCTACCAAGATCGCCTCCGGCGAGGATGTCGCGATTTTCGGTAAGTTCACCTACCGCTCCGTAGCGGTCGACCAGGTGTTTACATCACCGTTTTCCATCCATGCCAAGGTTCGTGACGGAAAGATGACTGACTTCCAGTTCATGGAAGATACCTATGCGTCTGCCAGTTCGTTCCGACAGTCCGGTTCGTGGACCGTGAAGACATCAATGAACGCAGCCCCCTTTACAGTAGGGGCAGATTAACGACCTCGATCGAAGGGCTGAACCCTCGCCGACAATCTGCAACAGACAAGGTAGGCCCCCCCATGAAGATTGATACCCGGCACCGGTACAGCTGGTTCGGGATCAAGAAAGAGCCATGCATCCGTAGCTACACCGCCGATATTCATGTCGTGTCACTTGGCAACAATAACTTCGCTGCTTGCTGGCAGGAGAAGAGCGGTTCGACAGTTGCGAATGTAAAACTCGTAGGTGCTTAACATGATGAACAGGAATGATCTGCGTCGCGCCGACATCCATCTGCTGGTTGTCTTCGAAACGATGATGTACGAACGAAATGTCAGTCGTGTCGGCGAGAAACTGCTCCTGAGTCAATCGACCATCAGCGCTGCCCTGGGGCGTTTACGACACCTGTTCGATGATCCCTTGTTCATTCGCACGGGGCGAGTGATGGAACCTACCTCGCGCGCCCAGGAGATATTTTCCAATCTGACGCCCGCGCTCGACAGCATTGCTGCCGCGCTGAGTCAGTGTCAGGCGTTCGACCCCACTACCAGTGAAGCCACCTTTCATATCGGCCTTCCCGATGACTTCGAATACGTCTTGTTGCCCTGTTTGCTGCGCCGTATGCGCATTGAAGCACCGAATATAAGGCTTGTGGTTCGCCGCGCCGATCAATGGAAATTACCGCAACTGCTCGCCTCCGGGGAGATTTCCCTTGGTATCAGCCATACGTTGCAATTGCCAGCCAATACCCGGTGTAAAGGTTTACGCTCGAGTCATCCGATGTTGCTACGGGCTGACTCTCAGCTCGGTGAACTGGACCTGGACGAGTTCTGCCGTCGGCCCCATGCCGTTGTGTCATCCATGGGTAATGTTATTGAGGATGCCGACCGCGCCCTCCATTTGATTGGGCGTCAACGCAAGGTCGTTCTCGCGGTGCCTCAGTTCAGCGCCTTGCCCATGTTACTTGCAGGCAGCGAAATGATTGTCATCGTGCCGGATTACGTAGCCCAAGCAATGTCTGGCACCTGTGGCATGAGAGCGGAAGCGGTGCCCCTTTCGCTGCCTCAGCAAGAGCTATCGATGGTCTGGAGAGGGGCTGCTCACAATGATACGGGCGAGCGCTGGTTGCGCTCGCGATGCAGTGTTCTGCTGGGGACGCCAGCCGAAGAGCCGGCTCGCCAGAGTCTATCGAGTTCTATGTTGGCCGTAGCCTGAGTCGAATGACTTACAAGCCCTGCCGCAGACCGGGTGACTCGCATCACCCTGACCGTGGACGGAGGGGCGAGCGCATAGGCTGATGGCTCGTCACGCTACGTCGATGACGATTTTGCCGAACGCCCCACGGTCCAAGTGATCGAAGGCGGCCAGGGCGTCGACCATGGCGTAACGAACATCTATGACAGGCTTCAAGCCGATCCGGTCGACAGCGCGTATCAGATTTTCCAGGGCGTGCCGGCTGCCGGTGCCGATCCCATGGACAGTGACGTCCTTGAGCATCAGCGGCATGGCCGGTGCGCTGAGGTCGAAGCCGTCGAGTGCGCCGATCTGGCAGATGTGCGCCCCCACGGCAGCCACCTGGACCGACTTGCCGAGATGGTTGCCGCCCACCACTTCCAGGATATGGTCCGCACCGCGATCTGCGGTCATGTTGTACACGGCTTCTACCCAGTCATCCCGCTGGCGGTCCACATAATGGTCGGCGCCGAGCGCGCGGGCGCGCGCTTCGTTGTCGGCACGGCCCGAGACAATGACGGTGGCGCCATGTGCCTTGGCGATTTGCAGGCCGAACAAAGCAACTCCACCGGTGCTGGTAATGAGCACCGTATCGCCGGCGCGTACACGGGCACGTTCCACCAGGGCGAACCAAGCGGTCAGGCCTGCGACCGGGAGGGTGGCGGCCTCGGAATGGTTCAGCGTTGCCGGCGCCAGAACCAGCCATGCTTCAGGCATCAAGACATATTCGGCCAACACACCTGGGTAGTAGCCGCCCAGGGTGCGGTAGGCAGGTGTACGCGCGTTACCTGGACGCAGGCCATCGATCCAATCCGGAGTGAATACCGAGATGACGCGCGCACCCGTGCTGAACCGAGTGGCGCCAGGCCCCAAGGCGATCACTTCACCCGAAAGGTCTGAACATGGGGTGAACGGGAAACCGAGTGGAAGACCGCGACCGCCCTCAACAACCATTTTGTCGCGGTAATTCAACGCGACAGCGCGCACCTTGACCAGTACCTCACCAGCTTGCGGAACCGGTACGGGTACCGTACGCATCGTCAGTCGTTCACCAATTGCATCGATTTCCCAGCGCTGCATCGTGTTTGTCATAACCATTCCTCTGAAGAAGACCCTCAGTCTGGCAGCGTCGATTGCTGTGTTTAATACCCTATAATCGGGATGTGTTGTTGAGCAGAGCGCATGAATATGAAGGGAGCAGAATTTGCCGAACTCTCGGCGTTTGTCGCCGTCGCGACGGAGCGCAGTTTCCGCCGGGCCGCGGATAAACTCGGCGTGTCGCCATCGGCAATCAGCCATACCATTGCCGCCCTTGAGCAGCGTCTGGGCGCACGCCTGCTCAACCGCACGACGCGTAGTGTGGCACCCACCGAAGCTGGCCTTGCCCTGGTCGAGCGCCTGCGTTTTGTGATGGCCGAAATGGATGAGGCAGTGCGTGCTGTCGCGGCATCGCAGGACGCTCCGAAGGGTTTGGTGCGGATCAACCTCCCCCGGATTGCGGCTCACTTGCTGATCATCCCGCGCCTGGCGGCGTTCTTTCAGGCCTATCCGGATGTGCGGATCGAACTCGTCATCGATGACAGCATCACGGACGTGATCGCGCGGGGATTCGATGCGGGAATCCGGTCCGGCGACCTGGTCCACCAGGATATGGTGGCGATCAGGATGACACCAGACTTGCGCATGGCCGTGGTTGGCGCGCCGGCATATCTCGCCACGCGGGCCATGCCCGCGACGCCGGACGACCTGCGCGGCCACGCCTGCCTGACGTACCGCTGGAGCGACACGGGCGCTTTGTATCGCTGGCGTTTCACAGGACCTGGAGGAGAGGTCGATGTCGATGTGGTCAGCGTGATGATGGCGAACGACACCGACATGTTGCTGGCGGCGGCGTTGCAAGGAGCGGGGCTGGCATTCGTCCCCGAGAGTTACGTGGCAGCCCACCTGCAAAGTGGTGAGCTGGTGCGGATGCTCGATGCTTGGTGCAGACCGTTTGGCGGGTTTTACCTCTACTACCCCAACCGGGCACACATGCCGGCGCCCTTGCGCGCTTTCATCGATTTCTTTAAGCCGGAGCTGCCATCTATAACGATTTAAAGCAGATTGCCATTTACCCACTGGGCTAAACGCTTCGTCACGCAGCATAGATGGAACACCCATCCAAGATTTGTATATTCAGGTGCCCATCAGAAAAATTATCGCTCTACGGCGACGCATTTGATCTCCACGAGAAGGCCGGGGCGAGCCAGTTCACTGACACCTATGCATGTCCATGCACATGTGCCCCGAGGAAAGACTTGATCTTTCACCCGTCTGAAAATTGGCATGTGGCGGTGCATATCGACGTGATAAGTGGTCATTTCTACGACATCTGCAAATTCGCAGCCGCCGGTTTCCAAGACGAGCCGGAGATTTTCCCATGCTGCCAGAAACTGCAGCTCGGGGTCTTCGATAACTGATAAGTCCGGCGTCCGGCCTACCTGACCAGCACAGTAAAGAGTTTTTCCTACCTTTACAGCCGGTGCATAACCAGCATGCTCGAAGAGCAATCTCATGCCATCTGGAACAATGATCTGACGATCAGTCATGGTTGTGGAAGCTCAAAATATGAACGGATACGGAAGCTAACCCAGGTGCCAGAGCGGCGTCCACTCGGGTCGCTACGCATTAATCAATCAAATCTGACAGGTGCGAAAAAGCCGAAAAGTGGGATAGATTTATTATGAAAAATATATCCACCCCCTTTTTCCTGAACGGAACTCACTCGATCTCGGTACTCATTGCAATTCCCTTGTACTGCTCCAGCTCAGCCAGTCGCTGGCTCAGCGCTGCGTGGACACGCCCATAAGCACCGCTGCCTAACAGCAGACGTTTTGGTGCCGGTTCGGCTTCGGCGATCCCCAGCATGGCTTTGGCCATTTTCTGCGGATCTCCTGTCAGGGGGAAAGCACCACTGGCGATCGCTCTACGCACCTCGCCGGCAGGCGTCTGTTCGTATTCCGCCATCACCGGAGGGCGGACCAAGGCCGCGGCAAAGTTCGTACGAGTCGGGCCTGGCTCTACAAGGGTGAACTGAATGCCGAAGGGTGCAACCTCCTGCGCGACTGATTCGACAAAACCCTCGATGCCCCACTTGCTGGCGTGGTAAAGGCTGAAGTTTGGATAAGCCAGTTGGCCGCCCTCCGACGATACTTGCAGAATTCGACCGCCCCCTTGCCGACGGAGAAAAGGCAGGCAAGCGCGAATCAACTGGATTGAGCCGACCAGATTAGTTTGCAATTGCTGATCGATTTGTTCGTCACGGCATTCCTCGGCGGCGCCGAATAATGCGTATCCTGCGTTGCTGACCACGACGTCAATGCGTTCCAGTTCAGTGAATGCACGGCTAACGACATTCCGAATGGCGGATGCATCGTTCACATCCAGTGCCGCTGTCCACAGCCGTTCGCCGTAGCGCTCTTTCAAGTGACTGAGTGCTTGAGGTTCACGCAACGTAGCCGCCACGCGATCCCCTCGTTCCAGCAATTGCTCAACTACCGCCAAGCCAATGCCGGACGAGCTGCCAGTGACTAACCAGGTTTTATTCATCGGTATGTTCTCCTCTGAGCGAGCCGGGCTGGCTTGCGAGGGTCTAACGCTACGCGCCTTGGACTGCTGCTACTATCGAGCAGAATGAGGATGACCTGGTGAAAAATAGCCATGAATGAATTCCCCCTGTCGCTCACTGATGTACGGGCGTTGGCGCTGATCGTTGGTCACCGAAGCTTCCGCAAAGCGGCGGATGAGCTGGGTTTGTCCGCGTCCACGCTGAGCCATTTGATGAGAACCCTCGAGGCAAGGCTCGGGGTTCGTTTGCTCAATCGCACAACACGCAGCGTCGCTCCGACGGCAGCGGGGGAACGCCTACTGAGCCGGTTGAGCCCGGTGTTGCGAGAGTTTGCGCTGGCTGTAGATGAAGTTAATCAGTATCGGGATCTTCCAAGCGGCACCCTGCGCATCAATACAAGCGATCAGGCTGCCCGCGTTTTGATGGAGTGCGCCCTGCCGACATTCCTGCAACGTTTCCCGCAGATGTCGGTCGATCTCGTCACCGATGGTCGCCTGGTTGATGTCGTTGCCAACGGCTTCGACGCGGGCATCCGCTTGGGTGAGTCGATACCTCAAGACATGATCGCCGTCCCGATAGGCCCGGATATTCGGTTTGTAACCGTCGCTTCCCCGGACTACCTCAAGACTCATTCATACCCATTGACCCCGGATGATCTGCTTCGACATCAGTGCATCGGCATCCGAATGCCGAGTGGTAAACCTTATCGATGGGAGTTTGAAAAGCATGGGCAGTCATTGGTCATCGATCCCAAAGGACAGCTGACCCTCGATAACCCGGAAATCATGGCCGACGCCGCCATTTCCGGACTCGGCATCGCCTACGTGCCAGAGCGCGTAGCCTCGCGATCTTTGGCTGACGGGCGACTTGTGAAGGTCCTGGAAGACTGGTGCCCGCCAATTCCAGGATTGTTTTTATATTACCCGGGACATCGCCATATCCCCTCTGGGTTGCAGGCATTCATCGAAGTCCTGAGGGAATGCACCGCAGCCAATCTTGAAAATAATGAGGCCTAGGACTTTCCGCCATTACCTTGTCCGCGCCGAGGGCATGGCGGACATGTTCAGCGCTTACGTGATTGCGCTCGACGCGCGCTGAAGCTGCTGATACGCCGTCACCAGTTGCGCTTGATTGAACGCCAGATTGCGACCGCTGGGGTTGGGCAGGATCCATACCTTAGCGCCCCCGAGCGTCTCCTTTTGCAGTCCCCACTCAATCGACTTCTTGCCGGATAACCCGGCATACGCAGCCTTGCCGAGAAACGCCACGAAGCGCGGCGCGTAACGGGCGATCTTGCGTTCGAAGCTAGCGGCGGCTGCGGTGAATTCCTCGGCAGACAGTTGATCCGCACTCGCCGTCGGCCGTTCGACCACGGCGGTCAGGCCGCAGTGAAATTGCAGGATCGAGCGGTCGTCTTGCGGGCGCACTTCGTGGGGAGTGAAGCCGGCCTGGTGCAACGTGCGCCAGAAGCGGTTGCTGCGTCCGGCAAAGTGATGCCCCTGCTCTGCCGCCAATAACCCCGGATTGATCCCGCAGAACACCACGGACAAGCCTTCCGTGAGGATGTCCTCAAGCCCGTTCAACCGCAGATCACCTTCACCGCATCGCGCGCCTGCCCTGCCAATTCTTCGCGGGATTTACCGGCGCGGGCACGGATCGAGATGCTGTGAAGCTGGGTGAAGCTGGGGACAGACCACGATTTTGAATTCACCTGTGATCGACCTGTTCCATAATCGTGATCTGTCTCATTTTTGTTACTTAGCCATTCGCTAAGCAAGCACGAACTGCCTCAACGCTGCCATCATCGCAATGACCAAAACGGCTAGCCCAATCGCAGACGTCCATTGGGCTGAAGGGCTTACGGAGAACCAGGAGCCTTTAACGGGATATTTCCCCAGGGTCAGGGCTTTCATCAAAGGCCAGCCGACAGGGAAGCAAATTGCTTGGAAAATAAATTCAGCCAGTACATCCAATGGCTCACCTCACAGAGCAGATCCCGCTGAATGACCAGCCTTGAAGCGCAATCATGTGGCTCCAACCTAGCGGTGACAAGGGGAAGCCGATGGGGCAAACGATATCGAGCAAACGACTTGCATATCAGTTGATCTGGCGGAATCACACTCGGTGACTTGGTTGAACGCTTACGCAATAACTACAGAGGCCACAAATGCAGCCTCTCGGAGCGCCAGGCGAAACCGCCTTTAGCATGGTCACACAACTCGCGAAGGCGCCTCTTTAATCGTGAGCAACCTCAGAAATCAACAGTAGCCGACACCTTCAGCGTGCGTGGCGCACCTTGGGTCAGGTAACCACCGTTGGCCGAGGCCCAGTAGTTCTCGTCGGCGACGTTTTCCAGCATCGCGTTGAAGGTCAGCGCGCGGCCCTCCATTTTCGTGCGATAGCGCGCGCCCAGGTCGACGCGGGTCCAGGCGGGGATGCTGTAGTCGTTGGCGCTGTCAACGAACTGGCCGCCGGTGCGCAGTAGCAGGCCGTTCAGGCTCACCCCGGGCAAGCCGGGCACATCCCAGTCGGCGCCCAGATTGAACTGGAATTTCGGCACACCCACTGCCTGGTTGCCATCGTCGCGACCGCCGGCGGTGCCGCTAAGTTCGGCTTTGGTCCAGGTGGCGCCGCTCAGCAGGCGCAGGCCGTCCAGCGGCTCACCGAACAGGCTCAGTTCCACGCCGCGATTGCGCTGCTCGGCATCCACCCGGTAGTAGCCATCGCCGCCGAGCACGCCCTGGGGCTGCTCGATGCGGAACAGGCTGAGGCTGCCGCCGAAGGTGCCCCAGTCGAGCTTGGCGCCTATCTCGGTCTGCTTGGAGCGATAGGGTGCGAACATCTCGCCGTTGTTGAGTGCGGCGGCCGGCGCGGTCGGGCCCTGCTGCAGAGACTCGACGCGGTTGGCATAGAGCGACAGGTACTCGGTGGGCTTGATCACCAGGCCATAGGCCGGCGTGGTGATACTTTCCTGATAGCTGGAGGTGCGGGCACCGCTGGCCGCGCTCCAGGCGTCGGCGCCGATGGACTGGCGGCGCAGGCCCAGGGTCAGCAGCACGCGGTCGTCGAGCACGCCCAGGGTGTCGGACACCGCCAGGCTACGGTTCTGCACCTTGGCGGTGGTGTCCGGGTCGTGGATGTCGCCGGAGACGCTGGTGGCCGGCGGCTCGGCGACAGGCTGGCCCTGATACAGATTGCCGAAGCCGCGACTGCCCGCCGCGGTGGTCTCGAACGCGTTGCGCTTCTCCTGCCAGATGCCGTTGGCGGCCAGGTTAATGCTGTGGCTGACCGGCCCGGTGGCGAGTTCGCCGCGCAGCCCGGTGACGGCGCTCAGGTTTTCCTGGTCCAGCGGCGAATAGAGGCGGCCGATACGGGCGTCGCCATTCGCGCCATAGACGTAGTTGGAGGCGTAGACGCCATTCTCCCGCGTGTATTTGCCGCCTGCGCTCAGGTAGGCGGTCCACGTGGGCGACAGGTCGTACTCGGCGCTGAACATGCCATAGGTGTCTTCGAGCTGCGACCAGCTCCAGGGTTGCGCGTAGTTGTGGTCGGAGTCGGGTGCCGACGGTGTCTTGCCGTTGAGTGTGCTGGTAGGTCCCGTCGTGGTGAGGTAGACCACCGAGCGCCCTTCATTGACCCGTTGCTTCTGGTAACCGAGATCCGCAGACAGGCGCAGACGGTCACCGTGGTAGTCCAGACCGAGGGTGGCCAGACTGAAGCGCGACTGCTCATCATCCACCGCGGTCTCGCCCTCGCGCTGGGCCAGGTTCACCCGTACGCCGAAGCGGTTGTCCTCGCCGAAGCGCTGGCCCAGGTCGAGGTGCCCACCCACCCGGCTGTCGCTGGCATAGTCCAGGGTGGCGCTGCGCGTGGGGGAGTCTTCGGCACGCTTGGAGACCACGTTGATCGCCCCGCCGACACCGCTGCCCGACGGCGACACGCCATTGACAAAGGCGTTGGCCCCCTTGAACACCTCGACCCGCTCGACCGACTCGGTGGAGATGATCTGGCGCGGCAGAATGCCGTACAGCCCGTTGAAGGCAATGTCGTCGCTGAACAGCTGGAACCCGCGCACGACGAACACCTGGGAGAAGTTGCCGAAGCCGAACGACTGACGCACGCCCGGATCGCTGGCCAGCACATCGGCCAGGGTCTGCGCCTGGCGCTTTTCAATCAGTTCGGAGGTGTAGCTGGAGAAGGCGAAGGGCACATCTTGCATATCCTGGTTGCCCAGTACGCCGATGCGGGCACCCCGCGCCGCCTCCCCGCCGGCGTACTCGGCCGGCAGGTCGACACGGCCTTCGGCGAGCCCGCTGATGGTGGTCGGGCCCAGCTCCAGCACGCCCTGCTCGGGCAGTGGCACCAGGGTGATGGTGCCATCGTTGCCGGTCTGGAAGGTCAGGCCGCTGCCCTCCAACAACCGCTGCAAGCCGTCGACCACCGAATAGTCGCCCTTGAGCGCCGGCACCATGGCGCTGCCACGGGTCAGGCCGGCGTCATAGAGCAGCCGCACGTCGGCCTGCTCGGCGAAATCGGTGAGCGCCCCGTCGAGCCGCTGGGCAGGCACGTCGAGCTGGACGGCTTGCGCCTGTGCGGCGGCAATGGCCAGGGGAAGAACGGCTAGCGCCGCGAGGAAGGAGGTCGACCGCATGCTGATGTCCTTGGCTATCAATACGAAGAAGTCGCATTTGCAGGAACGGAAGACGAAGGCGGCGATGATTTCTGAACCATCGCCGCCTAAATATTTTCTTTTTTTGAAGGGACAGGCGCGGGTCTCAGCGGCGCGATGTGACCAGGATCAACCCCGGCAGGCGCACCAGACGCACAGGCAAGGTGGTTTCCACAGCACTCAACACCGCCTGTGGGTCGTCAAGGGCGAACACGCCGGTCACCTGTAGCCGGCGAGCGGCTTCGTCGACAAACAGCACCCGCGCAGACTGGCTGCGCTCAAGCTCGGCGAACACTTGCTCCAGCGGCCGGTCGCGGAACACCAGCTTGCCGCGCTGCCAGCCCAAGCGCTGGCGCCCATCCAATGCCTGCGGCGCCTGCAGCGCCCCGCCGCGCCACTGCACCTGCTGCCCGCCGACCACCGGCAGCGGTTCGCGCCCCTCGCTGGAAGCCAACACGCGGCCCTCGCTTACCGCGAGGTCGACACCGCCCTCCTCCAGACGCACATCGAAGCGCGTGCCGGTGACGCGAATGCGCGCCTCGCCGGCCCTGACAATGAACGGCCGGGCCGGGTCATGGGCGACCTGGAAATCCGCCTCGCCGCGGTACAGCCTGACCTCGCGGCGACCGTCGACAAACTGCCAGTCCAGCGCCGAATCGCCGTTGAGGGTCAACAACGAACCATCGGCCAGACGCACCTCGCGCACCTCCCCCGGCTGGGTGCTGATATCGGCATACAAGCCAATCCAGGTGCCGCGCGGTAGCCACAGGGCGAGCAACAGCATCGCGGCGCAGGCCAGTGGAGCCGTCCACTGTCGACGACGCAGCACGCGCACCTGAGGCTGCTCGGCCGGACGTTCTATCTGGCCGAGCAACGACCACAGCCCTTCCACCTCACGCAACGCCTGCTCGTGTTCGGGCGCCGCCTGGCGCCAGGCCTGCGCAGCAGCGCGATCGGCAGCGGTGGCGCGGCCAGAATGCAGCAGCACCTGCCATTGCCGGGCCTGATCGAGAAGCGAAGGATGAGTCACGGCTGCGGGTCCATCTGCTGCTGGCAGTGTTCGAGGGCCTTCAGGATATAGCGTCCGGCCATGCTTTCCGAGACACCCAGGCGCTCGCCGATCTCACGCTGGGTCAGCCCGTCCAGGCGATTCCACAACAACGCCTGGCGCAGGTGCGGTGGCAAATCCTGGACCACGCGCTGCAGTCGCTCCAGGCGCTGGGCGTCGCTTGCCGCTCGCTCCGGACCCGGCTGGGCACTGACCAATTCGATGGATATCTCCTCCTCGACGGGGCGGGATTTTTGCTGACGGCGGTAGTCGATGATCAGGTTGCGTGCGATGCGATAGAGGAACGCACGAAGATTGCCGATCTCTTGCCCGGACTCGCGTCGGCGAAAGCGCAACCACGTCTCCTGGCGCAGGTCGGCCGCCAGTTCTGCGCACTTCACCTGCCGTGTGAGGAAGCGCAGCAGTTCACTCGAATGGCTCTCGAACTGGCCGTCGGTGGAATGAGGATCGGATGGCCTGGACACGCAAGCGACTCAAGCGAGAAGGAGTCGCGAGAATATATCAAATGATAATGACTTTCAATTACTGAGGGCTTGCGGCATTTCCTCCCCCTTTAATGGGGGTAAAAACGCCAACCCGGCCATTCCCGAGATCCGTTCGGTACATTCCGCTCTAGGCTACTTTTTCATCGTAGAAGGCGATGCGAAGTCCGGGCCTGTCCTTGGAGACAAGGATATTGATGCGATAGCTTCGCCAGCGGCCCTGTGCATCACGCAGCGTAATGTCCGTATCGCCGATGGGGAGGATTTCGGGATCATCCCACCATTGCATCGTTTGCGGGACGGCTTGAAGAACCTCGTTGAGGATGGACTTTAGAATCGGGCTCTTCCCTCCCGTCAGATAGTCGTGGCGCGCCTTGAGCAGGACAAGCCTCGCGGCGAACTGCCAGTCTTGAATCTTCCGTCGGTAGTGGTCGGAAAAGAAAACGATGCGGATCATGTTCGGTCGCGGCAATGCGAAGTCTTCAAACAGGAGCCTTGCCGCTTCGTTATGGGCCAGTACGTCCCAAGAGCTGTCCATTATGTAGGCAGCTTGATCGAGAGCATTGATCATCCTTACGAGCGACTGAGGAAGCTCGGCACTTTCAGCCCCCTCCGCAAATGTCTCACGGCCAGCCAGTGCAAAAAGGTGCTCCCGTTCGGCTCGGTCGAGCCGAAGCCCTCGCACCAATCGCTGGAGGAAGTCGTCCGATACCGCGATGTCGCGTCCCTGCTCGAACCAGGTGTACCAGGTCAAGCCGACACCCGCCAACGCGGCGACTTCTTCACGACGCAGGCCCTTGGTTCGACGACGGCGCCCCTGTGGCAGGCCAAGCGATTCTGGAGAAGTACGCTCGCGACATTGGCGGATGAAGTCCGCAAGCGCCTGTCTGGCCGGCACGCGCGTTAATCGATCAGATGTCACTTCACACCTCGTAAAGCATCACTTTAGTAACAGCATAAATGCCCCATTGTAACAGGATATATTGCGGGTAATCTCTGGGACACGAAGTGATCGAAATGCCAAACTCGGGAGGTTGGATCGTATGCTTCTCTACCAATTTCAAAAAGGCACGAATCCGCGGCGCGTTATCATCTACCTGAGCGAAAAGGGAATTGACGTTCCGCGATATGAACTTGATTACGCCAGCGCAGAGCACAAGTCGCGCGAATACCTCGCAATCAACCCCAGCGGACGAGCCCCGACACTTCTCACGGATGAGGGTGTGCCGATCACCGACTCCGCCGCCATCGTCGAGTATCTGGAGGAGCTGTATCCCGACACGCCAATGATTGGGACGGACGCCATTTCTCGATCAAAGATACGGTCGCTTGAACGCCTGGGCACCGATCTGGTAGTCCGATCTCAACTTTGGCTGTGGAACGTGACCCAATCCTTTCCTGCCAAGGAGCCGTCCCCGTCACCGGAAGTCGCTGAAAAGCTCTTTGGCTACGTCACCGAAATACTGGATGTCCTGGAGACGACGATCGGAGATAACGAGTTCCTGGCAGGAGACAGGCCTTCGATCGTGGATTGCACGGTATTTTCAATTTTTCAAACATGCCGGGAGAGATTCGACCACCCCTTCGGCTCCGCACATCCGCGCCTTGACGCCTGGTACAAGAAGTTTCGCCAGCGGCCGAGCGCCGACTACTGAGAGGCCAGTGATTTGAACACGCCCAAAGCCATGAACCGCGACTCAAAGAGACTGGAGACAAGCGACGGCCCCGTCTTCGCTCCGATCAGACCTTCCAGAATCAGAATGGCAATCGTCATGACTGTATTTGTTTACCCCATCGTGACGCTCCTGCTCTACGTATTGAATCCACTGGCCGAAGACTGGGCTGTGTGGCATCGAACACTGGTTCTAACACCGATCACCGTAAGCCTCATTGTCTTTATCGTGAGCCCGTTGATAACAAAACACTTTGACTGGTTCCTGCGTCCTCGCTCAGCACCGGGATGCATCGTAATGTCTCGGCCGAAACAACCGACTAGGCCGTCGGCACCGTTCCGCCATCGATCACAAACTCACTTCCCGTGATAGATGAAGCTCGCGGCGAAGCCAGAAAGCCAATCAGGTCGGCCACCTCTGATGGGGTCGAGGGGCGCCCGAGCGGGATGCCTCCCAGGGCTTGCATGATGATCTGCTTGCCGCCTTGATAGTCAGTACCGGCTTCCTGCGCGAGTCGCTCGGCCAAGGCGACCGAGGCTTCGGTTTCCACCCAGCCCGGCGAAACCCGGACAACACGGACGCCCTTGGGCGAAACCTCTTTCGACAGGCTCTTGCTGTAAGTCGAAAGCGCAGCCTTGGCCGCTGCGTAGGCTGTCGTAGCTTCCGGCAGCGGCAGCCGACTCTGGATGGAGGTCACGTGGAGGATGACCCCTTCCTTTCGCTCCAGCATATCCGGTAGCAAGGCGCGATCCAGGCGCACGGCCGGAAACAGATTCAGATTGAGCTCACGTTGCCACTGCTCTTCGTCCAGTGCCGCGAAGCCGCCGCCGGGTGCCGAGGAACCACCCAGGACGTGGACGATGATGTCCACACTGCCCAATCGCTGCCTGGTCGCGGCGACGACCGCATCACAGCCTTCCCGGGTCGAAAGATCGGCCTGGACCAAGAGGTTATCCGGCAGCGTACCGCTTGCCTTCCGAGCGGAGGTAAGCACCTGCGCGCCCTCCGCCAGGAACAGCTCGACTACGGCCTTCCCGACGCCTTTGGTGCCTCCGGTGACGAGGACTCGCTTACCACTCAAGCCAAGGTTCAGCATGGCGTGATCTCCAGAGCACCTATTCGATCGCCCTCCAGAGTGAAGACGTGACTCAGAATGCCCTCATGCGTCTGGTTTTCATCGAACACCGTGGCCTGTGGGCAGAAGCAGCTCGCAAGCTGTGATACGTCGCCGCCATTGCTGATATTGAAGTACGTCTCAACGACGTCGGGAAGCTGAAGGCTCATTGGCCGGTCTCCTGGATGGATTGCTGGGAGCGATCTTGCTACCTGACCGATAGTTTGCTCAACTGGGATAAACTTTATGGCCTATCCCAAAATCCAGGATAATTCATGTCAGATACTCGTCTAGGCCTGAGCGAGCTGGACGCTGTCCTAGCGGTTGCCCGCAGGGCTTCGTTCCGACAAGCCGCCATCGATCTCAATGTCTCGACCACCGCGTTAAGCAGCACCATCGCCAAGCTGGAAGCGAGCCTCGAAACGCGGTTGTTCAATCGTACGACGCGTAGCGTGGCCGTCACCGAAGCGGGCAGGATCTTTCTGGAGCAGGTGGGGCCGGCCCTGCAGGATTTGCGTACTGCGCTCGACTCGGTGCGATCTCACAATGCCGGTCCTTCGGGCACGCTGCGCATCAATGCGTTCGCCAGCGCTGCTCGAGCAGCACTGCTGCCGTTGATGATGGAATTCCTGCGGCATCATCCGAAGGTACACATCGACCTTGTCACCGAAGGCCGCCTGGTGGATATCGTCGCTGACGGCTTCGATTTCGGCGTCCGTTCCGCGAGCCTCGTACCGAGCGATATGATCGTGATCCCCCTCGGCCTGCCGCAACGGTATGCCGTGGTCGGTACACCGGCGTACTTCGAGCAATACGGCAGGCCACGGACGCCGCCTGATCTGCTCAACCATCGGTGCCTGCGTGTTCGTTTGCCGAATGGGGCGATTTTTCCTTGGCATTTCGAGCGCGATGGGCAAGTGACCAGGCTCGATGTGAGCGGCCCGCTCACGCTCGATGAGCCGAGCGTCGTCAAGGCAGTGGTGCAGGAAAGCATGGGGCTCGGCTTTTTCATGGAGCAGGACGTTCAGGATGAAATCGAGGCCGGCCAGTTCGAGCGAGTGTTGGAAGATTGGACACCGCCCAGGGACAAGCTTTGCCTGTACTACCCGAACCGCCGCAACCCCTCTGCCGCGGTCAAGGCATTCATCGCCCTGGCCCGCGCCAATCCGTCCGTCCAAGAATGATCGATCTGCCGCGCCTTGGCATCAGGAGATCAAGCCCAGCGTCAATGCCTTCAGGGTCGCGGCAGCTCGGGTCGAGCATTCCAGTTTGCGAAATATGCTTTCCATGTGTGTGCGAACGGTGCTCGGACTGATGTCCAGCAGTCGCGCCACCTGCTTGTTACTGGCGCCACGGCTGATTTCCAGGAGTACATGACACTCCCGTGCGGTGAGTAACGAACTCTTGGGCTGATGAGTCAGACGCTCGCCACGTGCAGCGGCGATAACCGCTTCGCATACAGCCTTGTCGAACAAACCACTGGCGGCCTCCTGCTCCAGCAGTCTGGCCGCCTCCGATTCGCCGTGGGCCGCCCTCCATGGCCTGGCTTCCCTGAGTGCGACCCAGGCTACGGAAGTGGCGAACAGTCGATGCTCGGCACACAGGGCATCCCCCATCACACCTCGAAAGTAGCCACTGCCGTCGAGCCGTTCGTAGGCATGGGCGGCAATCTCCGCAGGCACGGCCAGTTCACTGATAGGCCTGAGCGCCTGTTGCGTCCAGTAGGGAACCAGGTGCACGCGCTCCGCGGCGCTATAAGGAAGCGCCCCGGCGGTGTTCCAGAGCTGGTTGGAAACGGCTGCCCGACCCAGACCGTAGACGAGCGCCGCCTTTCCGAGCGCTGTCAGGGTGGGTTCACCTAGCCCCCACAAGCGTGCAGCCTCCATGGCGACATGCGCCACCCGCCGCGAATGCCCCGCCAGCCAGGGTAGCTTCAAGTCAATCACGTCCCCCACCAATGTCAGTGAGACGGAGCGTTCGGTCTCCCCATGGACCGGGTTTTGAGAACGGCCATCCAGGTCGGCCAGCCACGCCCTGGCGTTATCCATGAGCAACGACGCGAGGCCAGCGGGATAGCGCCGATCCGACTGGTCGCGGATCCAGCGCAGCGCCGCGTCCAAGCCATGTGCTCGACTGAGAATGTCCAGATCACCGGCAAGCACCACCTGATAGGCGACCTCCGGAATGTGCTCATGGGTCAGGCCCAGCGGCCGGCCAGTCCCGTCGTAGGTTTCGAATACGCGGCACAAGCCTGCCTCGACAGCGGCCCCCAGTTCGAGGGTTTCCGCGACTTGGCCAGAGACCTCGCAGTGCACGACGGCCAGCGGGGTCGCCTGATGCACCGCGTTCATGGCCTCTTTGCTCAGGGTCAGGTCGAGCATCGCACGGCGGCCATCGACGTCATCGCCGAGCAGATCCGCAAACCCTTCGGCGTTGGCGGTGCAGCCAGACCAGCGCAGCAAGGCGACCTGCTCCGCCACCCTCAGGTGCTCGCCATCGCCGTGTGAGGCCTGCGCCAGACTGCGCGCCAGTGCGGCAACGCGTCGCGAATGCCCGAGTGGCTGGCCCATGCTGAGGTCCCCGACCTGGCCGATCGCCTGCAGCGCTGCGCTCAATGAAATGTCCAGTTGCAACGCACTCTCCATGAAAATGCCTTGGGGTCGGATAAATGACCGATGCCCACGAAGCAGGCCAGTCAGCAGAATTGAACTCCCACACAGGAGTTCATCCCATGAAAACATTCAGATCAAAAGCCGTCACCCTCGCCTTCGCCCTTGCAAGCACATTGGCCGCCGGTATCAGCCAGGCCCAAGATACAACGCCTTCGGTGGTCATCGTACACGGCGCATTCGCCGATGGCTCCGATTGGGCCAAGGTCGTGCCGCTTCTGCAGGCCAAGGGGGTTGCCGTTTCGGTCGTGCAAAACCCGCTCACCTCGCTTGCCGACGATGTCGCTGCCACGCAAAGAACGCTGGACAATCAGACGGGGCCGGTCGTGCTGGTCGGTCATTCCTGGGGCGGTACCGTGATTACCCAGGCCGGCAACGACAAGAAAGTCCGCGCCCTGGTGTATGTCGCCGCCTTCGCTCCCGATGCCGGTCAAACCAGCGGCGAACAAGGCAAAGGCGCGCCCACGCCCCCGGGCATCAGTCAGATCAAGGCTGACGGCAACGGTTTCCTCTACTTGACCCCGGAAGGCATGGCCAAGGACTTCGCCCAGGATCTTCCAGCGGCGCAGACCGCCGTGATGACCGCGACGCAAGGCCCCATCAAGGCCTCCGCGTTCGAGGACAAAACGACCGTCTCCGCCTGGAAGACCAAACCGTCCTGGTATCTGCTCGCCACCGAGGACCGGATGATCCATCCCGATGTCCAGCGTTCCGCCGCCAAGCGTATCGGCGCCACCCTGGCGCAGGTGCACACCAGCCACGTGCCCCAGCAGTCGCAGCCGGCCGAAGTGGCCAAGGTGATTCTGGAGGCCGTGAAAAGCGTCGGCGAGCAGTGACCGCTGCGGCCCCCTGATAACCCTGAACCCAACCGCTGCATCGATATGGACGGACGCATGAATCATCGGCGTGATCGGAACTACGACTTCATCGTGTGTGGTGCGGGTACGGCGGGTTGCGTGGTTGCGGCCCGCCTTGCCCAACAGGACAACGCACGCGTGTTGTTGATTGAAGCAGGCAACGAATACGCCGGCCCTGAAGTTGCAGAGCCGGCGCAGTGGCCGCTGAACCTCGGTTCAGAGCGCGACTGGGCATTCGCAGGACAACCCAATCCGCACCTCAACGGGCGTCGTCTTTCCTTGAACATGGGCAAGGGACTTGGAGGTGGCTCCAGCATCAACGTGATGGTCTGGGCACGCGGGCAGCGGATCTCGTCCTCGCAGCCCAGGGTGTCGATGCGCTGGGGACGGACCTCTTTCAGTCAAAAAAGGAACGACGCCCTCAACTGGAAGATAGCGTCAGCCAGGGAGGCAAAGCGGGACCGTCATGCCGAGGGCGCCTTGACTGCTCGCAGGGCCATGAAGATCAACCTGCAATTGTGCGCATTGTCTGGTCAGCCAGGGTGTTCGCGGCCCGGACCGCACTCGGGGACAAGCCCACTGAACGTTTGAAAGCCCGGCTAAAGGCGGCCAATGAGCCGTACCCCAATTGGCTGGCGACGATTTCGACAGGTTGATGCTCTCGGCTCAGACTTAGAAAAGCCAAACGCATTCTCAAATCTGTCAGGTATCGAAGCGGAGAAACGCCTGTCGCCAGAAGAAAGCGTTGCGCAAACACCGAGCGAGACTGATTGGCTTCGTTCGCAAGCGACGCCACCGTCCAATTTTTACCGGGATGCTTGTGCATCATGACGATAGCCCTGCTCAGTCGGGGATCCCTTAACGCGCTTAACCATCCGGTGGCGCTACCGCATCCGCCTGCCACCCAACTTCGTACGATGAGCGCGGCGACCACTTCGGCGAGGCGCGCCAAAATGCCAATGTGCCCCGGGTGTAATGTGAGCGATTCCCGCTCCATTGCCTCAAGCATGGGGCGGATTTCGGGTGATGTGTCCAGGAGCGTGCTCACCAGCAGAACCTCCGGCATCGCAGAAACGAGAGGCTGCATCCCGCCAAGCTCCAGTTCCATGCAGCAACTGAAGATAACCGCATCTTCCTGCGTACCCATTTCATCGCAAATGCCCTGCTCGCGGCGTTTACCCTCGATGACAGCGTCCAAGGCAAACGGCCTTACATCTGAAACAAGCGTGTCTTCGGTGGACAACACCCCATGGGACCCTCCACGGGGGATGAGCACGGCATCCCCGGTATCAAGCCTATACAGATCTGCGCCGGGGCTGCGCAGCCAGACGGGCCCACGTCCGACGAAATGAAACTGTGCTCGTCCTGTTTCGTTGCTGAAGCCAACCCCCAGGGGCTTGGGAATTTCTATTCTGCGAAATTGAACACCGAAAAGGCGCATGCCCATTAGCAATTCGCTGATCAGCTCACTGGAATTGGTTTGCATAGAGGGAACCTTGGAGTCTGGACGAATGATCAACATGTCCGCACCCTGGATCATAGACCGTCCTGAACCCGCGCTCTAGACTCTCCTCATCAACCTTGAGTCTGGAAGCAATCCCATGAATCACCCTCTCCTCACCCGGCTATTACGTGGCGCCTGGCTTGTCGTTTTGTTAGCTGGCCTCTCGTCAATGAGCATGGCGGCAGACAAGCGCTACACAGTGACGGCACCGGATGGAGTCAAGCTCGCGGTACAAGAGTCAGGAAACCCCGACGGTCCCACCATTATCTTCATTCATGGCTTGCTCGGGAGTCGGCTCAATTGGGAAAGGCAGACGAGTAGCCCCGCGCTGCAACGCTACCGGATGGTCACCTATGACCTGCGCGGCCATGGTCTTTCCGGTATGCCCACAAACGCGGATGCATACACCGACGGGCGCCGGTATGCCGATGACTTGGCAGCGGTGATCAAGGCAACGGGCAGCGACTATCCGGTATTGGTCGGCTGGTCGTTGGGTGGCGTGGTCATATCCAACTACCTTGCCACTTATGGTGACGCTGACCTCGGTGGCGTCATGTATGTCGACGGTGTAATCGAACTCAACGCTGCGCTGATTACATCCCATCCCGATGTGTATAGCGGCCTGGCGTCTGACGATCTGAAGACCCACTTGAACGCTATACGTACTTTCCTTGCACTCTGCTTCCACACCCAGCCAGATGGATCGATATTCGAACTGCTGTTATCCAATGCCTCGATGGCTTCCTGGACGATGACTCGCGCCACCCCTTCAATGACTGTCTCTATCGCAGAGGGTTTGCCGAAAGCGCGTGTACCTGTCCTGATGCTGTATGGCGCAAAGGATGAGCTCGTCCAAGTTCAACCCAGCATCGCCCGCGCCAAACAGCTGAATGCTCACATCCAAACGAAGATTTATGAAAATTCGGGTCATGCCCCATTCCTGGAAGAAGCGCCACGATTCAATCAAGATCTGGCGAAGTTCATGGAGTCGGCTACCAGCGCGACAACGGGTATAGCGAGGTGACTGATGACTGATCTTCCGGGCACCACATCTGCACCGTTCTTTCCTGGATTCCGGCCTCTCGAGGTAATGGCCGGTGGTGTGCAATTCGCTGGCGCCATTGGTGGCGAAGGCCTGCCGGTGCTGCTGCTTCACGGCTACCCGCAGACTCATATCGCTTGGAGGCGGATTGCACCTGAGTTAGCGAAGAATCATACGGTGATTATCCCGGACCTTCCGGGGTATGGCTCGAGTCAGCCTCTGGAGACGACCCCAAGATGGACAAAGCGGCGTGTCGGTGATGCGCTGGTAGCTCTTATGGACGCGCTGGGCTACAGGCGATTCGCAGTGGTTGGCCATGATCGGGGAGCACGGGCTGGGTATCGCTTGGTGCTGGACCATCCCGACTCAGTCACTGCCTTCGCCTCCCTTACCGTGGTGCCCACTCTGGACGCGATGGCCTCCATGGACTTCCGCGCCGCAACCAAGGCTTTCCACTGGTTTTTATTTGCTCAGAAGGCCGATCTGCCGGAGCGCTTACTTGCAGCGGACCCGGACGCTTTCATCGATGCTGCTTTGGCGCAAATGACAGAGGGGCGAGACTTTATTGAGGCGACGGCAATGGAGGCCTATAGAGCAGCATTCCGAAGAACCTCGGTGCGTCACGCCATACTTGAAGATTATCGAGCAGCGATGGATGAAGACCTGGTACAGGACGCCGCTGACTTCGCAGCGGGTCGGAAAATACATTGTCCAGTACTGGTTCTGTGGCCCGACGCAGAACACACGAATGGCCGACCTACGCCCGCCGATATCTGGCGACGTTGGGCAACCGACGTCAGTGGTACCTCCATCGGCGGTGGGCATTTGCAGCCAGAAGACACTCCAGCGCAAGTGTTGGCCGCACTGAAGCCATTCCTTGCCCGGAGCGAAGTCTGATATCAAGGCATGAGGTCGCGTTGCGATGCAACGATCAAGGGCCCATCAACCAGAGCCTGGATCTCCCTGAAGACATCCGAGGCCAACGTGGCCGGTACGCCCCAATAGTCAAATATTCCCCCGTCATCTCGATGTTGGCCGCAAGTGACGAAAACACCCGTTCCAAAGCGCTGTTTCAGTCGAGTCGCCAACCACCCTACAAACCCACTGTTGTCTGCACCCTCTGGAAAATGGAAGCGGAAGACACCGAATAGCTCCTGGTCGACGGCATCGCAAGGGACCAGTTGACTCCATACGTTGTCATCCCGAACGAGCGCCAGCGCGTCAGGACGTACTGCGTTTGGAAAAGATGACAACGGAAACTCTAAAAACGCATACGTGCCGCTAAAGAACCGGACGCGCGCTTGGGTTGTCACGCGTAACAGTCGACGCTCCGCAGCCTCTGTCGTTTCATGCGATATGTTCACCATTCCAGCTCTCCGACCTATAAAGCGCAAGGCGCTACCTTTGATTGACCTGGGGGCATGTTAAGCGGGAAGATTTCCAAGATAAACGTTCGATATAGCGCAACATTGACAACCAAAGGTTGTAGATATGGATAAGCTGAAAAGCATGGCGGCTTTCGTTGCGGCCGCCGAATCAAGTTCTTTTTCGGCAGCGGCGGCTGTATTGGGCGTAACCCCGCAACAGATTGCCAAACAGGTCGGCAACCTGGAATCGCAGCTAGGCCTCAAACTGATCACCCGAACCACTCGCCGACAAAGCCTGACCGCCTTGGGAAAAGAATATTATCTGCGCTGCAAGGCCATCCTGAGCGACGTTGAAGACGCCGAAGCGCTGGCACTTTCAGCGAACTCAACACCGCGCGGAAAGATAAGGATCAGCGCCCCTTATAATTACGGCTCCCATCGATTAATCCCGTTCCTTACCCAATATCTGACGCGCTATCCAGAAACCGAAATTGAATTGGAATTGACAGACAGGTTTGTGAATATCGTGGAGGAGGGATACGAAGTGGTTTTCCGGCTAGGAAAACCGCGATTAGCCGACAGTGCCGCGTTGGTACAACGCGGTTTGAAACCTTTCAGGATGTTTGCCTGCGCCTCTCCAGGTTACCTGTCGCGCAAAGGGACCCCGCTCCACCCCCAGCAACTCGTGGACCATGACTGTCTGGGGTATCTGTTTTCTGATCGAATGACGGACAAGCTTTGGCGGTTTACGAAAAACAGGCAGACATTTGCGATTCCCATTGCGAGCCGACTGAAAGTCAATAACACCCTGGCCAAGGTAAACGCAGCGTTGTCGGATTTCGGCATCACGCTCTGTGTAGAGGACGTGCTTGCGCCCTACGTGCAACGTGGGGAGCTGGTCGTACTCTTCGAAGACTTCGAAGGACCTACCTACCCCGTGAACCTGATATACCCAGCCGACCGTCGTCCCTCGGCAAAGGTCAGGCGCTTCATAGACGAAGTAGTCGTCGCTCTCGGCGTGCCACAAGCCCGGAGCGGCGAGGGCTGATCTTGAACTGATGATTCGCATGTTGATCGTGGGCTATCGCTACGGCATTCGGGTAACCCTGCTGGAAAACGACGCCCCCCTCATTCAAAGCAGCTCGATCAACCTGTCGAGAAAGGCACGTACGGCCGGGTTGGTGCGCCGACTCTCGGGCCATATGGCCGTGACGTTGTGTCGGTCCACGGCAAAATCGGACAGGATCGGGATCAACTCTTGGCGCCTCACCCAGGGGGCAGCCATGAAACTCGCGGCCATTCCGATGCCTGCGCCCGCCGCAATCGTCGCGATGACGGCTTCGCTTGCGTCAACGACGATAGGAGACGACGGCAATATCTCAATCTCCTTGCCCGCCATTCGGAACGGCCAGCGAAACACCTGCCCTGTGTTTTGATAGCGCAGGTTGACCGTTTCGTGCCCCACCAGCTCATCGGGATGCCGGGGGGTACCGCACCTGGCCAAATAATCGGGCGACGCATAGCAGCAGAGCCTGTACGGCGAGAGTCGGTGCGACAGCAGGGACGAATCCGGGAGATCGCCGATCCGGACTGCAAGATCGATGCTCTCTTCGACCAGGTCCACGATGTGGTCGCTCAGCCGCAAGTCGATCATTACCTTTGGGTGGAGCTTGCGGAACGCCGTAATGACGGGAGCGATCATGTGCAGACCGATCGGCAGGGATGTCGCTATTCGCAAGGTGCCTGCGGGTTCGGAACGTGCTGACTTCGCCACCTGTTCGATCTCTTCGGCATGGCGCAACAGCTGCAACACACGCTCATGCAGTTCGCGACCTTCGGCGGTGAAACTCAGCGAGCGTGTCGTACGGGTAAAAAGGGAAAAGCCGAAATGACGTTCCAGCCGCTGGATGCTTTTGCTGATCGCAGAGGGAGAAACAGACAGAGACCGGGCTGCGGCTGTATAGCTGCCCAAGGAGCCCGCGCGGGCGAATGCGATTAAGCCAGTCAGGCTCTCGAAACCAATTTGTTCCTTCATGGCATGATTAAAACGAAACCAGGCACCATTATCAATCCTGCAGAATCATCCTACATTGGTCATCCAGGCTAAATCTCTGAGTGAGGTTATTGTGATGAACGAGATGATGAAAGCGGTGCGGCTGCACGAATTCGGTGGCCCGGACGTATTGCATTACGAAGATGCGCCTCGGCCCATGGCGAAAGCCGGCGAAGTACTGGTCCGCATCCATGCGGCAAGCCTCAACCCACCAGACCTCTACCTGCGTGACGGCTATCGGGCGCTACCGCCTGAGTGGCAACCCCATCCAACCTTTCCGCTGATCCTGGGCACCGATGTATCCGGCGTCGTTGCCGCGGTCGGCGACGAGGTTGGCGGGATCAGCGTTGGTGACGAAGTGTTCGCAATGGTGCGTTTCCCGGAAGATCTCATGAAAGGCAGCGGCGCCTATGCCGAATATGTCTGCGTCCCTGAATCCGAACTGGCCTTCAAACCCAAGGGTATCGATCATGTCCAGGCTGCGGGTGTGCCGATGTCGCTGCTCACTGTGTGGCAGTTTCTGATTGATCCCGGCCATGACTTGCCGAACCCCTTCCAGTCGTTTCCACATACCCCCGTCCCGCTCGAAGGCAGGACAGTCCTGGTGAATGGCGCTGGAGGTGGCGTGGGGCATCTGGCGGTTCAGGTTGCCAAATGGAAAGGTGCGCGCGTGATCGCGGTCGCTTCCGGCAAGCACGAGGCGCTGCTTCGCAGCCTGGGAGCGGATGAGTTTATCGATTACACCAAGGGCGCTGCCGAAACGGTCGCACATGATGTGGATCTGGTGATCGATGCTGTCGGCGGCCCGAACATGGAACGCTTTCTGAGCGTCATCAAGCAGGGTGGCGCGCTCTTCCTGGTCAACCCCCTGGGCTTCTCGGGGCATGATGAAGCAGCCCATTGCGCGATCACGGTGTCCTCGACACAGGTGCGTTCCAATGGCGCGCAATTGGCGGAGGCCGGACGCCTGCTCGATAACGGTACCCTTCGTGTCGTTATAGACAGCACCTATCCGCTGGCCGAAGCCTCGGCTGCGCATCGGCGAGCTTCACGCGGCGGTCTCCAGGGTAAGGTGGTGCTGATCGTCTGAATGCGCTTTTATGGCCCGACCTGCCCTTCATACCGCCGCTGAATCCGCTCCAGCTCCCCTGATCGGCGCAACTGCTCCAAAGCCTTGGTCCACGCCGCGATCACTTCGTCTTCAGAGTCCAAGCTAAAAGCGATATACAACGACGAACGATAAAGCTCGAGAGGAATTTTCCGCAGCGTGCCCGGTGCGATGTTCAACTGGCGGCTGTAGTAGGCCACGCCTGCATCGGTGTCGCCGACGATGATGTCGGTGCGTCCGGCAAGCAGCATGCGATAGAGCAGCTTGCTTTCGGTGGCACTTTTGTCCAGGTTGTTAAAGCCCAGGGACAACAGCATCGTCGGCACCAGGCCGGCATGTCGCGTGGTGATCTGCGGGGCGTGCAGCAGTTGTTCCAGGGAATTCACCGGCGGCGCCTTGGCCAGTTGATAGGGGTGGATGGACTCTTCCACGATAGGCCCGACCCATTTGTACAACGACTCGCGTTCCGGCGTGCGAAACAGGGAGTACATGATGGTCTTGGGGCGGTGCTTGAGTATTTGGGTGGCACGCATGCTGGGTTGCAGCAACACCTCGAAGTCATCCCCGGTCAGTGCCATGATGGCCCGGACGATCTCGGTGGTCATGCCGGTGAGCCGGTTGTTTTCCTGGTAGTTGTACGGTGCCCATTCTTCGGTGACGATCTGATACTGCTCGGCCCTGGCAACCGTGCCGAGCAAGAGACAAAGCAGCGCTGCAGCCGATATCGAATGTCTCACGCGTACTCCTTGTGGACCGTTCGGTGTTCGTGCATGGGTGGGCCTGATTCAAGAGGGGCAAGGTAAGCATAGACCCAAACACTTGCCTGGCAGTTGACGCAGTCCACATTTCACCCCTTAGCAACCTCTGGACCTTGGTGTAGGATCAGCGCGAACCGGATACGCGGCGCTCCCCTTTCGCCCTCCTCCCTGCGACCCAGCCCACATGAATCCTATCGATCCCCTGGAGAATTACCTGCGCGGCCATAAGGCCCAGGTGATCGAGGACGACATGGATGACGAGGACTGGGACTAAAACGAGCTGCATCGTCTACAAATATTAAGCGACGGCTGCCACGGGTTTTGCTCGGGCACCGCCCGCTTTTACCCGCCCAGGATGGGCCCCCTTCTTATGAGCCTCGACCCATGAAAATCTGTGATCAATGCAGGTCCGTCATTCTTGACGAAGACGCTGCTTGCCCGCGCTGCGCCGAAAAAATGAGGCTTTCGGAAGAGGCTCTCGCCCTTACGTCCCAGCCGTCGAAAGGGTTGAAAATCCTTAAATGGGTGTTTATCAGCATGGTGGTTGCGGTGCTGGCCGCCGTGGCGGCGGTGATGTGGATCTTGCACTCGTTGGGGCCGATGCCTTCTTTTGGTTGATAATTGCAGAGACTTCCCACGGATGGACGAATGCCCCATGAAAACCACTATTGATCACCTGGTCATCGTGGCAGCGGACCTCGATACCGGCTGCGCGTTCGTGACGGGTGCGTTGGGCGTAGACCTTCAGCCGGGCGGCGTCCATTCACGCATGGGCACCCATAACAGGCTGCTCCACCTTGGCCCCGGGCTCTACCTCGAAGTGATTGCCGTGGACCCGGCCGCCATGCGTCCGGATCGGGCACGCTGGTTCGGCCTTGATCAACTGGATCCCCATTCGCCTGCACGCCTGGCGACCTGGGTTGCACGCACCGATGATATCCATACGGCGCGTGATGCCTGCCACGGCGTTGTCGGATCTGTCGAACCCATGGCGAGAGGAACATTGAATTGGCAAATAACCATTCCAGCTGATGGAAGTCTCCCCATGGCCGGATCGGTCCCCACCCTCATCCAATGGGCGCCGGGGCTTCATCCGACGGACACACTCCAGGACAAGGGCTGCTCGCTATTGGCACTGGATGTCTTTCATACGGAGCCGGAGAAAATCAAAGCGATCCTGACGGCCATGAGCTTTTCTGGCCCGGTTCATCTTCATGCACTGCAAGCACCTTCGGCCCCCTACCTGCTTGCGCATATTCACACGCCAAATGGGCTGAAAACATTACCGCTTTCAGCCGTGTGAATTAGCATCCCATGGGCCCATGCAAACACTGACGGCAACGGCGCTCAGCCACGCCTGTTCACCTCGCAACCGAAGCGAAACGCAGCTATCCGATTTTCCTATAGTTGCTATCGATGCCCACGCCGTTCTCGTCACCGGCCTCTCTCTCTAATCTGCCCACCAACGCGATCGATGACCATCGCCGCAGATCAAACCGACCTTATGGAGAGAGACACGATGAACACCTTCAACCGCACCCTGGCTGTCGCGACCCTGGCATTGGCCACCCTCAGCGCCGAGGCCGCGTCGCCGGTCCAGGTCGCTGCAAGCGCATCCGCTGTCGGCAGCGTGATCCAGTCCGCCAGCTACATCACCACCAAGGATGGCGTTCAGCTGTATTACAAGGACTGGGGCCCGCGTGATGGCCAGGTCGTGACCTTCAGCCACGGCTGGCCGCTGGACTCCGACAGCTGGGAAGGCCAGATGATGTTCCTCGCTTCGAAAGGCTATCGGGTGATTGCTCACGACCGTCGCGGTCATGGCCGCTCCAGTCAGCCTTGGGAAGGCAACGACATGGACCACTACGCCGACGACCTGGCGGCGGTGATTGAAGCGCTGGACCTCAAGAACGTGACGCTGGTGGGCTTCTCGACGGGGGGTGGTGAAGTGGCGCGTTATATCGGTCGCCACGGTACCGGTCGGGTGAAGAAAGCCGTGCTGGTTTCTTCGGTGCCACCGTTGATGCTCAAGACAGAAACCAACCCCGGCGGCTTGCCTATCGAGGTGTTCGACGGCCTGCGCAAGGCGTCCCTGGAGAACCGTTCGCAGCTGTACCTGGACATCGCCTCGGGCCCGTTCTACGGCTACAACCGCAAGGGTGCCAAACCATCCCAGGGGTTGATCCAATCGTTCTGGATGCAGGGCATGCAGGGTGGCAGCAAGAATACCTATGACTCGATTGCGGCGTTCTCGGCGACGGACTTCCGCGACGACCTGAAGAAATTCGACGTGCCGACCCTGGTCATCCATGGCGATGACGATCAGATCGTGCCCATCGACGCAGCAGGACGGGCCTCGGCGGCGCTGATCAAAGGCGCCCGGCTGATCGTCTACCCTGGCGCACCGCACGGCTTGACCGAGACGCACAAGGACCGGCTGAATCAGGATCTGCTGACCTTCCTCAAGGAATAACACAGGATCAGTTGTGAGGGGCCTGCTCGCGCAAGCGGCGGGCCTGCTTGCAAGGGTGTTGAATGGGCTGCCGTCATCGCGAGCAAGCTCGCTCCCACAGGGGGTGGTTGTGAACCCGGAATTGGCGTGCACCCAAGATCAACTGTGGGAGCGAGCTTGCTCGCGATGACGGTGGAGCAAGTTGCATCTATTCCTCAGACCGCCCCGTCCCCTCACGATCATGCGCATAGCCTCGGGTGAGCGGAAACGCCGAATCGGTCCATTGTGCATCTCCTCTACAACTGGACAGACAATTTCACGAAACCGGTCGATCAATGATAGGCGCATGCTGCGCCATCAGTTCCACCACCCAATCGATGAACACCCGCAGCTTGGCATTGACGTGGCGATTCGGCGGATACGCCACGTAGAGCGGCATCGGGTCGAGGTGCCAGTCTTCGAACAACTGCACCAACTCGCCTTGCGCCTGGTGACGCCGGGACATGTACGCCGGCAACCAGAGCACGCCCAGCCCCGCCAGACCGGCGGCGAGGTAGGCGTTACCGTCGTCGATGGCCAGGGCGTAGCGCCCTTTGACGTGAAGCAGTTCACTGCCACGGCGCATGGCGTAAGGCAGGGATTTACCGGTGCGCGCCCACAGGAAACCCACGGTGCGATGGTGCGAATCTTCCAGTTCACGCGGATGCGCGGGTCGACCGAACCGTGCCAGGTAACTCGGGGCGGCGAAGACGCCCAAGGCAAGATCGCCGACGCGCCGGGCCACCAGCGACTGATCCATCAGCTCACCGCCGCGCACCACACAATCGACACTTTCATCGATCATGTCGACGATGCGATCACTGACGCCCATGTCGATCTGGATGTCCGGATAGCGTTCATAAAACGCCGGCAAGGCCGGTACCAGGATCATCACTGCCAGCGGGCTCGGCACGTCCACCCGCAGACGCCCGCGGGGTAGCGCCTGGGCGCTGGAGACGCTGGTCTCGGCATCGTCCATGTCGGCCAGCAAACGGATCACCCGCTCGTAATAAAGGGCACCGTCGGCGGTGACATTGACCTTGCGCGTGGTGCGGTTGAGCAACTTGACCCGCAACCGTGCTTCGAGCTGCTGCACCAATTGGGTCACGGTGGTCTTGCTCATGTGCAGGGTTTCCGCCGCCTTGGTGAAGCTGCCCGCCTCCACGACTCGCACGAACGCTTGCATCGCATCAAAACGATCCATTTCTGCCCCGGGTATCGATCCGATTGTTTGGAATTTACAAACAGTGATCGCCAAGGTTGCTCGTTTATCGCCCGGACACAAGCCCCTAGAGTGTGTTCATCGTTTGGAACCCACTCTTTGATGGAGGTATTTCATGACACAGCGCGATGTAGTTTTCCCGCCCGGACGCCAGGCACTGTATGAGCGCAATCGCTATTCACCGGCGATTCGTTCCAATGGTTTCCTGTTCGTATCGGGGCAAGTCGGCAGCACCGCCGACGGTTCGCCGGAACCTGGCCTGGAAGCTCAGGTGCGGCTGGCGTTCAACAACCTGAAGGCGATCCTGGCCGCGGCCGACTGCAGCTTTGACGATGTGGTGGATGTGACGGTGTTCATGGTCGATCCCGAGTCGACCTTCGAACGGATCTGGAGCGTTGTGCCCGAATTCTGGGGCAGCGCGCCCCATCCGACACTGACGGCGGTGGGCGTGACGTGGTTGTATGGTTTTCAGTTCGAGATCAAGGTGATTGCCAGGTTGCCTGAGGCCACCCCGTGATGAACTGAGCTGAATGTGTAGGCGCCATCGCGAGCGAGCTCACTCCCACAGGGGATCCAGGCAGGCCGAAAAATCAAAGCCACCGATGATCGAGTGTGGGAGCGAGCTTGCTCGCGATGGCGGTGGGTCAGCTTGCATCACTGTTGGCTGTGCCGACGCCATCGCGAGCGAGCTCGCTCCCACAAGGGAATGGAAGTGCTGCGCCGGCTAGCCTTTCACCGCTGCTTCAATCGCCGCGATGTCGATCTTGGTCATTGTCATCATGGCCTCGAAGGCCCGCTTGGCGACGGCCTTGTCAGGACTGGCGACCGCTTCAAGCAACACACGCGGGCTGATCTGCCACGACAAGCCCCACTTGTCCTTGCACCAGCCACACTCGCTGGCCTGGCCGCCGTTGTCGATGATCGCGTTCCACAAGCGGTCCGTTTCGGCCTGGTCTTCAGTTGCAATCTGGAATGAAAAGGCCTCGCTGTGCTTGAACACCGGGCCGCCGTTGAGGCCGATACAAGGGATGCCGATCACCGTGAAATCCACCGTGATCACATCACCCTCCTTGCCCGACGGATAATCGCCCGGGGCCTGATGGACGGCATTCACCGCACTGTCGGGAAACGTTTTGGCGTAGAACTGCGCCGCTTCCTGGGCATCGCCGTCGTACCAGAGGCAGATCCTGTTTTTATTGTTCATTCCGCTTCTCCAAAAGGGACTGGACGATAAAGTCTAGCAGCCCCCGAAAGTTGCAGATGACCGCATCTCAGGTAAACAGATCGACCGCCAGCTGGAACGCGACCCACAACGCCAGGCCCGTGGCAAACATCAGCGCGATGTTCTCGAACAGGTTGTTGCGATATTCCTTGTCCAGCAGGGACTTCTGGTTGGACATGATCAGCAGGCCCAGGGAAATCACCGGCAAGCCGATGATGTTCAGCGCGTTGACGCCGATGGTCAGCGTGACGAAGTCCGGCATGCCGGGGAGCGACCAGATCAGCGGCGTTACGAGAACAAACAGCATGAACCATTTGTGCATCGGATCATGGTGGAATTCTTTGCCGTAACGCTCCCGGCGCTCGGGCCGCACGTGCTGGAAGGCATCGGTGATCAGCATCGGAAACGCCGTGGTCTTGCCAGAGATGCTGGCGAACAGCGTGGCGAACACACCGACAAAGAACACGTACCAACCGATCGAGCCGAAGAACATTTCCAGGGCCTTGCCCAGATCGCCCAGGGTTTTGACCTCGATGCCGTTGGGTCGCAGGATTTCCGCACCGACGATCCAGATCGCCAGGTTGATGATGATCCCGACAAACACCGCAAACAGCAGGTCGTTACGCTGGATACGCTTGTGTTCAGGCCCCACCCAGCCCTTCTGGCGCATGACATACGGATGGACGAAGTTGGCGATGGAACCGGCCACCGCACCGATCACCGAGACGGCCACCAGCAGCGCACCGTGCACGCCTTCATCGGGCGGAATGCTGAAGCCGATGGTGCCTTTGACGATGCCCGCGACATCCGGGCCGGACATCACCGCCAGGGCCAGGAACGCCAACGTCATGATCGCCAGCAGGCCTTTCATCACGCCTTCGATCATCGAATAGATATTGCGCCCGACGAGCATCCACACCGCCAGGACCACCGCCACCGAACACAGCAGTGGATAGTCGACCTTGAGCAACATGGCCAAGGCTTCGCCAGCCCCCTTGATCATGTAGGCATTCATCAGGTGCCCCATGAGCAGCGCATACACCAGCAGGAACCAGGCGAAAAACGGATTGAGCTGGGCATAGCCTTGCAGGATGGTCATGCCCTGGTTATTGCAGAGTTGGAAGCGCGCGATGATGTTGACGATCAGGTAGCGCAGCAGCAGAGACACCGCCAGCACCCACATCATGGCGTAGCCGTAGTTCGCTCCGGCCACGGATGAGGTGATCAGGTCGCCGGCGCCCAGCCAGGAAAGGACGGCGATGATGCCAGGGCCGAGAAGCTTGAGCAGGCGCACGAAGCGGCCTTGCACGGGCGCCGCAGCCTTGCCTTCAGCGGAAGGGATGCTCGTCATGGATGGAATCTCCGTTTATTTTTTTTGTGAGAAACGGCCACAGTCGAACATATTAGATACGACGTCGTACAACCATTATTCATGCGTAATTATGTAAAAATGTTTCATGGTATCCGCCCCCGATGTACCGCTGTATTCAAGAGCAAATTGCCACTAATCCTTCACCTGTTCGCCGTTATCGACTAACCAGCGCACCATCTTCGGCAACGACACCCGATGCTGCTGGATGGCGCACCAACTGACGTGTTCATGGCGATACAACTCGACATAACGGTTGAGCAGCACATGGCGCCCATCCTCGGCCAAGCGCAATTCAACTTCCCGACAGTGCAATACATCCGGCTCGAGCGAGCGCATTCGCCGATGCAAGACCAACGCCTGGTTATTCATCGGCAGCGGCTCCATCCTGGCACTGGGGGTTGTCCTCCACCACCGCTCCCAACTTGCCCTGCGCGACAAATTCGGCACGCCGCTGCGCCGTGGCATCACGAAGCGCCGCGTAATAATCCGGTTCGGCCTGCAACGCGTCGGTCAGTGGCAATGCTTCGGCACGGCCATCGATAACGCCACCGACGGTGTTGATCGTGCCCAGGGTGTCGACGGTGCTGCTGTTGTCGCCGAACGGATCGACGGCAAAACTCAGCACTTTGCCCGTCGCGTCCCTCAGGTTGGCGCTGCCCAGCAGTGGCAGTTCCACGGTGGGCCCGGGGGCGAGGTTCCAGACGCCGAAGGTCTGGCCGAAATCGGCCTTGTGGCGCTCGATGCCCAGCTTGCCCGACACGTCGATCAGCCCGACGATGCCCGCGGTGGTGTTGATCACGAAACGGCCCAGTGTGTTGACCGAGCGTTGGGCATTGCCTTGCAGCAGGTCGTTGATGAACACCTTGGGCTCGCCGAAGTTCGCCACGAAGTTGTGGACGCCGGCCTGGAACATCTCCGGCAGCTTGCGATAACCACGGGCCACCGGGGCCAGCGCATAGTCATCCACGGTTCGGTTGAAGGCGAATATGCCGCGGTTAACCGGTTCTGCGGGATCGTAAACGGTGTAGGTCGCGCTTTCACACGAGCCCGGCGTTGCAGCGGGCGTACTGGCGCAACCGCTGGCGAGTGCCGCCAATACAACCACGAGGGTGGATCGAACGAACGACGGAGCGGGCTTGGTGATTGGCATACAGGGTGATCTCGGCGAGGAATGGGATGCTGCCAATCAACTAAGAAACAGTGCCAGACACAGCTCTTGTGGCGAGGGGATTTATCCCCGCTGGGTTGCGAAGCGACCCTCAAACCAAACATCCCAGTGTGTCTGGTTCATTGAGTCGACAGTTTTGGGGCTGCTTCGCAACCCAGCGGGGATAAATCCCCTCGCCACAGGTTCTGTGTGGGACCGGCTATCTTTTACTGACCGACATTGAGGCCATCCTGCCGCCGTCTTCTTGCCCGCAGATTTCCGGAATATTGCCCGCCGGCAACTTTATTACCGGGTTGAAATATATGACGCGGGCCTTGGATTGACCCTAGTATCCGCTCCTGTATTCATTACCCTGCGTGCCCGCCGTGAGCCATTTATTACTGGTGGACGATGACCTCGAAGTCCTCGCCCTCTTGCGCAAGTTCCTCGAACAACATGGCTACAGCGTGGATGTGGCCGCCGACGGCAACGCCCTGTGGCAGGCGGTGGAACGCCGGGTGCCGGACCTGATCATCCTCGATGTCATGTTGCCGGGCGACAACGGGCTGGTTCTGTGCCAACGGCTGCGGGCCGAGCACACGGTCGGCATCATCATGCTCACCGCCATGGGCGAGTTGAGTGATCGCGTCGTCGGCCTGGAGCTGGGAGCGGACGATTACCTGACCAAGCCCTTCGATGCGCGGGAGCTGTTGGCCCGGGTGCGTGCCGTGCTGCGGCGCACCGGTGAAGCCAGGGCCGCGTCGAGCGACGCCTCCCGGCCCATCCTGGAGTTCGAAAACTGGCAACTGGACGTCACCCGCCGCGAGCTGCGCTCACCGGACAAGGTCATGATCCCGCTGTCCACCGGCGAGTTCGAACTGCTGCTGGTGTTTGCCGAACACCCGCGCCGGGTGCTGACTCGCCAACAGTTGCTGGACCTGGCCCGCGGCGAAACCTTCGAGGCGTTCGACCGCAGCATCGACGTCCAGGTCAGCCGCCTGCGGCGCAAATTGGAGACCGACATCACCGGTGCATCGATGATCCGCACGGTGCGCAACAGCGGCTACCTCTTCAGCCCTCACGTGGTGAAACGATGAAACCCTCGCGCTCGAGCGCTCAACGTCCACGGGACACGGTGGCGCGCTGGATCGCCCTGACCACCATGATCGCCATGCTGACCTTGCTGGCCCTCAACGAACTGTTCAGCCTGCTGGCCGGTGCCTGGGCGCGCCCTCCCCTCATGGAAACCGGCCTGATGGAAAGGGCCGCCGCCATCACCCGCATCATCGACTCCGTCGCCCCCGCACAACGCCCCGCGATTGCCGCGGCCGCCAGCGACCAGGCGTTCGACGCGCACTGGTTGCAGCGGCATGAAGAGGCGCGCTTGCCGGTGATCGACGACCCGGAGTTCAGTGAGGGTTCGGTGCTCCTGCGCCAGCAATTGGGCCGGCCGGACGCCAGGATCGAGGCCTACGAACCGGGCGACTGGCCGGCCGGCCAACCGGATGCGCGCTACGCGGTGATCATCGAACTGACCGACCATTCGTGGGTGATCTTCTCCGTGCCGTCGCGCAGTTGGGGGCTGAGCGAATGGGCGCGCAACGGGATCATCATCGCGCTGATTCTGCTCTCGACCTTGATCGTCGCGCTGATCGCCACCCGGCACCTGGCCGCACCGCTGGAACGCTTCGCCGAAGGCGCCCGACGCTTTGGCGTCGATCACCAGGCGCCACCGATTCCGGTCATCGGCCCCCACGAAATCCGCCAGGCGATCCTCGCGTTCAATGCCATGCAGGCCCAGCTCAAGCACTTCCTGCAGGACCGCACCCAGATGCTCGCCGCCATCTCCCACGACTTGCGCGCGCCGCTGACCCGCATGCGCCTGCGCGGGGAGTTCATCGAGGATGCCGAGCAGCAATCGCGTTTGTTCAGGGACGTGGACGAAATGCAGGCGATGGTCAACTCGGCCCTGGAGTTCTTTCGCGACGATGCCCGGCTTGAACATGCCACCGCGTTCGACCTGGCCGAGCTGCTGCACACCCTCGTCGATGATCTCAAGGACGCCGGCACGGAGGTTGGGTTCGAAGGCACCCAGCGCTTGGTGTATGTCGGTCGGCCCATCGGCATCAAGCGTGCCTTGGTCAACCTGATCGACAATGCGATCAAATATGGCGGCGAGCCGACGGTTCGACTCGAAGCCGACGCCCACCGTGTGGACATCCGCATCCTGGACCGAGGACCTGGCATCGCCGCCCAATACCTTGAGCAAGTCTTCACGCCGTTCTTTCGCATCGAAGGTTCTCGCAACAAGCACACCGGCGGCGTCGGGCTCGGCCTGTCGGCGGCCCGGGCGACGGTGCTGGAGCATGGCGGGACGCTGACCCTGCGCAATCGCAAGGGTGGCGGATTGGAGGCCAGGGTCTCGCTGCCGCTTGACTGAAAGCCCCGATGTGTCGATCCGCGCTAAACAATCGGCGCCTTCCTCGGTAGGATGTCCGGCCTTTCCGGCCTCTCCCCTGTCCCGGGAAGGCGCTCTTGTTTGTATCGCTCGACCCAGTGCCATCGTTCGCGCCCACGACAGACAAGAATCGACGGAGCCAAACCAAGGAGTTCACCGATGATTCTTATCATTTACGCGCACCCCTACCCCGACCAGTCGCGGGTCAATCAGCAGATGCTCAAGCGAGCATCGAGCCATCCGGACGTGGTCATACGTTCGCTCTATGCGCTTTATCCCGACTTCGATATCGACGTCGAGGCGGAACAGCGCGCGGTGGAACAAGCAGAGCTTGTCGTCCTCCAGCACCCGATGTACTGGTACAGCTCCCCGCCCTTGCTGAAACTGTGGATCGATAAAGTCTTCACCCACGGCTGGGCCTATGGCAAAGGCACCACGGTTCTCAAGGACAAGCGCCTGCTGTGGGCCGTGACCACCGGCGGCGATCAGGCGCATTTCCAGATCGGCGACTACCCGGGTTTTGCCGCGCTGGCCCAACCCCTCCACGCCACGGCCATCTATTGCGGCATGCGCTGGCTGGAACCGGTCGTCGTGCATGGCGCCTATGCCGCCGAAGCGGATGCCCAACACGCCCAGATCGAACACTATGCCGCTCGCCTGGCCGCCTGGAAGGAAGATTGAAGTGGAAACTCACAGCCTGATTGAAATGCTCATCTACCTGGCCTCGGCGACGCTGATCGTACCGATTGCCGTTCGATTCGGCCTGGGCCCGGTGTTGGGTTATCTATTGGCCGGGTGCATCATCGGCCCGTGGGGGCTGAAGCTGATTACCGACGTCAAGGCCATCCTGGAGTTCGCTGAAATCGGCGTAGTGCTGATGCTGTTCATCATCGGCCTCGAGCTCGACCCCAAACGGCTCTGGGCCCTGCGCCGGATGGTGTTTGGTGGCGGTGCCCTGCAGATGCTCGCTTGTGGCACTGCCATTGGCTTGTTCTGCACGGCCTTGGGCCTGAATTGGACGGCAGCGTTGCTGGTCGGCCTGACCCTGAGCCTGTCCTCCACGGCCATTGCCATGCAGGCCATGAGCGAACGCAACCTGACCGCCACCGCGGTCGGGCGCAGCAGCTTTGCCGTGCTGCTGTTCCAGGACATCGCGGCGATTCCGCTGGTGGCGATGATCCCGTTGTTGTCGGCCCACGGTGATACACCTTCGGGCACCGCGCTGTTGCTATCAATTGGCAAAATCGTCGCCGCCATCGCCATCGTCGTGCTGTTGGGGCGCTACGTGACGCGACCGCTGCTGCGCTTCGCCGCACGCTCAGGCTTGCGGGAGATTTTCAGTGCCGTCGCGCTTTTTCTGGTGTTCGGCTTCGGCTTTCTGCTGGAGGAAGCTGGCCTGTCGATGGCCATGGGCGCGTTCCTCGCCGGGGTGCTGCTCGCCAGCTCCGAATACCGACATGCCCTGGAGAGCGACATCGAGCCCTTCAAGGGCCTGCTGTTGGGTCTGTTTTTCATCGGCGTCGGCATGTCGATCGATTTCGGCACCCTGGTCGACGCACCGCTGAAAGTCATCACCCTGACCCTGGGTTTCATCCTGATCAAGCTGCTGGTGATCAAGATGGCGGGCCGCTTCCTCAACGTCCCCGCCGGCCAGCGCTCCTGGCAGGCGGTGTTGCTGGGCCAGGGCAGCGAGTTCGCCTTCGTGGTGTTTGGCGCGGCGACCGTGGCCGGCATCCTGACCGATCAATGGGGCAAGAGCCTGACCCTGGCGGTGGCCTTGTCCATGTGCCTGACGCCCTTGTTGATCCTGCTGCTGGATCGCTTCGAGTCCGTCACCCGGAAAAACAAACGCGAATCCGACCTCGTCGACCAGCAGAACCCACGGGTGATCATCGCCGGGTTCGGCCGCTTCGGGCAGATCGCCGGACGCCTGCTGATGTCCTGCGGCGTCGACGTGGTGGTACTGGATCACGACCCTGACAACATCGAGACGCTACGCAAGTTCGGGGTGAAAGTCTTTTATGGCGATGCCACGCGCCTCGACTTGCTGCATGCGGCCGGCGCGGCCCAAGCGGTGGTGTTGATCAACGCGATCGACAACCAGGAAGACAACCTGACGCTGACCCGGCTGGCCCAGGAGCACTTCCCCGCCTTGCAACTGATCGTGCGGGCGCGGGACATGAGCCACCTCATCACCCTGCGGCAGATGGGTGTGGAGGCGGCCGAGCGGGAAACCTTCGAGAGTGCGCTGGCATTGGGTCGCAGTGCGCTGGAGCACATGGGGGTCGGGGCTTACGAAGCGCGTGAACGGGCGGATCAGTTCCGGCGGCTGAACCTCAAGATGCTGGCGGAGATCGTCGCCCAGCCGGAAGACGACCTCACGTTCCGCCACGACGCCTACCGACGCGCCAATGCGCTGCTCACGGAGATGTTCAACGAAGACCGTGCCCACCCCGTCGACAGCTGGCCGGAACACCATCGCAACGAAACCGACAAGACGCCGGATTGACCGGCGTCATACGCGCCCGAACTTGCGCCGGTATCCCGCCGGCGTCAGCCCGGTCAGCGCCGTTGCTGGCGAGACGCTGGTCTTTCAGGCCACTAAACCAACGCGTCCAGCTCGGCAATCATCGGCGCAGGGATCTTCAGCTCACTCGCCGTGAGGTTTTCCCGCAGGTGCGCCAGGGACGACGTGCCGGGAATCAGCAGCAGGTTCGGCGCACGTTGCAGCAACCACGCCAGGGCCACGCACAGCGGTGACGCCTGCAAGCGCGCCGCCACGCTGGAAAGGGTTTGCGACTGCAACGGTGTGAAGCCGCCCAGGGGGAAGAACGGCACATAGGCGATGCCCTGCCGGCCCAGGTCGGCGATGAGGTGTTCGTCGTCGCGATGGGTCAGGTTGTAGTGGTTCTGCACGCAGACCACCTTGGCAATGCCCTGGGCCTGCTTGACCTGCGTGGCCGTGACGTTGCTCAGGCCCAGGTGACGGATAAGGCCCTGGCTCTGCAGCTGCGCCAGTGTCGTGAACGATTCTTCGATGGAGTCTTCCGTGGGCGAATGCATATCGCCCCATACCCGCAGGTTGACCACGTCCAGGACCTCCACCCCCAGGTTGCGCAGATTGTCGTGGACCGCCCGGGTCAGCTCGGCGGGGCTGTGGGCCGGGTTCCAGGATGCATCGGCACCGCGCACGGCACCGACCTTGGTCACGATGACCAGGTCCTGGGCATAAGGGTGCAGCGCTTCGCGGATCAGTTGGTTGGTGACATGGGGCCCGTAGAAATCGGCGGTGTCGATGTGGTTGACCCCGCTCGCCAAGGCTTCGCGCAGCACGGCGATGGCGGCCGCCGGGTCTTTGGGCGGGCCGAAGACCTGGGGCCCCGCCAACTGCATCGCACCGTAGCCCATGCGATTGACCGTGCGATCGCCCAGTAAAAAGCTGCCTGCCTTGCTTGCAATGTTCATCTCGTCGCCCTCGGATCAATGTGAGTGGGCCGACTATAGGCGTTGACCATTCCCTTGATAATCAGGTGCAATCAGCACGGGCTGTACGGTGGAGAGAACAATGGCGACGGACATTCAAGACTTGCTGGCCTTTGTGGCCGTGGTCAATGCGAAGGGCTTCCGTGAAGGCGCGCGGCTGAGCGGCAAGTCCGCGTCGAGCCTCAGCGATGCCGTACGCCGAATGGAAAGCCGGCTCGGCGTGCGCCTGCTCAACCGCACCACCCGCAGCGTGGTACCGACCGAGGCCGGTGCCCGGTTGATGGAGCGCATCGTCCCGGCCCTGGGCGAGGTCGAGGCGGCGATGGACGTGGTCAACGACTTTCGCGACCGTCCTTCGGGCACCCTCAGGCTGAACGTACCAGTCAGCGCGGCCCGGCTGGTGTTGCCGGCGATCATCACGCCGTTCCTGAAAAGCTATCCCGACATTCGCCTGGAAGTGGTTACCGAAGAGAGCTTCGTCGACATGCTCGCGGCCGGCTGTGACGCGGGCATTCGCTACGACGAACGCCTTGAGCAGGACATGATCGCCATCCCCATCGGCCCCCGCTTCCAGCGCTTCGCCACGGCCGCCGCACCGGCGTACCTCGATGCCCGGGGCAGGCCGGAACATCCCAGAGACCTGCTGGAACACGCGTGCCTGCGGGGCAAGTTCCCCAGCGGCGCCATGCCGTTGTGGGAGTATGAACGTGACGGCGAAACCATTAGCGTCGACCCGAGCGGCCCGTTGATCACGCGCATTGGCGGTGCGGTTGACCTGTCGGTGCAAGCCGCTGTAGACGGTCTGGGCATCGTCTACCTGTTCGAAGACTGGCTGCGACCGTACCTGGACAGCGGTGTCCTCGAACCGGTGCTCGAACCCTGGTGGCAGCGCTTCACCGGGCCCTTCCTCTACTACCCCGGTCGTCGCTACCTGCCCTCGCCGTTGCGGGCGTTCGTGGACTTCATCAATGCACAACGGTATGGGAGCGAGCTTGGGCGCGATGGCTTCAACACAGCCAACACCCCCGCAAGCTGATACACCGCTATCGCGAGCAAGCTCGCTCCCACCGGGGGTCGGCTGTGTACCCGAAAATCCCGACCCACCCCACATCCATTGTGGGCGAGCTTGCTCGCGATGGTGCTCCCTCATCGTCCGCTCGTCTCCCCGCCGTGAGGATTTTCGAACCAAGCCATTCGCCACGCCTCGGACCTACATGACACCGTTGAAAGCCACGCTGACGCGCTTCGACGTCACGGCTTGAACAACGGGTATATCAAGGCTTCTTTGCGATTCACTGCCGGGAGTTTTCGTTATGTGTGACGGTCTTGTTCAACACGGTTCTTCAAAAGACTCCCTGGCGTATTTCGCCCAGCGGGACACGTCCGGCAGCCGTTTCGGTACCCGCGTGACACCCTTGGACCTGTACGTAACGACGCCGCCCAAGGCCCAAGAGCGGCACAGCCTGATCAAGCCAAACATGCAGGTCAGCGCCATTCGCCGTCGCCGTGGGCACTTGGAGTGCATCAAGGTTCGCTGGGGCTGGTCGCCGATCTGGTCGGTGGGAACGATGCCGCCGCTGACGCACCTGCCCTTGCATCTGGTCATGCGCTCCAAAGTCTTCGATTCCATCAAGCACGAAGGCCGCGTACTGGTCGCCGTGGAAGGCTGGTATGAGGCGCAAGCCCCGGCCTCGCCCTCCCAGGCGCAACGCCTCATCTACACGACCACCCGGCAGTCGACCCCGATCTTCCTGGCCGCCCTGGCCCAGGCCAGCGAGACGCCGTTTGGCTGTGACGGCCTGGCCCTGGTGACGTATGGCGACATCGCCAACCAGCAGCAGCGGGTACTGGCCTTCAGCGCCGAAGATGCACTCGATTGGCTGGAGCCCGAGCTGGGATGGGAGCAGGCACAACAACTGGCCGCACGCCTGAACGGCGCGCAACCGACCCTTGAACCGGCGCTGACAGCCCAACGGCCAGCCCAGGGCGGACGTTGATTCGGGGGCCCGCGGCGGCGCAGTCCTATAGGCGCATCAGCGCCGTCAGACTCGACAGTGGCTTCGCCGTGGCCGACGTGGCCCTGTGTGGCATCACGACGCTGGAGGCCGACATCAGACGCGGGTGCAAAGCGATGGGCTGGGAGCGTGCGGATAAAGGAATGCAGGAACGACGCAGCAAGGGACGGTAAACTGCGGCGGTTATTTTTCTTTTCCAGCATGAGGCTTTGCATGAGCAACCCAGACATCACGTTTATTCCAGATCCGGATGCGGACGCCATTTCCTCCGACGTCGCCGGTTTCGGCGGCCTGCTGGTTTCCACGCAAATCCCCACCCACGCCGACGGCAGCCTGGAACTGGGTGACATCACCCGGCAGAGTGAATGCACACTGCAAGCCCTCAAGAAGGCCCTGGAGGGCGCCGGCAGTTCCATGGACCGGGTCCTGCATCTGACCATCTACCTGACCGACATGGCTGACCGCGCCGCGTTCAACGAGGTCTACAAACGCTTCTTCGCCAAGCCTTGGCCGGTGCGTGCGGCGGTGGGTGTGGCGGCGCTGGCGGTTGAAGGCATGAAAGTGGAAGTGACCGCGATGGCGGCGAAGGGCTGAACGAGCGCCTTGCACTTTTGTAGCGCTGCACCGCTTTTGTGGTGAGGGAGCTTGCTCCTGCCACAAAAGCCGCTCGAACATGCCCCAAATGCGCGATTGCCACGCAAATCGTCATTTTCGCACCTAGCCCGTTCCCTGCATGGGGTCTAGAGTGCGCCGTTTTCCCTCTTCACGGCCCTGCTTATGAATCTCTGGTTCCGACTGTTGCTGATGCTGTTCCGCCGCCCGTGGCGCAAGCCGGCGGCGCCCTTGGGCACCACGGTGGTGCGCATGCGGGTATGGCCGCTGGACCTGGACTTCAATCGCCACGTCACCAACGGACGCTACTTCACGTTGGCCGATGTGGGACGCATGGATTACGTGCTGCGCAGCGGCGCTTACAAAGTGGCGTTACGCAACCGGGCGGTGCCGATCGTGGGGGATGTCTGGGGCAAGTTCAGGCGGGAATTGAAACTGTTCGAGATGTTCGAGGTGCACACCCGCCTGCTCGGCTGGGACGAAAAATGGACGTTCATGGAGCACCGTTTCATCAGCCAGGGACGTGTGGTCGGGGTGGTGATCATGCGCGGCCTGTTCCGCTCGGCCAAAGGTACGATCGCACCTGCTGAGTTCATCCGCGAGCTGGGCCTGGCCGAACAATCGCCCGCCATGCCCGACTGGCTGGTCGCCTGGTCGCAAAGCTGCGATGACTTGAGCCTCGGGCTTCGCCTGGAGGAAGGTGAGCGTTGATCCGCGCTAGCCACAGGTGCTTTGTCAACCCAGCGGATTGCTGGCGAACCGCGCGTTGGACAACGTCGAAGCACACCCGTCGACATAGCGCATCCCCCTGAGCAGGAACATAGGCAAAAAATGTGGGAGCGAGCTTGCTCGCGATAGCGGTGCTTCAGCCAATCAGCACGCAACTGACCCACCGCTATCGCGAGCAAGCTCGCTCCCACACTTAATAACCAGAGCCATAAGGTCCCAATCCCCTTCCCCAATCCCCGCCTATACTTTTCTGCCAATCCCCCCTGGGGCCTGCACTTCCAACAATAAAAAGCAGAGGTGGAACATGGTCTGGCAACAAGTCTACGATCCCTTCGGTAATGCGGTGCTGTCCACGCTCCTGGCGGCGGTTCCGGTGGTGGTGATGCTGGCGTCCCTGGCGTTCTTTCATGTCAAGGCACACCTGGCGGCCTTGCTGGCCCTGGGCTCGGCCTTGCTGATCGCGATTTTCGCCTTCGGCATGCCCGCTGGCATGGCCGGGTCTGCGGCGCTGTATGGCGCGGCCAACGGCCTGCTGCCCATCGGCTGGATCGTGCTCAACATCATTTTCCTGCACCGGCTGACCACCGAGAACGGTTCGTTCAAGGTCCTGCAGGACTCCCTCGCGCGCATCACCGACGACCGGCGCTTGCAACTGCTGTTGATCGCCTTTTGCTTCGGCGCGTTTTTCGAGGGCGCGGCGGGCTTCGGCACGCCGGTGGCGGTGACCGGCGCGATCCTGATCGGGCTGGGGTTTTCCCCCTTGGCCGCCTCGGGTCTGGCGCTGATCGCCAACACCGCGCCCGTGGCCTTCGGCGCCCTGGGCACGCCCATCATCACCTTGGCCAAAGTCACCGGGCTGGATGAAATGGAGCTGTCGATGATGGTCGGTCGGCAGTTGCCGTTTTTCTCGGTACTGGTGCCGTTCTGGTTGATCTGGGCTTTCGCCGGCTGGCGCAAGATGCTGGAAGTCTGGCCGGCGATCCTGGTGGCCGGAGTCAGCTTCGCCATCCCGCAGTTCCTGGTGTCGAACTACCACGGGCCGATGCTGGTGGACGTCATCGCCGCGCTGATTTCCATGGCCTGTCTCACCGGTTTCCTCAAGGTCTGGAAACCGGCCACGGTGCACACCTCCGCCGCGTTGTCCGGGCGGGTCGACGACTCGAAGATCGACGCCAGCGAGAATGAAAAACCCACCGCCAGCGCGGCGTTTTCCAACGAGGCCCGCCCCGCCGTGGGACGGGCCTGGATGCCGTGGATCATCCTCACGGTGTTCGTGTTCGCCTGGGGCACCCAGAGCTTCAAGAACCTGTTCGACACCCGTCCGGCGCTGGACCCGCAGACCCAATCAGCCAAGCTTGACCCCCAAGGCAAGCCGATGCGCGAGGCCAATCCGATCTTCTCGCCCCTGGTGACCTTCGGCACCATTCACCAGCAGATCGAAAAAGTCCCGCCCGTGGTGCCCCAGCCTAAAACCGAGGAAGCGGTCTACAAGTTCAACTGGTTCACCGCCACGGGCAGCGGCATTTTCCTGGCAGCGATTCTCGGTGGCTTGCTGATGGGTTATTCCATTCCACAACTGCTGCATCACTACCTGCGAACGCTCTGGGTGGTGCGCTACTCGCTGATCACCATCGTCGCGATGTTGGCCCTGGGGTTCCTCACGCGGTATTCGGGCCTGGACGCGACCATGGGCCTGGCCTTCGCCGCCACGGGCATTTTCTACCCCATGTTCGGCACCCTGCTGGGCTGGCTCGGGGTGGCGCTGACCGGCTCGGACACGGCCTCCAACGTGTTGTTCGGCGGCTTGCAACGGGTCACGTCCGAGCAATTGGGCATCAGCCCGGTGTTGATGGCCGCGGCCAACAGTTCCGGTGGGGTGATGGGCAAGATGGTCGACGCTCAGTCGATCGTGGTCGCCTCCACCGCGACCCGTTGGTACGGTCACGAAGGCGAAATCCTGCGCTACGTGTTTTTCCACTCGGTGGTGCTGGCGATTCTGGTGGGCGGGCTGGTGACGTTGCAGGCGTATGTGGCGCCGTTCACGCATATGGTGGTGGGAGGAGGTTGATTGAAGGCTTGTGTGGCGAGGAAGCTTGCTCCCACCGGGCCCGTAAGAGCTGACGAGTGAAGCGAGGCTGCGATCTTTGCGCTGACACTTGATCCCCAGTGAAAGATCAAAAGATCGCAGCCTTCGGCAGCTCCTACAGCGCTTACCTGCTGCTTCAAAGGTAAGCTCGCCCACTTTAGAGCTGGGTGTTACTGAACGCTTTTCAGCTTGACCACATCACCGGACACCGAGGTGGTGTAGCCGGTCAGGACCCAGGCCCAGAACCAGTTTTCCTGGACTTGGGTGTTGATCATGGCGTCGCCGCCCTTGGCCTTGATCGCCGCGGTCTGGGCGCGCACGAAACGGTTGTTCTGCTGGATCGGGATCAGGCCGAACAGCAGCAGGCCGGTGGCCTTGGCTTCACTGTGGCCGACAACGGTGTACTGGGTGCTGTCGTATTGCTGGGTTTTCATCGGGGTGCCGGTGCAACCCGCCAGGGCCAGGCCGAACAGTGCGCAGGCGACAACTTTGCTGATGTGGTTCATTTAACGCTCCATGGGAAGACGCCCGGGATCCGTCTCTCGGGCGGCGCGTACTCTAACCGATCAGTCATGAATTGACACACCCTAATCCGCCCAATTCAGTGCCTGAAAGGCTCGCCGCAGAGCCATCCGTCAGGTGCGCCTCCAGCGAAACAGACCCTTGTCGATAACATGAAAACTGCGCCACGGAAGGCAGTTTCTGTCTTGACGGCCGCCAGGTAGCGGCCGGTCCCGTTGGAGGGTTTTATCGTGATTGACCTGACTGTCTGGAACATTACCCTGCCGGTGCAAACGCCGGCGCAGGTCGTGGCGACCAAAGCCATGCCGGCGCTGAAAAACAAGTATTTCGACAATGACGGCCAGCGGATCGTCTTCTGGGCGCCGGTCACCGGTTCCCATACCGGTAAAAGCGAATACCCGCGATCCGAGCTGCGGGAAACCAGCAAGGACGGCAAACTGCGCAACTGGCGCTACAACAGCGGCACCAATGCCCTCAAGGGCACCCTGGCGGTGAACCAGGTACCTTCCGAAGGTCGGGTGGTGGTGGCGCAGATCCACGCCAAGGATGCACCGACGCCGTTGTTGAAACTGGTGTACCGCTACGCCAAGGGCACCGGCAATATCGACGTGGAATACCGGGTCAAGCCCAAGGACCAGAAAAGCCCGGTGATCTACACCGTGCCAAACGTACCGTTGAACAAGGCCTTCTCCTATTCGCTGCAAATGGACAAGCAAGGCCTGCTCTCGGTGCTGATCGGCAGCACAGGCAAACAGGTGAAGTTGGACCCGTCCTGGTACGGCTATGACTTCTATTTCAAGGCCGGCGTCTACACCCTGGACAACGTCGGTTATGCCAGCGAAGGTGGGAAAGTGACCTACACCAAACTGGACGTCAGCCACAAATGACTGACGCCCAACCCTGCTTCAGGCCTTTGACGACGCAACGAGCGCCTGCTGGCCACGGAAGGTAAACAGGAAGCAGACCAACACCAACAGCGCGAAACCGGCTGGGAACAGCCAGATGCTCTGCCAGTCATGACCGCCCGCCACGACAAATTGATCGGTCACCTGCCCCGCCACCCAGAAGCCGATCAGCATCCCCACGCCATAGGTCGCCAGGGTAATCAGGCCCTGGGCCGAGCTGCGAAAGCGCTCCGGTGCCTTGGCGTCGGTGTAGATCTGCCCCGAGACAAAAAAGAAGTCGTAGCAAACGCCGTGCAAGGCAATGCCGGTGAACAGCATGAACGCCAGGTCGCCGTTATTGCCGTAGGCGAACAACACGTAGCGCAGCGCCCAGGCCAACATGCCCACCAACAGTGCCAGCTTGATGCCGAAGCGCTGGATGAACAGCGGCAACAGCAGCATGAACAACACTTCCGAGACCTGCCCGATGGCCATCTTCGCCGTTGGGTTGGTCATCCCGGTTTCGGCCAGGAACGGGTTGGCATTCTGGTAATAGAACGCCAGGGGAATGCAGATCAGGATCGAGGCGATGAAGAACACCAAGTAGCTGCGATCTTTCAACAGGCCCAACGCGTCCAGCCCCAGCAGTTGCTTGACGCCGCCCGCGCTGGCCTGTTCCCTGAGCGGCGCCGTGGCCGGCAGCGAGAAGCTGTAGAGCCCCAAGACCAAGGACGCGATGGCCGCCATCAGGAACGTATTGCGCAAGGCGCCTGCCGAGATCGCTTCGCGCGAATCCCAGGCGAACACGAAGCTGATCACTACGCCGGCGACGATCCAGCCAAGGGTGCCCCACACCCGGATGCGGGAGAACTCCAGCGCCGGATCGCGCATCTGCCGGAACGCCACGGAATTGACCAGGGCCAGCGTCGGCATGTAGACCACCATGTACACCAGCACGTACGGGTAGAACACGCTGAAATCCGCCGCCGAATACAGCTGATACAGCAATACCGCGCCGAGCAGGTGCAACACCGCCAGGATCCGTTCGGCGTTGAAAAAGCGGTCGGCGATCAGGCCGATGACGAACGGCGCAATGATCGCCCCCCACGATTGCGTGGAGAACGCCATGCCGATCTGCCCACCGCTGGCGCCCAGCGTGCTGGACAGGAAGGTGCCGAGGGTGACGAACCAGCCACCCCAGATAAAGAACTGCAGGAACATCATCACGCTGAGGCGTGCATTCATCGTGGTCATGAGCGTCACCGTTTTATTGTTGTTCTTGTGGAAATGGCGTTTTGCAGAGCTCCTGTGGCGAGGGGATTTATCCCCGCTGGGCTGCGAAGCAGCCCCAAAAAACAGTCGACTCAATCAACCTGGGCGAACCGGGATGCCAGGGTTTAGGACTGCTTCGCAGCCCAACGGGGATAAATCCCCTCGCCACAGGGTTATGTCATTGGCATTGGGGGCAAGCCCAACAACCGCCGGTTGGAGTCCTCATCCGCCGTGACGCTGGCGAAATCGTCGAACGCCTTGCCGGTCTTGCTGATCATGTGCCGCTGGATGAACGCCGCCCCTTCTGCGGCGCCCTGTTGCGAATCCTTCAGGCAACATTCCCATTCCAGGACCGCCCAACCGCTGAAATCGTATTGGGTCAGCTTGCTGAAGATCGATTTGAAATCGATCTGGCCATCGCCCAGCGAACGGAACCGCCCGGGACGATCGACCCAGCCCTGGTAGCCGCCGTACACCCCGGATCGGGCATCGGGGCGGAATTCGGCGTCCTTGACGTGGAACATGCGGATCCGTGCGTGGTAACGGTCGATGAAGCCCAGGTAGTCCATCTGTTGCAGCAGCAGATGACTGGGGTCGTAGAGAATCGCCGCCCGCGGGTGATGATCGACCGCCTCCAGGAAACGTTCGAACGAGGCACCGTCGTGGAGGTCTTCGCCGGGGTGGATTTCGTAGCACAGGTCCACCCCCGCCGCGTCGAAGGCATCGAGAATCGGCAACCAGCGCCGGGCCAGTTCGGCGAACCCCTGCTCCACCAGGCCCACCGGCCGCTGCGGCCAGGGGTAGAAATACGGCCACAGCAGCGCGCCGGAAAACGTCGCATGGGCCTTGAGACCCAACCTCTGGCTGGCGCGGGCGGCCAGCTTGAGTTGCTCGATCGCCCACTCGGTCCGTGCCTGGGGCTGGCCGCGCAAATGGGCTGGGGCGAAATCATCGAACAGCGCGTCGAACGCCGGGTGCACCGCCACCAACTGGCCTTGCAGATGCGTCGATAATTCGCTGATCTCGACACCGGCCTGGGCACAGGTGGCCTTGAGCTCATCGCAATAGGCCTGGCTCTCGGCGGCCCGGGGCAGGTCTATGTATTGGGTGCCCGATGTCGGCAGCTGAATGGCCTTGTAGCCTTGTGAAGCGGCCCACTGGGCGATGTTGGCCAGGGTGTCGAACGGGACTTCGGCGGACATGAACTGCGCCAGGAAAATGCCCGGGCCGCGCAGGCCGCTCGGTGTCTTGTCGAGGGTATTCACAACAGGGATGCTCCGGTTTGCACGGCGGTCCATTTCGCCTCGCCACGGTGATTGAGAATGGCGGCCTCAATGAATGCCATGCCACGCAAGCCGATCTCGATGCCGGGTACGCCCGGGGCGTCGGGGCCTTCGACATGGCTGCGAATGGCGTGGGCGAAATCGCCGTAGAGGTTGGCCATGGCTTCCAGGTAGCCTTCGGGATGCCCGGCCGGCAGACGCATGCGCCGCGTGGCCGCCTCGCACAGCCACGGCTGGCCGAGGCCACTACGCAGGGTGCGCAACGGCTGGTCGAAGGCGCGATGGATCAGGCTCGCCGGCTCTTCCTGGCGCCACTCCAAGGCGCCCTTGTCGCCATAGACGCGAATCTTCAGCGGGTTCTCTTCGCCGGTGCAGACCTGGCTGGCGATCAACACGCCGCTGGCGCCACCCGCCATCTTGAACAGCATCGCCGCATCGTCATCCAGTTGCCGCCCCGGAATGTGCGTGCCCAACGCAGCACATAGTTGCTGGATCGGTTGGTCCGCGACGAACTCGGCCAGGGAAAACGCATGGGTACCAATGTCGCCGATGCAACCGCCCAGGCCGGACTGGTCGGGATCGTCGCGCCACTCGGCCTGTTTATTGCCCTGGGCGGCGACATCCTGGCTGAGCCAGCCTTGGGGGTACTCGACCAGCACTTTGCGCACCTGGCCGATCACGCCCGAGCGCACCATGTCCCGGGCCTGCCACACCATGGGATAGCCCAGGTAGGTGTGGGCCAGGCCATAGAGGCAACGGCTGCCGTGCAGCACCTCGCGCAGGTCCAGCAATTGCTTGAGGTCCAGCGCGGCGGGCTTCTCGCTGAACACATGGAAACCGGCTTTCAAGGCCTGGCTGGCGATGGGTGCATGAAGATGATTGGGGGTGACGATGACCAGCAACTCCATGCGCTGATCAAGCGGCAGCAGCGCTTCGGTGTCGAGCATTTGCTGCCAGTCGTGATAACAACGGGATGCGACCAGGCCCAGGGCCGTACCCGTCTGCCGAGTGTTGTGCGGGTCGCGACTGAACGCGCCGCACACCAGTTCGAAACCGCCGTCCAGGCCCGCGGCCTGGCGGTGAGCCTGGCCGATGAAAGCCCCCTCTCCACCGCCGACGAAGCCCATTCTTATTTTCGGTGCTACAGGATTCATCGCGATTCTCTTCCTGTCAGGATGATAATGTAACCGGTTACATCATAGCGGAAATCTAGGCTCAGTTTCCCCGCGTGTCAAACCCACAGGGTCACCCTGGAATATTTGTGAGGCGCTCAACCTGCGGTAAGCTCCCCACCGTACCCCCTGTTCCCGAGGTGATTTTGTCCAACATTCGTGAGGTGGCCCGGCTGGCGGGTGTTTCGGTGGCCACGGTGTCCAGAACCCTGAAATCGCCCGAGCGGGTACTCCCCGAAACACGGGACAAGGTCAACGCGGCAGTGGAACAGGCCGGCTATCGGCCCAACCTGATGGCGGTGCAGTTTCGCTCCCGCCGGACCGGCAACCTGGTGATCCTGGTGCCGGCCATCGCCAACACGTTTTTCGCCCGGGTCATCAGTGGCGCGCAACAGGCGGCGCAGGCGGCGGGTTATCGATTGCTGTTGTGCGACACCCAGGGTCGGGCGCAGATCGAGCGGGAATTCGCCGCCCTGGTCTACGCCCACCAGGCCGACGGAGTGATCCAGTTGCGTGCCAGCGATCCGTTCGAATCGATGCCCACTGGCGCCGACAGCCTGCCGCTGGTCAACGCCTGCGAAGTGGTCAAAGGTGCCCCCTACCCGACCATCAGTCTCGACAACCGCGCCGCCGCCCAGGCCATGACCGAGCACCTGATCGGCCTCGGCCATCGCCGCATCGGCATCATCAAGGGACCACGCAGCAGCCCCCTGACCCTGGACCGCGTGGCCGGCTACCAGGATGCCCTGCACCAGGCCGGCATCGCCGTCGACCCCAGCCTGATCTGCCATGGCGACTTCACCTTGAAGGCCGGTGACGACGGTGCCGGCGCGATGCTGGCGTTGGCCGATCGCCCCAGTGCGCTGTTCTGTGAAAACGACGAAATGGCCATCGGCGCGCTCAGGCGCATCAAGCGAATGGGCTTGCGAGTGCCCGAGGACATTTCCCTGGTGGGCTTTGACGACATCCCGTTCGCCGCCTACTGCGACCCGCCCCTGACCACCATTTCGCAGCCTGCCGAGATGTTTGGGCAAAAAGCGGTGGAGATGCTGATTGCCCTGATCGAGAAAAAGCCGATTGCCGAACGGCATGTGGTGTTGCCGTTTGAGTTGACGGTGCGGGGCAGTACAGCCCCTTTGGCATGACAAGGAACCTGTGGCGAGGGGATTTATCCCCGCTGGCCGCGAAGCGGCCCTAAAGCCTGGCATCTCGTGCATCAGGCTCATGAGGTTGACTGAGCTCAGGGCTGCTTCGCAGCCCAGCGGGGATAAATCCCCTCGCCACAATGGTCAACAGGCTGAAGATCAGTTGTTGCATCAGGCAAACGTCGCCCCCCGCGTATTCACGAACAGCGAATACAACGAGTGGCTGCCGGCCATGAACAACCGATTGCCTTCCCGGCCGCCGAAGCAGACGTTGGGGCAACGCTCCGGCAGGGAGATGTGCCCGATGGCCTTGCCTTCGGGGTTGAACACCCTTACGCCGTCGAGTTTTTCCAGGTCGGCCTTGGGGTCGCCATTGCCGCCCCAGCCGCACCAGAGGTTGCCGCTTTCATCGCACTTGATCCCATCGATCGCCGCGTAATCCAGGCCTTCGATGTGCTTGCGCCGCAAGCCCAGGGTGCCGTCGTCCTTGACGGTAATGGCCCAGATCAAGCGGTTGGGCTTGGCCCGGCCTTCGACCACATAGAGGATTTTTTCGTCCGGGGAAAAACACAACCCGTTCGGCCCCGCCAGGTCGTCGATCACCCGGCTGACCTTGCCGGTTTCGCCGTCGATGCGGTACACCGCGTGGGGCTGGACGGGCGTGACTTTGTGCCCCTCGTAGTTGTTGCCGGTCTGGAACGGTGGGTCGGTGAACCAGACCGAGCCATCGCGCTTGCACACAATGTCGTTGGGCGAGTTCAGCGGCTTGCCTTCGAAACTGTCCGCCAGCACGGTGATAGTGCCGTTGTGCTCGGTGCGGGTGATGCGGCGGCCTTCGCTGGCGGTGGTGGAACCTTCGCACACCAGCAGCCGGCCCTGGCGATCGCGGCACATGCCGTTGGAGAAGTTGGAATTCTCGCGGTAGACCGACAGGCCACCGGTAACTTCATCCCAGCGCACGATGCGGTTGTTGGGAATGTCGCTGACCAGCAGGTAACGACCATCACCGACCCACACCGGCCCTTCTGCCCAACGCAAACCGGTGGCGAGCTTCTCCACACTGGCGTTGAAGATGCGCAAGTCCATGAAGCTGGGGTCAAGAATGTTGATCAGCGGGTCTGGGTAACGCTGGCTCAAGGGCTCGGCCTGGGCGAGCCCGGGCAGGTTGCCAAGGGTGGCGGCGGCGGCCGAGACCACCAGGGATTTTTTCAGGAACACCCGGCGGCCCTGATCGGCGGCGGTTGCAGATTGCAAAACATCCATCGTGCGTCTCCGTTAATTATTATTGGACGGGACGACAGTTTTACTCCGTGATAAGACATCGTACAAGTATATGAAAAGGCTCATTCATACAGTCGATCAGTCCGGGTGCAGCGGTATACGCACGGTAAAGGTCGTGCCGACTCGCGCCTTCGAGTGAACCTCGATGGTGCCCTCATGGGCCGATACGATCGCAGAGGCGATGTGCAGGCCCAGCCCGAGCCCGGCCGTGGAACCGTACTGCATCTCCCCGCTGCGCAGATGCCGGATCATCGGGTTGAAAATGCTGGCCATGGCATCTTTCTCGATGGTCTTGCCCTGGTTGTTGATCGCGATCACTGCCACATCCTCTTCAGCGCTCATCGAAACGGTAATTGGCGTGCCTTCGGTGCCATGCTGCACGGCGTTGCCAATCAGGTTGGCGAAGACCTGCTCCATTCGGGCCTGATCGAACAGCCCCTCCAGGGCACCGGTCGCTTCAAAGATGATTTCGCTTTCCGGGTGATAGGCCCGCGCCTCCTCCACCATGCCTTCGCAGGCCGCCACCAGATCGCCGTTTAAGCGTCGCACCGGAATGCCGGAGCCGAGTTGGGTACGGGTGAAATCCAGCAGATCGCCGACGATTTTGTTGGCCCGCTTGACGCTGGTGTAGATGCGCGAAGTGATCTTGGTGGCTTTGGCGGGCAGGTCCACCGCCCGCAGCAGCACTTCGGAACTCAGCAGGATCGCACCCAAGGGGCTGCGCAGGTCGTGCCCGAGAATCCCGAGAAAGATGTTGCGCGACGCATCCACCGCCCCGGAGTAGCTAACGACAGACTCGGCCAAGGCCTGGTCCACGGCCTCGTTGAATCGAATCAGATCGTCCATGACCTGCTTGTGGTCCAACTGCGTGTGCGGCATCCAGAGCATAAGCACGCTGGTGCGCAGGGCCCGGTATTCGGAGACCATTTGCTCCACGGTAAAACCCGAAGACTGGCGGATGACCGCATGGGTTTCGGCGGCGGTTTCGACATCGGTCGCTGGCGCCTCCCCATGGGATTTGGCAATCGCCTCCTTGCGCGTTTGCGAGGTACGCAGGTCGGCGGCGATGGTGCGCAACATCTGTTCGGCATGGTCGCGCAGGGCAACGGAATCCATGCCAATGGACGCGGGGGTGATGGTTTTGGCGAAGTCTTCCCACGCCTGAAGAATCGGCTCGATATTGTCGAGAATGAAATCAGCCAGGCGCATGAGTTGTTCCGCAAGAAGGGCAAGGCTGTAAACGACACAGCGGCAAGATTGTTGTACAGCAAAGCGCCGGACAATGTGCGAGGCATACGCTGTGGCGAGGGAGCGTGCTCCCGCTTGAGTGCGAAGCGCTCATAAAAAAGGGCTGCTACGCAGCCCAGCGGGAGCAAGCTCCCTCGCCACAGGTTTTCCGACGGTCTCTTGAGTGGGCCTTGTCTGTTACCACCCCATGGGGTAAAAAGTCTCTAGTTGTACGACAACCTATAACTAAAAATAACCGCTCTGAGGCCTTTGGCCTTGTCGGCCGCCTTCGAGACACCTGCCATGACCCGTTCCACTGCCACACCTGATACCCCGGCGCCGTTACCCCGCCATCTCGCGGTGCTCGTCCTGCTGTGCATGGGCTGTGCCTTCGCCGGCAACCACGTCGCTGCCCGGGCCGCCTTCGACGACGGAGCCGGTGTGCTGCTGGCGATCCTGCTGCGCTCGGGTGGGACGCTGCTGGTATTGGCGGCGATGGTGCTCTGGCAACGCCAGCGTCTGCGCCTGCCGCCCGGTGCGTGGCGTTGGCAGTTGGCCCTGGGGTTGTTGATCGGCGCCCAGAGCCTGTGCCTTTACTCCGCCGTGGCGCGCGTGCCAGTGGCGTTGGCGCTGTTGGTGGGCAACGTGTTTCCGATCCTGCTGGCGTTGCTGACCTGGGCGCTGGGCGGGCCACGCCCGACGGCGCGCACAGCCGCGTTGATGGGCATGATCCTGGTGGGGCTGGTGTTCGTGCTGGAAGTGCCGGCACGCTTATCCTCCGCACAGGACGTCGGCCCGCAATGGTTGCTCGGGGTGGGCCTGGCCTTCTGCGCCGCCTGCGTGTTCGCCTGCGCGCTGTGGATCACCGACCACAAGTTGTCCCAGGTACGCGGTTCGGTACGCAGCCTGTTGACGATTTTCATCGTGTTCAGCAGCGTCAACCTCGCCGGCCTGACCGGTGCCCTGCCCGGCGGTTTCGATCTGCCGGCCAGCAGTACCGGCTGGCTCGCCCTGGCGACCCTGGTGGTGCTCTATGGCACCGGGTTCATCGTGCTGTTCATTTCCGTGCCCCGCCTGGACATGCCGCGCAACGCTCCGGTGATGAACATCGAACCGCTGGCGACACTGCTGATCGGCTGGCTGGTGCTGGACCAGATGCTCAACCCGGGCCAGGTGATGGGCGGCGCGATTGTGGTGACCGGCATCGTGCTGCTGACCTATCGCAAGGTTGAGCAGGCCAAGGTGCCTGTGGCTGAAACGGCGAATTGAACAGGCTACAGGCGGATTTCAGCAGCCGGCATTACATCAATCCGCGACACCGCACTGCTCAGTCGCCCCAGCCGGTTGTTGTGGTTGGCGATGATCTGCTCGGCCGCCATGCTGCCGTTGTCCACGGTGGAGTGGGCATCGGCCACCAGGACCACGTCGTACCCCAGGGCATGGGCCTGGCGCACGGTGGCATTGATGCAATAGTCGGTTTGCAGCCCGCAGATCACCAGGCGGTCGATGCCTCGGGCCTGCAACAACGGTTGCAGGTCGGTCTGGTAGAAAGCATCGGCGGTGGTCTTGCGCACCCGCAGGTCATCCGCCGCGGTCGACAGGCCGACGGCCAGTTGCCAGCCGGCGGCGCCATGGGTCAGCGCCCCTTCCAGCTCTTCATGCTGGATCAGGATCACCGTCCGGCCGGCAGCCCTGGCCCTGGCACCGAGGTCGCTGATGGTCCGGATGATGCGCTGGCTGTCGAAGCATTCCTCTTCACCGCTGCACAGCGCGTTCTGGACATCGACAATCAGCAATGCGCTGTTCATGACCTTCCCTCTTCAAACAGTGTCGCAGCCGCGCAACCCATCAATAACCCAGCGACAACCCGGTGTTGCGACGGGGGTCGTTGGCGCCATAGAAGCGGTTCTTGCCCACCGGCTTGCCGCCCAATGACGGCGCGCCGACCAGGATCGCGGCAATGTGGTTGGGGTCCTGCGGGCCGGCAAACTTGTGCCCCCAGCTCTCCAGCAGTTTCTGGGTATCGGGGCTGGCCGCGAACGTCTCCAGGTTGGTTTCCTCCGGCATCCATTGCTGGTGGAAACGCGGCGCATCGACCGCCTCCTGGAGGTTCATGCCGTAGTCGATCACGTTGAGGATGGTCAGCAACGTCGCGGTGATGATCCGGCTGCCGCCCGGGGTGCCCACCACCATGACCGTCTTGCCATCCTTGGTGACGATGGTCGGGCTCATGGATGACAGCGGTGCCTTGCCCGGCGCGATGGCGTTGGCCTCGCCCTGAACCAGGCCATACATGTTGGGCACGCCGACCTTGGCGGTGAAGTCGTCCATCTCATCGTTGAGAATCACCCCGGTCTTGCTCGCCATGACGCCCGCGCCGAACCAGTCGTTCAAGGTGTAGGTGACCGAAACGGCATTGCCCCATTTGTCGACGATGGAGTAATGGGTGGTGTTGCTGCCCTCATGGGGCGCCACGCCAGGCTTGATTTTCTGCGAGTCGCCGGCTTTTTGCGGCTCGATCGCGGCCCGCAGCCTGGCGGCGTAGGTCTTGTCCAGCAGATGGTCGATGGGGTTCTTCACGAAGTCCGGATCACCCAGGTAGCTGTTGCGGTCCACGTAGGCGTGGCGCATGGCTTCGATCTGATAGTGCATGCCCTGGGCCGAATGGAACCCCAACTCCTTCATCGGATAGCCGTCGAGGATGTTCATGATCTGGCACAGCACCACCCCGCCGGAACTGGGCGGCGGCGCCGAGATGATGTGGTAGCCACGGTAGTCGCACTCCACCGGGGCGAGCTCGCGGGTCTTGTACTTGTCCAGGTCGGCCTGGGTGATGATGCCTTTGTTGGCCTGGCTGGAGGTGACCAGGGCATCGGCGACCCAGCCCTTGTAGAAACCGTCGGCGCCCTTGGCGGAGATTTCCCGCAGGGTCTTGGCGAGATCCTTTTGCACCAGCTTCTGGCCGACCTGCATGGGCTCGCCGTTGTGCAGGAAGATCGCACCGGAGTCGCGCATGTCCTTCTTGAACACATCGGTGGCGGTTTCCAGCAGATCGACATCACCCTGTTCCAGGGCGAAGCCTTCCTCGGCGAACTTGATGGCCGGGGCGATCAATTCCGCCCGCGGTTTGCTGCCGTACTTGCTCAACGCCAGCTCCATGCCGGACACGGTGCCGGGCACGCCCACGGCCAGGTGGCCGCGGGTGCTGAGTTCGGGCACGACGTTGCCGTCCTTGTCCAGGTACATGTTGGCGGTGGCGGCCAGGGGGGCCTTTTCGCGGAAATCCAGGAACGTCTTGCGACCGTCGGCCAATTGCAGGGTCATGAAACCACCCCCGCCCAGGTTGCCCGCCGCCGGATACACCACCGCCAGGGCATAGCCCACCGCCACCGCCGCATCCACGGCATTGCCACCGTTCTTGAGCACGTCGACGCCAACATGGGTCGCCAGGTGCTGGGCGGTGACCACCATGCCGTTCTCGGCCGCCACCGGCGCCTGGGAAGCGGCGTACGCCGATAAACAACCGAGGGTCAATGACGTGGCGATGAGGGTCCGGGCCAAGGATTCGAACTTCATGAGTCGGTCTCTTCTTGTTTTTTGGGATAGGGATCGCTTCAAAAGCATTAGGCAGTATGGCTTGGTTTGCGTAATGCGCCTGTTTCCCCGCCGACCGGATGACGTCACGCCAGCCTTTGGGATAGGCTCCTGCGCTTGATCTTGACTGAATAGGGACATCGCCGATGACGCTACGAATCGAACGCACGGACACGCCCACCGACGAAGAGCGCCAAGCCATCCTCGCCCCGCTACGCGCCTTCAACACCGCCAAGACCGGTGGCAGTGCACCTGAACTGGTGGCCTGGCTGGTGCGGGACGAACAGGGCGAAATTGTCGGTGGGCTCTACGGCCGAGTGTTCTTTCGCTGGCTGTATATCGAGCTGCTGGTGGTGCCGGAACAGGCCCGGGGCCAGGGCACCGGCTCGACCCTGATGCAGATGGCCGAAGCACTGGCCCGGGAGAAAAACTGCGTGGGCATCTGGCTGGACACCTTCGACTTCCAGGCCCCGGCGTTCTACCGCAGACACGGTTTCACCGAGTGCGGCCAGATCGACGACTACCCGCCGGGCCACCAGCGCTTCTTCTTCCAGAAGCGCCTGGACACGGCTTGAAACGCAGCCCCTGTGGGAGCGAGCTTGCTCGCGATAGCCATTTAACAGTCAACATTTCTGTCGTCTGACCCGCCGCTATCGCGAGCAAGCTCGCTCCCACTTATGATCCGGGGCGTTAGTGCCAGCTGCTTACAAGCAAGTCGCCAACGCCGCCAACCGGCGCTTGGCCACAAAGTCGTCATGCTTGGCGTAATAACTCAACTCGGTGCCCGTCGCACCGGCGTGCAGATCGACAAACGATTCGGCGGAGCGGGTGTAGACCGTAGAGCCGCCTTTCTTACCCGGTTGCAGGTAGGCGCCGGCATCGACACCGAATACCGCTTCGTCCTGCCAGGAAAACTGCACGCACTGGGCCACGACCTGTTCCGGCTTGTCCGAGGTCAAGGTCTTGTAAGGGGCCTGGGTCCGAGCCTCGTTCATCGCCGAACCCGCGCAGCCGACCAGCAAAGTGGCGGCCAGGGCCACCGTCAACATTCGCATTGCGTTCACTCATCGAAAAAAAACGGACTGTAGCACTGCGGCCCGAGCCATCGTGCTGCTTTACTGAAATTTACCCGCGACAGCGAGCACCGATTCACGCAATCTGTCGCGCCATCGCCACCAGCCACGCGGAACACCCATGACCCCCAACGCCGAGTTCTACAAGCCCACCCCGGAATATGCCGACAAACTGATCAGCCAGATCGGCCAGACACCTTCGTGGATCGCCAAGCGAATCGGCGTCACCGACAAGCGGATTCGCTACATCCTCGACGGCGAACGCACCGTCAAGGGCGAAACCACGCCGATCCAGATGACCTACATCGAACAATTCGCCCTCGAATGCCTGGCGGCTGCGGCCAAGGCCAGCAAGAAGCAGTCTTCGTCTCCCAAGGAGTGACCATGGCGGCAACCGAACAGCAACACGAACGGGCCCTGGCGAAGTTCCTCGACGAGCACCCCGAACTGCGCCACGAACTGGACCACCTCAACCCGCTGCTGGCCCAGGCCAAGGGCGAGACCGCCGCGCAGTACCGCGACGAGCGCTTGCACGAAGCGTTCGAAGCCGAGGCCGAGCGCCTGGGCCTGTTTGCCTGGGAACTGACTTTGCAACTGACCGCCACCTCGCCCGAGGCGTACCAGGCCCAGCGCCTGGAGGTGCATAAGGAAGTGGCGGAGATGGCGGGGATGGCGTGGGCGGAGTATTGCCAGTTGCATGGCCTGAAGGCCAAGCCCTGACCCCTGTGGCGAGGAGCTTGCTCCCGCTGGGCCCGTAGGAGCTGCCGAGCGAAGCGAGGCTGCGATCTTTTGATCTTTCGCTTGAGACTCAATTGAATTCGAAAAGATCGCAGCCTCGCTTCGCTCGGCAGCTCCTACCATGCAATCGAGCAGGAGCAATCTTTGAATCCCCCTGATACAAACAGGTCTAGCCCCCTTTCCTGACAATCGCCCCACCGCCCATAAAGCTTTATCATGGCCGCAGTTTTGCTGATCGGGTCTGTCATGAAGTTCGCCATCGCGCTGTTTTCCGCCGCCCATGCGCCCTCCTCGCGCCGTGCCTTGCTGTTTGCCCAGGCGGCGCTGGCGGGTGGACATGAGATCGTGCGGCTGTTTTTCTATCAGGACGGCGTCTATAACGCCTGCGCCAGTGTCGTCACGCCCCAGGACGAACAGGACCTGCCCCAGCAGTGGCGCGCATTCGTCAGCGACAACCGGCTCGACGGCGTGGTCTGCATCGCCGCGGCGTTGCGTCGTGGCGTGTTGAACGAGGAAGAAGCCCAGCGTTACCAGCGTGCGGCGGCCAGTGTCGAAGCGCCCTGGGCCTTGTCCGGGCTCGGCCAGTTGCACGATGCGATCCAGGACGCCGACCGCTTGATCTGTTTTGGAGGCGCGTGATGGCCAAGTCTTTATTGCTGATCAGCCGCCAGGCCCCCTGGTCCGGCCCCGGCGCCCGTGAAGCCCTGGACATCGTCCTGGCCGGCGGTGCGTTCGACCTGCCCATCGGCCTGCTGTTTCTCGATGACGGCGTGTTCCAGCTCACCGCCGGCCAAAACGCCAAGGCGGTCCAGCAGAAAGACCTGAGCGCCAACCTGCAGGCATTGCCGATGTTCGGCGTCGAAGACCTGTTCCTCTGCGCCGACAGCGCCGCCGAACGCGGCGTCGCCAGCACTGCCCTGGCGCTGGGCGAGGTGAAAGTACTGAGTGCGCCGGACATCGCCGCGCTCATCGACCGTTACGACCAGGTGATCACCCTCTGATGTCGACTTTGCATGTGTTGTCTCATTCGCCCTTCGGCGATAACCGCCTCGCCAGTTGCCTGCGCGTGCTGGGCAATCAGGATGCGCTGCTGCTGTGCGGCGACGCGACGTACGCGTTGCAACCGGGCAGCCCACCGTTCGAACGGCTGCAGGCCGCCGGCGTGAAGCTGTTCGTGCTCGCCGAAGACCTCCAGGCCCGCGCCCTGGACACACCAGACTGGGCCGAAGCCATCAACTACTCAGGCTTCGTCGAGCTATCGATCGAGCACGACAAGGTCAACACCTGGTTATGAACACGCTGAACGTGGGCGACCGCGCCATCGCGCTGGACAAGGATGGCTACCTGGCCGACCTGGACGACTGGTCGGCCGAAGTCGCCACGGCCCTGGCCAGCGCCGAAGACATCGAGTTGAGCCCCGAACACTGGGAAATCCTTGAACTGCTACGGGGTTTCTACGACGAATTCCAGCTCTCCCCCGCGACCCGGCCGCTGATCAAGTACACGGCGCTGAAACTGGGGGCGGACAAAGGCAACAGCCTGCACCTGAACCGATTGTTCAAAGGCACTCCCGCCAAACTCGCCGCCAAGCTGGCGGGCCTGCCCAAACCGACGAATTGCTTATGACCGATTTTCCTGCACTGACCCTTGAGACCCCGGCCGAACACCCGTTCGCCCAGTTCGTGCGCATCCTTGGCAAAGGCAAGCGCGGCGCCCGCAACCTGACCCGCGAAGAAGCCCGCGAGGCCATGGGCATGGTGCTCGATGAAAAGGTCGAGGACACCCAACTGGGCGCCTTCCTGATGCTGCTGCGGCACAAGGAGGAAAGCGCCGAGGAAATGGCCGGCTTCACCGAAGCCCTGCGTGAACGCCTGGTGGTCCCGGCGTTGACGGTGGACCTCGACTGGCCGACCTACGCCGGCAAGAAGCGCCATTTGCCGTGGTACCTGCTGGCGGCCAAGTGCCTGGGGCAGAACGGCGTGCGGATTTTCATGCACGGCGGCGGCGCTCACACGGCCGGTCGCCTCTACACCGAACAATTGCTGGGCTTGCTGCAGATCCCGCTGTGCCGGGATTGGCAACAGGTCGGCAGCGCGCTGGACAACGGCGGCCTGGCCTTCATGCCGCTGGTGGACTGGGCGCCGCAAATGCAGCGGATGATCGACCTGCGCAACACCCTGGGCCTGCGCTCGCCGATCCATTCCCTGGCCCGGATTCTCAACCCACTGGCCGCCCGTTGCGGCTTGCAAAGTATCTTCCATCCGGGCTACCAGGCCGTGCACCGCGATGCCAGCGGCTTGCTCGGTGACACCGCCATCGTGATCAAGGGCGACGGCGGCGAAGTCGAGATCAACCCGGACGCCGACAGCCACCTGTATGGCACCACCGGCGGCGCCAGTTGGGACGAAGAATGGCCGCGCCTGGCCGAGCAGCGCCATGTCAAGCCGGAGAGCCTCGACCCCGAGCATTTGAAGGCGATATGGCGTGGTGACGTCGAGGACAGCTACCCGCAACTGGCGCTGATAGCCACCATGGCACTGGCCTTGCGCGGCCTGGGCCTGGCTCGCGAAGAAGCGTTCGATAAAGCCCGGCAGTATTGGGACGCGCGGGATCGTTCGATTTAACCGATCATTAACGCCCAACCTTTGCGCTTTTAGTTCGAACCTATGGGAATAGACTCGTCTCCAATGATCATTGAGCGAGGATATCCAGATGGGTTTGTTGGTCGAGGGCCGCTGGCAGGACCAGTGGTATGAAAGCAAGGACGGCACCTTCCAGCGCGAACAGGCGCAGCGCCGTCATTGGGTGACCGCCGATGGCAGCGCCGGCCCCTCGGGCGAGAGCGGCTTTGCCGCCGAGGCCGGACGCTACCATTTGTATGTCTCCCTGGCCTGCCCCTGGGCCCACCGCACGCTGATTTTCCGCAAGCTCAAAGGCCTGGAAGACCTGATCGATATCTCGGTGGTCAGCTACCTGATGCTGGAAAACGGCTGGACCTTCGACAAGGCCCACGGCTCCACAGGCGACAAACTCGACCCTCTGCAATTCCTGCATCAGCGCTACACCGCCGACACGCCGGACTACACCGGCCGCGTCACCGTGCCAGTGCTGTGGGACAAACGCGAGCAGCGCATCGTCAACAACGAATCGGCGGAAATCATCCGCATGTTCAACAGTGCCTTCGATGGTTTGACCGGCAACGACCTGGACCTGTATCCCGAGCACCTGCGCCGCGATATCGATGCCTTGAACGAGCGGATCTACCCGGCGGTCAACAACGGTGTGTATCGCGCCGGGTTCGCCACCACCCAAGCGGCCTACGAAGAAGCGTTCGACGGTTTATTCGCCGAACTGGACCGGCTGGAGACCTTGCTTGCGACCAAACGCTACTTGGCTGGCGAATACCTGACCGAGGCGGATATCCGCCTGTTCACCACGATCATCCGTTTCGACGCGGTGTATTTCGGTCACTTCAAATGCAACCTGCGGCGCATCGCCGATTATCCGAACCTGTCGAACTGGCTGCGGGAGCTGTACCAGTGGCCGGGCATTGCCGAAACCGTGGACTTCACCCATATCCAGGGCCATTACTACGGCAGCCACAAGACCATCAACCCTAACGGGATCGTGCCCAAGGGGCCGAAGCAGGACTTTACGGTCGCCCATGATCGGGAAAAATTGAGTGGGAAAGGGATCTGGCGGCAGACTGAGGATTGATCCGGAAAATCCGTTGTAGCTGAGGGCCTCATCGCGAGCAAGCTCAGCTCCCACATTGGATCTGCAGTGCGCCAAAAATCCCCTGTGGGAGCCGAGCTTGCTCACGATAGCGGTGGGTCAGCAGAGGTCATGTTGAGTGGGCCGCCCGCATCGCGAGCAAGCTCGCTCCCACACTGGATCTTCAGTACGCCAAAGGTCCCTGTGGGAGCGAGCTTGCTCGCGATCAGGGCGACGCGGTCTCTAGACCTGCCCCTGAGCCCCTTCAAACCAGGCCAGTTTCTCGCGTAACTGCACCACTTCCCCAACGATCACCAGCGTCGGCGCATGCACCTCATGCTCGGCCACCAGCCGTGGCAAGTCCGCCAAAGTACCGGTAAAGACCCGCTGGTTCGACGTGGTGCCCTGCTGGATCAATGCCGCCGGCGTATTCGCCGCGCGACCGTGCTTGATCAGCTCGTCGCAGATCATCGGCAGGCCGACCAAACCCATGTAGAACACCAGCGTCTGCGCTGGCGACACCAGGTCGGCCCACGGCAAGTCGCTGGTGCCGTCCTTGAGATGGCCGGTGATGAAACGCACCGATTGGGCGTAGTCGCGATGGGTCAGCGGGATCCCGGCGTAGGCCGCGCAACCACTGGCGGCGGTGATGCCCGGGACGACCTGGAACGGGATGCCATGGGCCGCCAGCTCTTCGATCTCCTCGCCACCACGGCCGAAGATGAACGGATCGCCGCCCTTCAACCGCACCACGCGCTTGCCCTGGCGAGCCAAGTCGACCAATTGCTGGTTGATCTGGTCCTGGGGTACGGCGTGGTCGGCCCGGCGCTTGCCGACATAGATGCGCTCGGCGTCGCGTCGGCACAGTTCGAGGATCGCCGGCGCCACCAGGCGGTCGTACAGCACCACGTCCGCCTGCTGCATCAAGCGCAAGGCGCGGAAGGTCAGCAGGTCCGGATCACCCGGACCGGCCCCCACCAGATAGACTTCGCCCGGCGCGTTCGGCGCCTGGCCGTCGATCTTTTCCCGCAGCAAGCGCTCGGCTTCGCCGCCCTGCCCGGCCAGTTGGCGGTCGGCGATAGGGCCTTGGAACACCTCTTCCCAGAACGCCCGGCGCTGCTGGACATCGGGAAACAGTTGCTTGACCTGATTGCGAAAACGCGCCGCCAGCCCGGCCAACTGCCCATAGGTCGAGGGAATCCAGGTTTCCAGCTTGGCCCGGATCAGCCGCGCCAACACCGGCGCGTCGCCACCACTGGACACCGCGATCACCAAGGGCGAGCGGTCGACGATTGCCGGGAAGATCACGCTGCACAGGGCCGGCGCGTCCACCACGTTGACCGGCACGCAACGCTTGTGGGCGTCGGCCGAGACCTGGGCATTGAGCGGTTCGTCGTCGGTGGCGGCAATGATCAGCCCGCAACCGTCCAGATCCGACTCAAGGTAACCGCGCTGGACACACTCGCCGCCGCTGCCACTGACCAGATCCCGCAACTGTGGTTCGATGTCGGGGGCGACCACCCGCAGCAACGCGCCGGCATCGGCCAGCAGGCGGGACTTGCGCAAGGCAATCTCGCCGCCGCCGACCACCAGCACGCGGCTGCCGCGCAGGTTGTGGAACAGTGGCAAATAGTCCATTTAGCCGATGACCTCGATACCACCCATGTAGGGTTTCAACACCTCGGGCACACGGATCGAACCGTCGGCCTGCTGGTAGTTCTCCAGCACCGCCACCAGGGTACGCCCCACCGCCAGGCCGGAGCCATTGAGGGTGTGGACCAGTTCCGGCTTGCCGGTTTCCGGGTTGCGGAAACGCGCCTGCATGCGGCGGGCCTGGAAGTCGCCGCAGTTGGAGCACGACGAAATCTCGCGGTATTTGTCCTGGCTCGGAATCCAGACTTCCAGGTCGTAGGTCTTGACCGCGCTGAAGCCCATGTCGCCGGTGCACAGCGCCAGGGTGCGATACGGCAGTTCCAGCAACTGCAGGACCTTCTCGGCGTTGGCGGTCAGGCTTTCCAGCGCTTCCATGGATTTCGACGGTTCGACAATCTGGACCATCTCGACCTTGTCGAACTGGTGCTGGCGGATCATGCCGCGGGTATCACGGCCCGACGCCCCGGCTTCACTGCGGAAGCACGGCGTGTGGGCGACGAATTTGATCGGCAGTTGCTTGGCGTCGACGATCTCGCCGGCCACGATGTTGGTCAGCGACACTTCGGCGGTCGGGATCAGGTACAGGTCGGCCTCGCCATCGCGGCTGATCTTGAACAGGTCTTCCTCGAACTTCGGCAACTGACCGGTGCCTTGCAAGGCCGGGGCCTGGACCAGGTACGGGGTGTAGGCTTCTTCGTAGCCGTGTTCGGTGACATGCAGGTTGATCATGAACTGCGCCAGGGCCCGATGCAGGCGCGCGATCGGCCCGCGCAACAGGGCAAAACGGGCGCCCGACAGCTTGGCGGCGGTTTCGAAGTCGAGCCAGCCGAACTTCTCGCCCAGGGCCACGTGGTCCTGCACCGGGAAATCGAAGGTTGTCGGCGTGCCCCAGCGGCGCACTTCGACGTTGCCGTCTTCGTCTTCACCCACCGGTACCGATTCGTGAGGCAGGTTCGGGATGCCCAGCAGGATCGAATCCAACTCGGTCTGGATCGCGTCCAGCTCGACCTTGCCCGCGCTCAATTCGCCCGCCATGCGCTCGACATCGGCCATCAGCGGTGCGATGTCTTCGCCACGCTGTTTGGCCTGGCCGATGGACTTGGAGCGCGCGTTACGTTCAGCCTGCAGGGCTTCGGTGCGGGTCTGGACGGTCTTGCGCTGTTCTTCCAGCGCTTCGATGCGCGCGACGTCCAGGGCAAAGCCACGGGAAGCCAGGCGGTCCGCTACGTCCTGGAGGTTGCTACGTAACAGTTTGGAATCGAGCATGTCGGTCTCTCGTTATCAAAGTTTGGTCAAGGACAGGCCAGCCCAGGTGGCGAGCAGCCCGCCGAATACGCTGATGGCCGCATAGCCCAGGGCCAGCGGCACCTGCCCGCTTTCCAGCAGGCGCACCGTATCCAGTGAAAAGGATGAAAAAGTCGTCAGGCCGCCGAGAAAGCCAACCATCAGCCCGGCCCGCACCTCGATGGGCACTTCCGGGCGAATCAAAAACAGACCGTATAGAACGCCGATCAGCAGACAGCCCACGATATTAACGGCCAGCGTCGCGGTATAGAAGTGCCGGGGCCAATTTGCGTTGATCCAGTTGCCCGTGGCGAAACGCAACAACGTGCCAGCGACACCGCCAGCGGAAACGGCGAGTATCAGGGGGATCAAGGTTTTCTCCGCTGTCGTGGACTCAGGCGATCCAGTTGTGCCAGGTGGTTGAGCTTCTCGCCGATCTTCAGTTCAAGGCCCCGGGGCACCGGCTGGTAGAAGCGCTGGGGTTCGAGTTCATCGGGGAAATAATCTTCGCCGGCGGCATAGGCGTCCGGCTCGTCATGGGCATAACGGTATTCTTCGCCGTAGCCCAGCTGCTTCATGAGCTTGGTCGGCGCGTTGCGCAGGTGCAGCGGCACTTCGAGGGAGCCGTGCTCTGTGGCGCTGCGCATCGCCGCCTTGAAGCCCATGTACACGGCGTTGCTCTTCGGCGCACAGGCCAGGTACGTGATGGCCTGGGCCACGGCGAGTTCACCTTCCGGGCTGCCGAGGCGCTCCTGCACGTCCCATGCCGCCAGGCACAGGCTCAGGGCCCGGGGATCGGCATTGCCGATGTCTTCGCTGGCCATGCGCACGACGCGCCGCGCCAGGTACAGCGGATCGCAACCGCCGTCGATCATGCGCGCAAACCAGTACAGGGCCGCGTCGGGGTTGGAACCGCGAATGGATTTGTGCAGCGCCGAAATCTGGTCGTAGAACGCCTCGCCGCCCTTGTCGAAGCGGCGCCGGGTATCGCCCAGCAGGCTTTGCAGCAGCTCGACGCCAATCTCGCTGTCGTCTTCGGCCAGGTCCGAGGCGTTTTCCAGCAGGTTGAGCAAGCGCCGGCCGTCGCCATCGGCGGCTGAAAACAGGATCTGGAAGCCTTCATCGCTGAGGCTCAAATGCCGCCTGCCCAAGCCGCGCTCCTCGGTCAGCGCCCGATGCACCAGCTTGCGCATCGCCGTCTCGTCGAGGCTCTTGAGTACATAGACCCGTGCCCGCGAGAGCAAGGCGTTGTTGAGTTCGAACGAAGGGTTTTCGGTGGTGGCACCGATGAAGATCAGCGTGCCGTCTTCGACGTAGGGCAGGAATGCGTCCTGCTGGGACTTGTTGAACCGGTGCACTTCGTCGACGAACAGGATCGTGCGCTTGCCGTACTGCCCAGCCTGCTGCTTGGCCACTTCCACCGCCTGGCGGATCTCCTTGACCCCGGCCAGCACCGCCGACACCGTTTCGAAGTGAGCGTCCGAGACTTCCGCCAGCAGCCGCGCCAGGGTGGTCTTGCCCACGCCCGGCGGGCCCCAGAAGATCATCGAGTGCAGGGCGCCCTGCTCCAGGGCCTCGCGCAGAGGCTTGCCGCGAGCGAGCACATGTTCCTGGCCGACGTACTCGTCCAGGTTGGTCGCGCGCAGGCGGGCCGCCAGTGGCTGGGCAATCGGGGCGCTTCGAAACAGGTCCATGATTACTACAAAACCTCCGCTGGGTCCTGTTGCCATTCCTCTCTGCCAGAGCAGATCCATGGGAGCCAATCTGTGGGAGCAAGGCTTGCCCGCGATTGCATCGTCTCGGTCCACCAGATGCACCGAGATGTTTGTATCGCGGGCAAGCCTTGCTCCCACAGACCTTTTCCCATAGGCCATTTCCAACAGGGGGCCAGTGTTTATTCCTGGATCACATCGGCACCCTTGGGGATGTCGAACTTGAACTTGGACGCGGCGATCGGCTCGTTGGCCTTGACCCCGGTGAACAGGATATTGGTGCGCTGGCCGACACTGTCGATCAATTGCATGTCGTTGACCAGGCCATTGCGGAACGACAGGCGCAGGCTGTCGAACAGGCTGTCCTTGGTCTTGGGCTTGAGGGTGAAGTCAATCACGCCGCCCGCTTCCTTGGCGCTGATGTCGAAGCTCTGGCTGATCTCGGAGATGTCGCCGGAGAGCAGCAAGGCCGGTGTCTGGGTCAGGCGCTGGTCGAGGGTCTTGATGGTCACCTGTTCCAGGTCCGGGTCCCACAGGGAGACTTTCTTGCCGTCGGACACCATCAGTTGTTCGGCTGGCGCATCCGTGTGCCAGTAGAACAGGCCCGGGCGCTGCAGGGCCATGTCGCCGGCGGTTTCCTGCAATTGGGTGCCACTGCCATCGAGGGTCAACTGGGAGAAACGTGCAGTCAGGGTCTGGGAGCCGCCCAGCAATTGGGTCAGGCGAGCCACGTCCTTTTCGCCGGCGTGGGCCGACAAGGTAGACAAGGCCAGTACGGGCAACAGCAACATGCGAATCAGGCGCATGGGAGTCCTCATGAAGTCGTGGGGGTTCGAGCGGTGCTTCGGCAGGCCGCCCGGGTCATTAGTCGCGCATCGGGCCCGGCGCCAGTACTTCGCGCGAGCCGTTGGTGTTCATGGCCGTCACCACCCCGGCCATTTCCATGGCTTCGATCATGCGGGCGGCGCGGTTGTAGCCAATCTTCAGCTTGCGCTGGACGGCGGAAATGGAGGCCCGGCGGCTTTCCAGGACGAACTGCACCGCTTCGTCATAGAGCGCATCGGTTTCAGCGTCGTCGTCACCGCCGCCACTGCTGCCCTCGAAACCGCTACCGGCTTCTTCGACACCGTTGAGGATGTCGTCGTTGTATTCTGGGGCGCCACGCAACTTCCAGGCTTCCACCACGCGGTGCACTTCGTCATCGGAAACGAACGCACCGTGCACACGAATCGGCAGGCTGGTGCCCGGCGGCATGTAGAGCATGTCACCATGCCCCAGCAACTGCTCGGCGCCACCCTGGTCGATGATGGTCCGCGAGTCGATCTTGCTCGATACCTGGAACGCCATGCGGGTCGGGATGTTGGCCTTGATCAGGCCGGTGATCACGTCCACCGACGGCCGCTGCGTGGCGAGGATCAGGTGGATACCGGCCGCACGGGCCTTCTGGGCGATACGGGCGATCAGTTCTTCGACCTTCTTGCCGACGATCATCATCATGTCGGCGAATTCATCCACCACCACCACGATGGTCGGCAGCTTGTGCAGCAGCGGCGCCTCGTCGTGGATGCTCTCGCGGTGATACAACGGGTCGCTCAATGGCGTACCGGCCTCTTCGGCCTCCTTGACCTTGGCGTTGAAGCCCGACAGGTTGCGCACGCCCATCTTCGCCATCAGCTTGTAGCGGCGCTCCATCTCGGCGACGCTCCAGCGCAGGGCGTTGGCGGCGTCCTTCATGTCGGTGACCACCGGGCACAGCAAGTGCGGGATGCCCTCGTAGATCGACAGTTCGAGCATTTTCGGGTCGATCATGATCAGCTTGGCGTCTTCCGGACCGGACTTGAACAGGATCGACAGGATCATCGCGTTCACGCCCACCGACTTACCGGAACCGGTGGTACCGGCCACCAGCAGGTGGGGCATCTTCGCCAGATCGGTGATGACCGGCTTGCCGCCGATGTCGTGGCCCAGGGCCAGGGTGACCGGCGACTTGTGGTTGTCATACTCAGGCGTCGACAGCACCTCGGAGAAACGCACGATCTGGCGGTCTTCGTTGGGAATCTCGATACCCACGGTGGTCTTGCCGGGAATCACCTCCACCACTCGCACGCTGGTCACGGCCAGGGAACGCGCCAGGTCCTTCGCCAGGTTGGCGATGCGGCTGACCTTCACGCCGGCGGCGGGCTGGATTTCGTAGCGGGTGATCACCGGGCCCGGGTGGATCGAATCCACCGACACCTCGACCCCGAACTCCTTGAGCTTGATCTCCAGCAGGTGGCCGACGGCCGCCAGGGATTCGGGGGAATAATTGAGCTGCTTCTTCTCGGCCGGGTCCAGGATCGAGATCGGCGGCAAGGTGCCTTCCACCGCACTGTCGACGAACAGCGGCGCCTGTTTCTCTTTCTGCACCCGCTTGCTCTGCTCCGGCGGCTTGGCCGGGGCCATGGTGATGACCGGCGGCACCTGTTTTTCGCGCTCGGACATGTGCTTGCTCAAGGCCTGCTCACGCTCGATCAGGCGTTCCTTGACCTTGGCCTGCTCACGCTTGTCCGGCGTCGTCGGGGCCACCACGTCGTGGACGCGGTCGTCGACTTCACGCAGTTGCGCCACCAGTTGCTTGCGCTCGGTGCGCGCCGCCCACCAGCGGTTGACGGCGCCATGGATCAGTTCGATCAGGTCGAGGGTGATCTTGCCGGTGACGTCCATGACCTTGAACCAGGACAGGTCGGTGAATACCGTCAGGCCAAACAGGAACAGGGCGATGAACAACAACGTGCTGCCCTGGATGTTCAGGGCGTTCCTGGCCAGGTCGCCGAGGCTTTCCCCCAGCGCGCCACCCGCCCCGGCCGGCAAGCCGGTGGGCGTATGGAAATGGATATGGGCCAGCGCGGCCCCCGACAACACCAGGAACACCAGGCCGATCAGGCGCCAGGAGAACAGCCAGCCGCTCCACTGCCACGGCTCGTGGCGCTGGCGGAAGATCTGGTAGGCCTTGATCGCCAGCAGCAACGGGAAAATGTAGGCGAAATAGCCCAGCACCATGAACAGGATGTCGGCGCTGTAGGAACCGGCCGGACCGCCGAAATTCTGCACGTCGTCGATCTTGCTGTTATGGCTCCAGCCCGGGTCGTCCTTGCCGTAGGTCAGCAAGGCCATCATCAGGAACAGGCACAGGGCACCGATGGCGATCAATGCACCTTCCTTGAGCCGGTAGTGCAATTGCTGGCGCCAGAGCGGAACGACTGGTTTGGGTGCTGCGGTGGATTTCTTCAAAACGCTTCTTTTCCTGCGCCAACGGCGCGTCCATCTGTTGAATGACTATAAAAAACTGCCCATGACGAGCAGGTAAAAAAGTGAATGTGCACAACCGGTACTACTTTTACCACTGTGAGGTGCATCCAGAAAACTGCAGGCGTGGCCGAAAATGTTGATCTTTAGCCCATCCCGCGTTCAAAACCCCGGCATTGTACGGGTTTGTCTGCACCAATTGGACCATGCATTCTCTTTTGTGACAAAGGCTTATGAGGTGTTTTTATGAGCGAAGTGAAGCATTCACGCCTGATCATTCTGGGTTCCGGCCCTGCGGGGTACAGCGCGGCTGTCTATGCCGCCCGCGCCAACCTCAAACCCGTTGTCATTACTGGCCTGCAGGCCGGTGGCCAGCTCACCACCACCGTGGAAGTCGATAACTGGCCCGGCGATGTCGAAGGCCTGACCGGCCCGGTCCTGATGGAGCGCATGCAACGGCACGCCGAGCGTTTCGACACGCAGATCGTCTACGACCATATCCACACCGCCAAGTTGCAGCAGCGCCCCTTCGAATTGATCGGCGACAGCGGCATCTACACCTGTGATGCGCTGATCATTGCCACCGGCGCCTCGGCCCAGTACCTGGGGCTGCCCTCGGAAGAGAGCTTCGCCGGCAAAGGGGTTTCGGCGTGCGCGACGTGCGACGGCTTTTTCTATCGCAACCAGGTGGTAGCGGTCGTCGGCGGCGGCAATACCGCGGTCGAGGAAGCCCTGTACCTGTCGAACATCGCCAGGGAAGTGCACCTGATCCACCGCCGCGACAAGCTGCGCGCCGAGAAAATCCTCCAGGACAAACTCTTCGAAAAGGCCACCAGCGGCAACATCAAGCTGCACTGGAACCAGAACCTGGATGAAGTCCTGGGCGACGCCAGCGGCGTGACCGGCGCGCGCCTGCGGCACAGCGAGACCGGCGAAACCAGCACCTTGTCCCTCGCCGGGGTGTTCATCGCCATCGGCCATAAACCCAATACCGATCTGTTCCAGGGCCAGTTGACGATGCGCGACGGCTACCTGCTCGTGCACGGCGGCAGCGAAGGCAACGCCACCGCGACCGATATCGAAGGTGTATTCGCCGCAGGCGACGTGGCCGACCATGTCTATCGCCAGGCGATTACCTCCGCTGGCGCCGGCTGCATGGCCGCACTCGACGCGGAGAAGTATCTCGATGACATCCCTGCCGTTTGACGGTTAACCTTCCAGGCGGGTGCTCGCTGACGGGCGAGCCCCGCATCTGCCGCCCTCCCCTTCTACAAAGCCGGACACCCATGCTGACCTGGTTACAACGCAACAGCCTCGAATTTCCGCCACTGGCAAAAGCCATGCGCGATCCCAACGGATTATTGGCCGCCGGTGGCGATCTATCCGCCGACCGGCTGATCCAGGCCTACCGCCACGGCTGCTTCCCATGGTTTTCCGAGGGGCAACCAATCCTGTGGTGGTCGCCGGATCCACGCACGGTGTTGTTTCCCGACGAACTGCACATATCCCGCAGCCTGGGCAAACTGTTGCGCAAGCAGCGTTATGAAGTGACGTTCGATCGGGATTTTGCCGCGGTCATCCAGGCCTGCGCGGCGCCGCGAGACTATGCCGAAGGCACCTGGATCACCGACGCCATGCAAACCGCTTATCTGGAACTGCACCGACGCGGCTTCGCTCATTCGGTGGAAGTCTGGGACCAAGGTCTGCTGGTGGGCGGCCTGTATGGCTTGGCCATGGGCCAGTTGTTTTTTGGCGAATCCATGTTCAGCCGGGCCGACAATGCGTCGAAATTCGGCTTCGCCACCCTGGTCCAACACCTCAAGGCCGCCGGGTTCGTGCTGATCGACTGTCAGATGCCCACCGAGCACCTGCACAGCCTGGGCGCTCGGTCAATTCCACGCACCGAATTTGCGGGCTATCTAAAGGCGCATCTGGACCTGCCCAACCAGGCAACATGGGTTTGCTGAGCGACATTCGCGCTCCTGGCTTACAATTAAATCCAAAGCTTATTCCGAGGGCCGATCATGACCGAGTTGGCGCGTTTGAAGTTCTATGCCACTCAGCCCCACTCTTGCAGTTACCTGCCGGAGGAGCAGGCCACGACGCTGTTCCTCGACCCTAGCCAGCCCATGGATGTGCATGTCTACGCAGACCTGTCGGAAATGGGCTTTCGTCGCAGTGGCGATCATCTCTACCGGCCCCATTGCCAGCATTGCAACGCCTGCGTCCCGGCGCGCATTCCCGTGGCGCAATTTTTACCCAATCGCCAGCAGAAACGCATTTTCAAGCGCAACGCCGACCTTCAGGTCCGCCCGGTCAAGCCGCAGTTCACCGAGGAATACTTCGACCTGTACCAACGCTACATCGAACAACGCCATGCCGATGGCGACATGTACCCGCCCAGCCGGGATCAGTTCTCGACCTTCCTGGTGCGCGACCTGCCGTTTTCCCGCTTCTATGAGTTCCGGCTGGAGGGGCGACTGGTCGCCATCGCTGTCACAGACCTGCTGCCCAACGGCCTTTCAGCGGTCTACACCTTCTATGAGCCGCAAGAAGAACGGCGCAGCCTGGGGCGCTTCGCCATTCTCTGGCAAATCAACGAAGCCCGGCGCCTGGGGCTGGAAGCGGTGTACTTGGGCTACTGGATCAAGAACTGCAAGAAAATGAACTACAAGACCCAATATCGGCCTATCGAATTGCTGATTAACCAGCGATGGGTCGTCCTGAGTTAGAACCCTTTGGCTTAAAAGCTAGAACCCCTTGGCTTGCCCCCCCTTTTTCGGGCACAATGCACGCCGCTTTTGCCTGGCGCAGTTGCACCGGGCCATTCACTGGACACCGAGGGCTTTACTGCATGTCGAAAGAAGACAGCTTCGAAATGGAAGGCACTGTCGTCGACACCCTGCCCAACACCATGTTTCGTGTGGAGTTGGAAAATGGGCACGTCGTAACCGCGCATATCTCCGGCAAGATGCGCAAGAACTACATTCGTATTCTTACCGGTGACAAAGTGCGCGTCGAGCTGACGCCCTATGACTTGAGCAAAGGGCGCATCACTTACCGCGCTCGCTAACAAGTCAATGCAAGACGCCCGGCTAGATGCCGGGCGTTTTTGTTTGCCTGCGATTTGCCCAATCTTCAGAAACACACAGCCTCCCCTGTGAGAGCGAGCTTGCTCGCGATGGTGGCGGTACATTCGGCATTGATGCAAGCTGATCCGCCGCTATCGCGAGCAAGCTCGCTCCCACAAGGGATTAGCGGTGAAACACAATCTTGTGCCATGCCCACAACAGCCAGTAACAGCAAAAAGGCGCCTTTCGGCGCCTTTTGCTTTGTTGCAGTCAACGATCAGGCCATTTCGGCCGTGGTTTCGAAGTCGAAGGTCAGTTCGCCGTCCTTGATGTCGATGTGAACCACACCGCCATGCTCGGCCAGCTCGCCAAAGAGGATCTCCTCCGCCAGCGGACGCTTGATCTTGTCCTGGATCAAGCGAGCCATCGGCCGCGCACCCATCGTCACATCGTAACCACCTTCGGCCAGCCAACTGCGAGCCGCATCGGTAACCTCCAGCAACACACGCTTGTCTTCGAGCTGCGCCTGAAGTTCGGTAAGGAACTTGTCCACCACGCTCTTGATGACTTCATGACTGAGGCGACCGAACTGGATAATGGTGTCCAGGCGATTGCGGAACTCAGGCGTGAAGCTCTTCTTGATCACTTCCATCGCATCGGACGAGTGGTCCTGATGAGTGAAACCGATCGAAGCGCGAGCTGCGGTTTCGGCACCGGCGTTCGTGGTCATGATGAGGATCACGTTGCGGAAGTCCGCCTTGCGCCCGTTGTTATCGGTCAGCGTACCGTGGTCCATTACCTGCAGGAGCAGATTGAAGACTTCCGGATGCGCCTTCTCGATTTCGTCGAGCAGCAATACGCAGTGCGGTTGCTTGGTGATGGCTTCGGTCAACAGGCCGCCCTGGTCGAAACCGACATAACCCGGAGGCGCACCGATCAGACGCGATACGGTATGGCGCTCCATGTACTCGGACATGTCGAAGCGCACCAGCTCGATGCCCATCGCCTTGGCCAACTGTCGCGCCGCCTCGGTCTTGCCGACCCCGGTAGGACCGGCGAACAGGAACGAGCCCACCGGTTTGTCCGGCGACTTGAGACCGGCGCGGGACAGCTTGATGGCGGTCGACAGCGAGTCGATGGCCGCATCCTGGCCGAACACCGTCAGCTTCAGGTCACGCTCCAGGTTACGCAGCAGTTCCTTGTCGGAACTGGTGACGTGCTTGGGCGGAATACGCGCGATTTTCGCCACGATATCCTCGACCTGAGGCACTTCGATGCGCTTGACGCGTTTCTCCACGGGCTGCAGGCGCTGGTAGGCACCCGCTTCGTCGATGACGTCGATGGCCTTGTCCGGCATGTGCCGGTCGTTGATGTAGCGCGAGGCCAGTTCAGCCGCCGCACGCAAGGCTTCATCGCTGTATTCGATGTTGTGGTGCAGCTCGAAACGCCCTTTCAGGCCGCGCAGGATGCCAATGGTGTCCTCCACCGAAGGTTCCGACACATCGACCTTCTGGAAACGCCGGGCCAGGGCGCGGTCTTTCTCGAAGATCCCGCGAAATTCCTGGAACGTGGTCGAGCCGATGCAACGGATATCACCCGACGACAGCAGCGGCTTGAGCAGGTTCGACGCATCCATGACCCCGCCCGACGCCGCCCCGGCACCGATAATGGTGTGGATTTCGTCGATGAACAGGATCGCCTGCGGACGTTTTTTCAGTTCACCGAGCAACGCCTTGAAGCGCTTCTCGAAATCGCCGCGGTATTTGGTACCGGCCAGCAAGGCGCCCAGGTCGAGGGAATACACCACGCTGTTGGCCAGCAGGTCCGGCACCTGGTTATCGACGATGCGCTTGGCCAGGCCTTCGGCAATCGCGGTCTTGCCCACGCCTGCCTCGCCCACCAGCAATGGATTGTTCTTGCGACGCCGGGCCAGGATCTGGGCCACGCGCTCGACTTCCGCCTCGCGCCCGACCAACGGATCGATCCGGCCCTGGCGCGCCAGTTCGTTCAGGTTGCTGGCATAGGCATCCAATGGGTTGCCTGAAGAAGAAGACTCACCGCCCTCGTCGTCCTGCATATCCTGCTCACCTTCGGAATGATCGCCATGCCCCGGCACCTTGGAGATGCCATGGGCGATGTAGTTGACGACATCGATACGCGCAACGCTCTGCTGCTTGAGCAGGAACACCGCCTGGCTTTCCTGCTCGCTGAAGATGGCGACCAGCACGTTGGCGCCGGTGACTTCACGCTTGCCCGAGCTCTGTACGTGGAAGACAGCACGCTGCAGGACACGCTGGAAGCCCAGGGTTGGCTGGGTTTCACGATCCTCGTCATGCACGGGGATCAATGGCGTGGTGGAGTCGATGAACTCCTGCAGATCATGCTTGAGTTTATCGAGGTTCGCGCCGCAGGCACGCAAAACGGTGGCGGCAGCCTCGTTATCCAATAGGGCCAGCAGCAGGTGCTCGACGGTCATGAATTCATGACGCTTCGAACGAGCCTCCTTGAAGGCAAGATTGAGGGTGACTTCGAGCTCGCGGTTTAACATAGCTTCACCTCATACCCAAGTGGTCGGCGTTAACCGTCCTTCTCGATTTCACAGAGTAGCGGATGCTGGCTTTCCCGGGCGTACTGGTTGACCTGCATGGCCTTCGTCTCGGCGATGTCGCGGGTAAACACTCCACATACTGCCCGTCCCTCTGTATGGACGGCCAGCATGACCTTGGTCGCCAGCTCCCGATTCAGGTTAAAAAACACCTCGAGCACTTCGACGACGAAATCCATCGGTGTGTAGTCATCGTTGAACAAAACCACCTTGTACATCGGTGGCGCCTGTAATGCGGGCTTTGCTTCCTGAACAGCAATGCCTGCGGAATCGTCGTCGTGTAGATCCGGGCGATCCTGATTGAATGTTAGTCGAATCTGGCTGACTGCATGCATGGAAAGAAAGGTTCGTTTAGTTGGCGAATACAGTGATGGGGGCGCTTGTGGGCGATTTCAACCACGACCACCGGAGCCACCTTGACTATCGGGAAAACGGTGTTACAACCAATAGAGCCCATCGTGGGTTAAAAAGGTCCGTGGAATCTATCCTGTTAACAAGATTAGCCTGCGGATGGACTGGATGATACTCCAGTGATGGAGTGCGTTGCAGAGGGAAATGGGTTATGTCGGTCGTCAAGATGAAGGGTAAGGTGAAATGGTTCAATAATGCCAAGGGTTACGGTTTCATTCTTGCGGACGGCAAGGATATTGGAGACCTGTTCGCCCATTTTTCGGCGATCGAGATGGACGGCTACAAGACCCTGAAGGCTGGGCAGCCTGTGACATTCAACGTCATCCAGGGGCCCAAGGGCCTGCACGCGGTCAACATCAAGGTTGTCCTCGCCGAAGACTCGCCCGCCCCTGTCAACGCCATTGCCAGGGTCACCGAGCCCCATTGACCGGCAGTCGCCACCCCGACTGAATGAAAATGCCCGGTTCGATCACTCGAACCGGGCATTCGCGCTGAGCGCCGATTCGCTTACATGTGCGAGATCAGGGCATCACCGAAGCCCGAGGACGATACCAGCTTGGCGCCCTCCATCAGGCGTTCGAAGTCATAGGTCACGGTCTTGGCCGAAATCGCGCCGTTGGTGCCCTTGATGATCAGGTCGGCCGCTTCGGTCCAACCCATGTGGCGCAGCATCATTTCCGCCGACAGAATCAGCGAGCCCGGGTTGACCTGGTCCTTGCCGGCATACTTGGGCGCGGTACCGTGGGTGGCTTCGAACATCGCCACGGTGTCGGACAGGTTGGCACCCGGCGCGATACCGATACCGCCCACTTCCGCCGCCAGGGCGTCGGACAGGTAGTCACCGTTCAGGTTCAGGGTGGCGATCACGTCATACTCGGCCGGACGCAACAGGATCTGCTGCAACATCGCATCGGCGATGGCGTCCTTGACGATGACGTTCTTGCCGGTCCGCGGGTTCTTGAACTGCATCCACGGCCCGCCGTCGAGCAGGGTCGCGCCGAACTCTTCGGCCGCCACTTCGTAGGCCCATTCCTTGAAGGCACCTTCGGTGAACTTCATGATGTTGCCTTTATGCACGATGGTCAGCGAATCGCGGTCGTTGTCGACCACATATTGCAGGGCCTTGCGAGCCAGGCGCTTGGTGCCCTGCTTGGAAACCGGCTTGACGCCGATGCCGCAATCCTCGTCGAAACGGATCTTGGTCACGCCCATTTCTTCTTTCAGGAACTTGATGACCTTGGTGGCTTCGGGCGAGCCGGCTTTCCACTCGATGCCCGCGTAGATGTCCTCGGAGTTCTCACGGAAGATCGTCATGTCCACGTCGCCAGGCTTCTTGACCGGGCTTGGCACACCTTCGAACCAGCGCACCGGCCGCAGGCAGACATACAGGTCGAGCTGCTGGCGCAGCGCTACGTTCAACGAACGGATACCGCCACCGACCGGCGTGGTCAGCGGGCCCTTGATGGAAACCACGTAGTCCTTGACCGCATCCAGGGTTTCCTGGGGCAGCCAGGTGTCCTGGTCGTAGACCTGGGTCGCTTTTTCACCGGCATAGACTTCCATCCAGGAAATCTTGCGCTTGCCGCCATAGGCCTTCTGAACCGCAGCGTCCACAACCTTGATCATGACCGGGCTGATATCGACGCCAATGCCGTCGCCTTCGATGAAGGGGATGATCGGGTTGTCGGGAACATTAAGAGAATGGTCTGCATTGACGGTGATTTTGTCACCGACGGCTGGAACCTGAATCTTTTGATACCCCATGCTGAACTCCATTGCTTGGATTGAACATCTGGCTGCGTTCGAGCGTACCCCAGTTGAATCGGCACGCAAACCCTACGTTAGGCCCATCGGCGGCAAAGCGTTGCACTTCGCCGCGTACAACCCTGAAAACCAAGGGAAAAGCGCCAAACATGAGCATAGTCCGCCCCAGGGGTACTGCGACGTTTAGACCAATGGACGTGTACGGAAGTCTATGAACCATCGGCAGATCGCCAGCTACCTATGTATAATGCCGCCGCTGACCACAGGGTCACGACGGCTGACGGCTCTATCACAGGACTTTCCGCCAACTTAAAAGCCGGACCGTTACCGCGGCCCAACCGCTTGACGCTCGACTGATGCACCCAACATCACCGCGAAGAAACCTCGACATTCGGTTCACGGATGACTTTGAACGAACGCGCTTACCCGGCGCCCCTCGAGTTTCTGCGCATGCTTTAGCAAAGAAGAGAGTTAATCCGAATATGCCCACCCGCTCGAAGATCATCTATACCTTCACCGACGAAGCGCCTGCCCTCGCCACCTATTCGCTGCTGCCGATCGTCGAAGCCTTTACCGCTTCGGCCGATATCGCCGTGGAAACCCGCGATATCTCCCTCGCAGGGCGCATCCTGGCCAGCTTCCCCGAGCAACTGGGTGACAAAGCCGTAGCCGACCACCTCGCCGAACTGGGCGACCTGGCCGTTACGCCTGAAGCCAACATCATCAAGCTGCCGAACATCAGCGCCTCGGTGCCGCAACTGCAGGCCGCGATCAAGGAATTGCAGGCCCAGGGCTACGCGCTGCCGGACTACCCGGAAACCGTGACCACCGACGCCGAGAAAGATGCTCGTGCCCGTTACGACAAGGTCAAGGGCAGCGCCGTGAACCCGGTCCTGCGCGAAGGCAACTCCGACCGCCGCGCACCGCTGTCGGTCAAGAACTACGCACGCAAGCACCCACACAAGATGGGCGCCTGGGCCGCGGACTCCAAGTCCCACGTAGCCCACATGAGCACCGGCGATTTCTACGGCAGCGAAAAAGCCGCCCTGATCGACGCCGCCGGCAGTGTGAAAATCGAGCTGATCGCCCAGGACGGCACTGCCACTGTCCTGAAGGAAAAAACCACCGTACAAGCCGGTGAGATCCTCGACTGCGCCGTGATGAGCAAGAACGCCCTGCGCGACTTCATCGCCGCTGAAATCGAAGACGCCAAGCAAAAAGGCGTGCTGCTGTCGGTTCACCTCAAGGCCACCATGATGAAGGTCTCCGACCCGATCATGTTCGGCCAGATCGTTGCCGAGTTCTATAAAGACGCCCTGGCCAAGCACGCACAAGTGCTGGAGCAGATCGGCTTCAACCTGAACAACGGCATCGGCGACCTGTACGCCCGCATCAAGGCCCTGCCGGCCGAGCAACAGGCGCAGATCGAAGCCGACATCCAGGCGGTCTACGCGGCGCGCCCCTCCCTGGCGATGGTCAACTCCGACAAAGGCATCACCAACCTGCACGTGCCGAGCGACGTGATCGTCGACGCCTCGATGCCGGCCATGATCCGTGACTCCGGCAAGATGTGGGGCACCGACGGCCAACTGCACGACACCAAGGCCGTGATCCCGGATCGCTGCTACGCCACCATCTACCAGGCGGTGATCGAAGACTGCAAGCAACACGGCGCCTTCGACCCTACCACCATGGGCAGCGTGCCGAACGTCGGCCTGATGGCCAAGAAAGCCGAAGAATACGGCTCCCACGACAAGACCTTCCAGATCAAGGCCGACGGCGTGGTCCGCGTTTCGGACAACATCGGTCGCACGTTGCTGGAGCAGAACGTCGAGGCTGGCGACATCTTCCGCATGTGCCAGACCAAGGACGCGCCGATCCAGGACTGGGTCAAACTGGCCGTCAACCGTGCCCGCGCCAGCAGCACCCCGGCGATCTTCTGGCTGGACCCGATGCGCGCCCACGACGGCGTCGTCATCGAGAAAGTCCAGACCTACCTGAAGGACCACGACACCAGCGGCCTGGACATTCGCATCATGTCGCCTGTCGACGCGATGAAGTTCACCCTGGGCCGCACCCGCGAAGGCAAGGACACCATCTCGGTGACCGGCAACGTGCTGCGTGACTACCTGACCGACCTGTTCCCGATCATGGAACTGGGCACCAGCGCCAAGATGCTGTCGATCGTGCCGCTGATGAACGGCGGTGGCCTGTTCGAAACCGGCGCTGGCGGCTCGGCGCCCAAGCACGTTCAGCAGTTGCTGGAAGAGAACTTCCTGCGCTGGGATTCCCTGGGCGAGTTCCTGGCCCTGGCCGCGTCCCTCGAACACCTGGGCGTGACCTACAACAACCCGAAAGCCCTGGTGCTGGCCAAGACCCTCGACCAGGCCACCGGTGAGTTCCTGGACCGCAACAAGTCGCCTTCGCGCAAGGTCGGCGGCATCGACAACCGCGGCAGCCACTTCTACCTGACCTTGTTCTGGGCCCAGGCACTGGCCGCCCAGGACGACGACGCAGCCCTCAAGGCCCAGTTCGCTTCCCTGGCCAAGACATTGACCGACAACGAAGAAAAGATCGTTGCCGAACTCAATGCCGTGCAGGGCAAGTCCGTGGACATCGGCGGTTACTACTTCGCCAACCCCGAGCTGACCAGCAAGGCCATGCGCCCGAGCAGCACCTTCAACGCGGCGATTGCTGCGCTGGTGTAAGGTTGTAAGGGAACACCACGAACCCCGGCCTTGTGCCGGGGTTTGTGTTTCCGGCCCCAGCACTTCCTGCCTGTGGGAGCCAAGCTTGCTCGCGATGACGGCTGCACATTCAACATCGATGCAAGCAGCCCCACCCTGTCGCGAGCAAGCTCGACTCCCACAGAAGGCACAGCCGCCCTTCACCCTCTTTTGACTCACTCATGCTGGCTACCCAGGCTCGCCTTGACAGAACAACGAGACAGCCTAGCCTTAAAAGCATCGTTCTAAGTACGCCCTCTTCACTGAAGGCGCATGAAGTAAAACATGAGCGCCGAAAGCCCCGGCTTGATCCAAGCACACCCTTTCAGCGTTTGTGGATGCGGGATGTCTCGGCAAGAGAACGAGAGAGCGTCAGATCGGGCAGCATTCTGAACTGCCTGCAGCGGTATCGACCTCAAGTGGAGCGAAACCGGGTTGCTCGAATCGCCTGTGTAGCGATAGCAATCCTTCCTGGTTTGAGTTTTTAACGAACGACACGCTAAAAACTCATTACCTGATTCGCATCCGTTGAGGAAGCACACCATGAAAAACAATGCGCAAGTAACCCTCCCCGCCCAAAGGCACTTCTCTATTGGTAACTGGAGCTTTCTGGAGCTGACAGTTTCCCCAACCCTCTATAAAAGAGACCATGACAATGAGCCCTTCGCCTATTATGAAGTGAGCAAGATCAGCTCTACGGGTGGAAGATACTCTACCGACGTTCGTACCAATGACCATGGCCAGCGATACAGCTACGCCACTGCCTCCCATGAATTACTGTTTAAAAGCGCATCCGCCGAATACCGATTCAATGCGACCAAGTTTGGAAATCAAGTCACCTACTCAACCAACTCACCGGGCGCCTCGGTCGAAGCGTTCTATTTTATCTTCGATGATTTTCTCCGCATGATCGAACTTACAATGCGCAAGCCGGGAGAGCCCACCGAGCGAGCGAGAGATGAGGCCGACAGGGAGTGCGAGGTTCAGATCAACGGCCAGATCATTCAATGCCCTTCAGCCGACCCTGTGCATCCCGCCCCCCAAAAAAAAGTGTCGCAAATCGTTTTCGCAGACACGGATAAATTTTCTTTTTTATCCAACGTCAATCTCTATTTTTCGGGCTGCGACGTATACCTGGAAGAGTCTCCAGAGAAAATAAAAAAAATTGATCGACACGGCGAGGGCAATCCAAGTGCGGCCACCGGATACTACCTCACACCGGACAAGAACTACCCTCCCGGAATCACAACCCTGACTATAAAAGACGGGTTTTCGGAAACGACGGCTGTCGTCGAGTTCGATCACGACACACTCGACAAACAGGTCACCATGACAATTAAATCATTCACAAGCAAACTGTGCGATATCCGAGCATTCACCTACAACGAACACCACTTTCCCAATGCGATATGCCTTGCCCTTTAAGGGCGTCCAAACCTTGCATGGGCCAGCATCGCTGACAAGGGAAACATAACCATAGGCGTGGGCATTTGCTCGGGACGGCGATTGGTCATTCATTTAATATCGATTGACCCGCCGCTATCGCGAGCAAGCTCGCTCCACGGTGGCCCATATTCCCTCCGAGAAATTAAAGGAACCCCATGGACTGGCAACCCCACATCACCGTCGCCACCATCGTCGAGGACAACGGCCGTTTCCTGATGGTGGAAGAATCCAAGGGCGGACGCGCGGTGCTCAACCAGCCCGCCGGACACCTGGACCCGAACGAAACGCTGATCGAAGCCGCCGTGCGCGAAACCCTGGAAGAAACCGGCTGGGACGTCGAGCCCACCGGCGTGACCGGCATTTACCTGTACACCGCCCCCAGCAACGGTGTGACCTACCAACGTGTCTGTTTCGCCGCCAAGGCCTTGCAACACCACCCCGAGTATCAATTGGACGACGGCATCCTCGGCGCCAAATGGCTGACCCGCGACGAACTGCTCGAGCGGCGCGAGCACTGGCGCAGCGAGCTGATCATCCGTTGCATCGACGATTATCTGGCCGGCCATTGCCACAGTCTGACGCTGATCCGTCCTTCTCTTTAGCCTTGCGCGCCCGGGCCTGATAGAATCGCGTCCTTTTTCAAGACACTCATTGAATTCCTATGCGTGATCCAGCCCCTTCTGACACACCCAAGAAGCGCGTCATTGTCGGCATGTCCGGCGGCGTGGACTCTTCCGTTTCCGCCCTTCTGCTGATCGAGCAGGGTTATGAGGTGGAAGGCCTGTTCATGAAGAACTGGGAAGAAGACGACGGAACCGAATACTGCACCGCCATGGATGACCTGGCGGACGCCCAGGCCGTGTGCGACAAGATCGGCATCAAGCTGCACACCGCCAACTTCGCCGCCGAGTACTGGGATAACGTGTTCGAGCACTTCCTGGCCGAATACAAGGCCGGTCGCACGCCGAACCCGGACATCCTCTGCAACCGCGAAATCAAGTTCAAGGCGTTCCTCGACTACGCCATGATGCTGGGCGCCGACCTGATCGCAACCGGCCACTACGTGCGCCGCCGCGACATCGATGGCCGCACCGAACTGCTCAAGGGCCTGGACCCTAACAAGGACCAGAGCTACTTCCTGCATGCCGTCGGTGGCGAGCAGATCGCCAAGACCCTGTTCCCGGTAGGCGAACTGGAAAAGCCCGAAGTGCGCGCGATTGCTGAAAAACACCAGCTCGCCACCGCCAAGAAGAAGGACTCCACCGGGATCTGCTTCATTGGCGAGCGCCGTTTCAGCGACTTCCTCAAGCAATACCTGCCAGCCCAGCCGGGCGAGATCAAGACGACCGAAGGCGAAGTCATCGGCCGCCACCATGGCCTGATGTACCACACCATCGGCCAGCGCCAGGGCCTGGGCATCGGCGGGCTGAAAGACGCCGGGGAAGAGCCGTGGTACGTGCTGGTCAAGGACCTGGAGCACAACGAGTTGATCGTCGGCCAGGGCAACGACCATCCCTGGCTGTTTTCCCGCGCCCTGCTCGCCTCTGACATCTACTGGGTCAACCCGATCGACCTCAGCGAACCACGCCGCCTGACGGCCAAGGTTCGCTACCGCCAGAGCGACCAACCCTGCACCCTGGAAAAAACCGCCACGGGCTACCGCGCCACCTTCGATGACCCGCAGCGAGCGGTCACACCCGGCCAATCCGTAGTGTTCTACGACGACGACATCTGCCTGGGCGGCGGCGTGATCGAAGTCGCAGAGCCCTGGAGCAACCAGGCATGAACCCGATCCAGGAACAACTGACGGCATTGGGTGGCGTGTTTCTCGCCGCCGTGCTGGTGGACAGGATCGCCAAGACCGGCCAGGCCACCGAGGCGGGCGTGGCCTGCATGCTCGGCAGCCTGCTGGTTCGCGACCCCAAGGACACCCTGGAAGTCTATGGCGGCGACGACCTGAACCTGCGCGAAGGCTACCGTGCGCTGATCGGCGCCCTGGAGCGCGATCCCAGCGCCCTGCAACGCGAGCCGCTGCGCTATGCCCTGTCGATGCTGGGCCTCGAGCGCCAGTTGGCCAAGCGCGACGACCTGCTGGAGACCATCGGCAAACGCTTGCCGCAGATCCAGTCCCAGGTCGAGCACTTCGGCCCGGCTCACGAAAACGTCGTCGCGGCCTGCGGTTCGCTGTATCAGGACACCTTGAGCACCTTGCGCCAGCGCATCCAGGTGCATGGCGACATGCGCAACCTGCAACAGCCAAGCAATGCCTCGAAGATCCGCGCCCTGCTGCTGGCCGGGATTCGCTCGGCACGACTTTGGCGGCAGTTGGGTGGCCATCGCTGGCAACTGGTGATCAGCCGCCGCAAATTGCTGAAAGAGCTTTACCCGTTGATGCGCAACGAATAAGTCGCCTCGACCTGCTTTTTTTGTGGCGAAGGCGCTTGCTCCCGCCGGGTTTGTAGGAGCTGCCGAGCGAAGCGAGGCTGCGATCTTTCCCCTGACGCTTGAGTCTCAGGCGAAAGATCAAAAGATCGCAGCCTTCGGCAGCCCTACAAGCCCGGCGGGAGCAAGCGCCCTCGCCACAGGTAATAACAGTTTTAGTTTGTCACGCGTAGCACGCCGGTCAGTTGGCGACGGACCGGCACTTGTTTTCATGTATGATACGCGCCCCATTTCGTTGCCCGACTGTCCGAGAACACCCCATGCAGCTCTCTTCGCTCACTGCGGTTTCCCCTGTTGACGGCCGCTACGCCGGCAAAACCCAGGCCCTGCGCCCGATTTTCAGCGAGTACGGCCTGATCCGTGCCCGTGTCCTGGTTGAAGTGCGCTGGCTCCAGCGCCTGGCCGCCCACCCTGCCATCGGCGAAGTGCCGGCGTTTTCCGCCGAAGCCAACGCGGTGTTGAACGCGCTGGCAGAAAACTTTGTGCTGGAGCACGCCGAGCGCGTCAAAGAGATCGAGCGCACCACCAACCACGACGTCAAGGCCATCGAATACCTGCTCAAGGAGCAGGCGGCCAAGCTGCCGGAGCTGGCCAATGTCAGCGAGTTCATCCACTTTGCCTGCACCAGCGAGGACATCAACAACCTGTCCCACGCCCTGATGCTGCGCGAAGGCCGCGATGAGGTGATGCTGCCCCTGATGCGCCAGACCGCCCAAGCCATCCGCGAACTGGCGATCCGCTTCGCCGACGTGCCGATGCTGTCGCGTACCCACGGTCAACCGGCTTCGCCGACCACCCTGGGCAAGGAGCTGGCAAACGTGGTCTACCGCCTGGAGCGCCAGATCGCCCAAGTGGCCGCCGTGCCGCTGCTGGGCAAGATCAACGGCGCCGTGGGCAACTATAACGCCCACCTGTCGGCCTACCCGGACATCGACTGGGAAGCCAATGCCCGCGCCTTCATCGAAGACGAACTGGGCCTGAGCTTCAACCCGTACACCACCCAGATCGAACCGCACGATTACATCGCCGAACTGTTCGATGCGATCGCGCGCTTCAACACTATCCTGATCGACTTCGACCGTGACATCTGGGGCTACATCTCCCTGGGCTACTTCAAGCAGCGCACCATTGCCGGCGAAATCGGTTCTTCGACCATGCCGCACAAGGTCAACCCGATCGATTTCGAAAACTCCGAAGGCAACCTGGGCATCGCCAACGCGCTGTTCCAGCACCTGGCGAGCAAACTGCCGATCTCCCGCTGGCAGCGCGACCTGACCGACTCCACCGTGCTGCGCAACCTGGGCGTGGGCTTTGCCCATAGCGTCATTGCCTACGAAGCCAGCCTCAAGGGCATCAGCAAGCTGGAACTGAACGAGCAGAAGATCGCCGCCGACCTCGACGCTTGCTGGGAAGTTCTCGCCGAGCCAATCCAGACCGTGATGCGTCGCTACAACATCGAAAACCCGTATGAAAAGCTGAAAGAGCTGACCCGTGGCAAGGGCATCAGCCCTGAAGCGCTGCAGACTTTCATCGATGGCCTGGACATGCCTGCCGAGGCCAAGGCAGAGCTGAAGAAACTCACGCCGGCCAGCTACATCGGCAACGCGGCGGCGCAAGCCAAGCGCATCTGATCCACGGCCTTACCTTTGAGACGCCCGGCCGCGCCGGGCGTTTTTATTCGCGTCTGAAAAGTATATTTTTTCAATAGGTTACACATGAATCCTGATATTCCTCTGCAACTCCTGGGCGGCATCACGGCACGGGAATTCCTGCGCGACTACTGGCAGAAAAAACCCCTGCTGATCCGTCAGGCGATTCCTGATTTCCAAAGCCCGATCGACGCCGATGAACTGGCCGGCCTGGCCCTGGAAGAAGAAGTCGAATCGCGCCTGGTGATCGAACACGGCCAGACCCCTTGGGAAATGCGTCGCGGCCCGTTCGCCGAAGACGAATTCAGCAAGTTGCCGGAGCGCGAGTGGACCCTGCTGGTTCAGGCGGTCGATCAGTTCGTACCGGAAGTCAGCGAACTGCTGGAGAACTTCCGCTTCCTGCCGAGCTGGCGCATCGACGATGTGATGATCAGCTTCGCCGCCCCCGGTGGCAGCGTGGGTCCGCATTTCGATAACTATGACGTGTTCCTGCTGCAAGGCCATGGCCAGCGCAACTGGAAAATCGGCCAAATGTGCGACTCCGAAAGCCCGCTGCTGCAGCACGCCGACCTGCGCATCCTCGCCGACTTCGAAGCCACAGACGAGTGGACCCTGGCACCGGGCGACATGCTCTACCTGCCGCCGCGCCTGGCGCACTGCGGCGTGGCCGTGGACGACTGCATGACCTACTCGGTGGGTTTCCGTGCGCCAAGCGCCGCTGAAGTGCTGACCCACTTCACCGACTTCCTGAGCCAGTTCCTGCCGGACGAAGAACGCTACACCGACGCCGACGCGCGCCCGGTGACCGACCCGCACCAGATCCAGCAAGACGCCCTCGACCGCCTCAAGGGCCTGCTGGCCGAGCACATGAGCGACGAGCGCCTGCTGCTGACCTGGTTCGGCCAGTTCATGACCGAGCCGCGCTACCCGGAACTGGTGGTGGGTCCGGAAATGGAAGATGACGAGCTGTTGGCCGGCCTGGAGCAAGGCGCAGTGATCATCCGCAACCCAAGCGCCCGCCTGGCCTGGTCGGAAGTCGACGACGACCTGTTGCTGTTCGCCAGCGGCCAGAGCCGTTATCTGCCGGGCAAGCTGCGCGAACTGCTGAAAATGATCTGCGCCGCCGACGCCCTGCACAGCGAAAACCTCGGCCCGTGGCTGGCCGACGAAGACGGTCGCAGCCTGATCTGCGAGCTGGTCAAGCAAGGCAGCCTGGGGTTCGCCGATGAATAAAATTCACGTTCGTGTCGCAGACTGGCAAAAGGATAACGCCGAGATCCGGCGCATTCGTGAGACCGTGTTCATCGCCGAGCAATCCGTCCCGCCCGAGCTGGAATGGGATGCCGACGACCAGGGCGCGGTGCATTTCCTGGCGTTTGAAGGCGATTTCCCCATCGGCACCGCGCGCCTGTTGACCGACGGCCACATCGGCCGTGTCTCGGTCCTCAAGGACTGGCGCGGCCTGAAGGTGGGCGATGCGTTGATGCACGCCGTGATCGCCGAAGCCGAGAAACGCGGGCTCGAGCAACAAATGCTCAGCGCCCAGGTGCATGCCACGCCGTTCTACGAGCGGCTGGGTTTTGCAGTGGTCAGCGAGGAGTTCCTGGAAGCCGGGATTCCCCATGTGGACATGGTGCGGCGCTCGGCCTGAAACCGCAGCGCGGCCATCGCGAGCAAGCTCGCTCCCACAGGAGGCCGGCGGTGAACCTATGATTCATATACGCCTGCCTCCCATGTGGGAGCGAGCTTGCTCGCGATGAGGCCCTCAAGCCTTACCAAAAAACGCCCCGCCATCCCCCGATGCCGGGGCGTTTTGCCGTCTACCATTCAACTTGCCCCACCCCGGGCCGACAAACTGGCAATATCAAGCCTTTGTCTCGCGGAGAAATGGACATGCCTCTACGCACCCTCCTGGTCACCCTGCTGCTCGGTTGCAGCCTGTCGGTCATGGCCGACACGCAAATCGTGCCGCTGAACTACCGCACCAGCGCCGACCTGTTGCCGGTGGCGCAGAATTTCATCGGCAAGGACGGCCAGGTCAGCGCCTACGGCAACCAACTGATCGTCAACGCCGAGCCCGGCAAAATCGAAGAACTCCGGCAATTCCTGGCCCAATTGGACACCGCGCCCAAGCGCCTGCTGATCACGGTCGATACCAACGAAAACAACCTCCAGGGCGACCAGGGTTACTCGATCAACGGTGCCGCCCCCAGCCAGACCCGCATCATCAACCGCAGCACCGCCAGCCGCGACGGCGGCGTACAGCAGGTGCAGGCCAGTGAAGGCCAGCCGGCGCTGATCCAGGTAGGCCAGAGCGTGCCGTTCACCAGCAGCCAGACCGACAACTATGGCCGGATGCAAAGCCAGACCGAATACCGCAACGTCACCCAGGGTTTCTATGTGACTGCGAGCGTCACCGGCGACACCGTCCACCTGAACATCAGTACCAACCGTGACCGCATGAGCCAGGAGCGTCCCGATGTAGTGAACGTTCAGAGTACCGACACAACTGTCAGCGGACGCCTCGGCGAATGGATCACCCTGGCCGGCGTGAATCGCCAGACTCAGGCCGACAAACAGGGCCTGACCCGCAGCTACTCGACCCAGGGCCGCGACGACATGATTTTGCGGGTCAAGGTCGACACCCTGAACTGAAGCACCAAAAACTGACTGATGAGTCGTATTAGACCAAAGATGTAGTGCTATAAAAAAAGCACTACAAAACGTTTGACGAGCCAAAAAACCGAAGGCATGATGGCCTCGCTCCCGCTAATCAGGGGCCCTGGCAAGGGCCTTCGGGTCGACGCTTGCAACTACCCTGCGAGCCGATTCGTGTCTGTACCGCCCATAAGGTGTGTTTGACGAGGTTGCGACTGGAACGAAGTTGTCCCGAGGGACGGAAGCGTAACTAGGTAACCCGGCATCACTCTGAGTTCGTATTGAAGGCCCACGACGCCCGAATGCGCCCGCAGTTCGCCCCTACCTGCTCACTTTCCCCTCGAGCCCATCGTTCATCCCGTCGCCGCCTCGCCTGAACCGACTTGTACGCCAACCCCCGGTCGGCAGGAGCAGGAATTTTCCACCAAGACCTATGCGACGAGGTTTATCTCCATGGCACTGACACGCGAACAGCAAATTGCAGCCCTTGAAAAAGACTGGGCTGAAAACCCGCGCTGGAAAGGCGTGAAGCGCAATTATTCCGCTGCTGACGTCGTCCGTCTGCGTGGCTCGGTTCAACCTGAGCACACCTTTGCGAAAATGGGCGCCGAGAAGCTGTGGAACCTGGTCACCCAGGGCGCCAAGCCAGCCTTCCGTCCCGAGAAAGATTTCGTCAACTGCATGGGCGCCCTGACCGGCGGCCAGGCTGTGCAGCAAGTCAAGGCGGGCATCCAGGCAATCTACCTGTCGGGCTGGCAAGTGGCTGCGGACAACAACTCCGCCGAGTCGATGTACCCCGACCAGTCGCTGTACCCGGTGGATTCGGTTCCAACCGTGGTCAAGCGCATCAACAACTCGTTCCGTCGCGCCGACCAGATCCAGTGGAAAGCCGGCAAGAACCCGGGCGACGAAGGCTACATCGACTACTTCGCACCGATCGTGGCTGACGCCGAAGCCGGTTTCGGCGGCGTTCTGAACGCCTACGAGCTGATGAAGAGCATGATCGAAGCAGGCGCCGCCGGCGTTCACTTCGAAGACCAACTGGCCTCGGTGAAGAAATGCGGCCACATGGGCGGCAAGGTTCTGGTTCCAACCCAGGAAGCCGTGCAGAAGCTGACGGCTGCTCGCCTGGCCGCCGACGTTGCCGGTGTACCGACCATCATCCTGGCCCGTACCGACGCCAACGCCGCTGACCTGCTGACCTCCGACTGCGACCCGTACGACCAGCCGTTCGTGACCGGTACCCGCACCCAGGAAGGCTTCTACAAGGTGCGCGCCGGTCTCGACCAGGCCATCGCCCGTGGCCTGGCCTACGCGCCGTACGCCGACCTGATCTGGTGCGAAACCGCCAAGCCGGACCTGGACGAAGCCCGTCGCTTCGCCGAAGCGATCAAGAAGGAATACCCGGACCAACTGCTGTCGTACAACTGCTCGCCTTCCTTCAATTGGAAGAAAAACCTGGACGACGCGACCATCGCCAAGTTCCAGCGCGAGCTGTCCGCCATGGGCTACAAGCACCAGTTCATCACCCTGGCCGGTATCCACAACATGTGGCACAGCATGTTCAACCTGGCGCACGACTACGCCCGCAACGACATGACCGCCTACGTGAAACTGCAAGAGCAGGAGTTCGCCGATGCCGCCAAGGGCTACACCTTCGTGGCTCACCAGCAGGAAGTGGGCACCGGTTACTTCGACGACATGACCACCGTGATCCAGGGCGGCACTTCGTCGGTGACCGCACTGACCGGCTCCACCGAAGAAGAACAGTTCCACTGATTCACACGCTTGCCTCGAGTAAGCGGCCCTTGCGGACCGGATAAAAACTAACCGCAAAGCCGACGATCTGAAGCCCCGACTGGTTCGGGGCTTTTTTTTGCCGGTTTTTACACTTTGAAGTGACTGACCAACTGCTGCAACTGGTTACCCAGGCGCGCCAGCTCGATGCTGGAGGCTGCGGTTTCTTCGCTGGCCGAAGCGGTCTGTTCGGATACATCGCGTACGCTCAGGATACTGCGGCTGATGTCCTCGGCCACCGAGCTTTGTTGTACCGCGGCAGCGGCAATCTGCTGATTCATGGCCTGGATACCGGAAACCGCCTGGGTGATGTTGCCCAGGGAGATGCCAGCCTTGCCGGCCAGTTCCACGCTGCTGTCGGTCAGTTCGCGGCTGTTTCGCATGATACTCGACACCTGGCGTGTGCCGTTCTGCAGGCCCGCCACCAGGCTTTCAATCTCTTCGGTGGAATGCTGGGTACGCTGGGCCAGCCCACGCACTTCGTCGGCGACCACGGCAAAACCGCGTCCGGCGTCACCCGCGCGGGCGGCCTCGATGGCGGCGTTAAGGGCCAACAAGTTGGTCTGCTCGGCCACCGCCTTGATCACGTCCATGATCTTGCCGATGCGCGCGCTTTCATGTTCCAACTCATCCATGGCGTCGACGGAGCGCCCGACTTCGCCGGCCAAACGCTCGATCTGAACGATGGCCTGCGCGACCACCTGATCGCCGATACGGGCCTGTGCATCGGCCTCCGATGCGGCAGTGCAAGCCTGTTCGGCATTACGCGCGACTTCATGCACGGTGGCCGACATTTCGTGCATGGCGGTGGCCACCTGGTCGGTCTCGGTCTTCTGACTGTTGACCCCGGCACTGGTCTGCTCGGTGACGGCCGATAACTCTTCGGCGGCGCTGGCGATTTGGGTGACGCCATCGCGGATGCCACCGATCAGGTCGCGCAACGTGGTGCCCATGCGCTGGATGCCTTGCTGCAGGACACCCAGTTCATCACCACGGGTCACGACCATGTCTTGCGTAAGGTCCCCTGCTGCGATGCGATCGACCACCGCCAATGTGTCCTGCAACGGCCGCGTAATCTGGCGGGTGATGATCATGGCCGCAAGAATTCCCAACAGCATCGCCAAGGCCGTGCAGCTCAGTTGCAGGATGCGGGCCTGGGCGCTGTCTTCGTCGCGGGAGACCAGTTGGCTGGCATACATTTCGTCAGACAGGCGGGTGATGGTGTCACCCAAATCGATGGTGTCCTGCACGGCCTTGCCAATGGCCTGGTTACTGGCGGTGAAGTCCTGCACCGAACGACGGTAAGCAATCAGTGCGGTTTCCAGCTGCTTGATGGTGTCGGCATAGGTCGGGCCGAAAGCGCTGTTGAGGGTTTCGATGCCCTTGAGGGTATTTTCGAGCTGGCGGGTGGCGGCTTGTTCGGTGGTGCTGTTGGGGTTGCCGGTGTAGCCACGCACCTCATAACGCACCAGCGCCACGTCCTCCTTGGCCTTGAGGATGATCCTGTACAACTCGAAACGGCGCTCATCCGAGGCAGGCATTGCTTCTACGTCATTGATGACCTTGGCAATCAGCGCGGCGCCCTTGACCGCATTGACGCCCATCTCCTTGCGCATGGCTGCGTCATTGCGATACGCCTCGCGCATCGTATTCAGTGCCACTTGATACTGCTTGCTGGCCTGCTCGATCAACGCAAGTTTTTTCAGGTTTTCAGGTTTTTTCAACTCGTTCGCAAGGCTTTTCTGCTTGGCGACAAACTGCTCCAGCGACGCCTGGATCAATGCCCCCTTTTGTTCATCGCCCTTGTCCAGCTGGTATTGCAAACGAGCCCTGCGCAGGTGATCAAGACGGTCGCCGAGTTCGGTAATGCTGGTCATTCGATCAGTGCGCTCGACCATTTTTCCCAGGCTGAACCAGCCGGTGGCGGCAAGGATAGCGGTCAGAAGCAGCACAACGGCGAAACCCAAAGCCAACTTGAGCATGACGCTCATATTCGCGAACCAAGAATTCATGACATTCCTTTGGTAATCAGCCGCGAACGATGGGAACTGACGCAGCTATCTATGAAGGGGAGCGATTGTCTAATCAATATTGATATAGATGATTAGATGAGCGAGCGGCAAAGATAGCTATTTGCCATCAATCCTTCAAGGCTCTAGGCCAAGCCTCTTGCCGATTTTTTTGCTGGCAAAGGGGTTTCGCTTGAACGCGCTGATCACCGGCCACAGGTTTTGCGCTGGCTCAACTGATCGACATCGATCCGACGACCGCGGCTTTTTTCACCCGTTTTCTTTGAAGCAACCTACGCTGTTAGAGCAAGCCTGCATCTGTGGGAGTCGGGCTTGGCCGCAATGCACGATAAGGCAGTCTGCCTCGGGACCGCGTTGCCGGCATCGCGAGCAAGCCTGGCTCCCACGGGAGCAGTCCCCATGCAGATCCAACCCTCACCGAGCCCTTCCCTTCGGCGCACCGATAGAAAAATTGATCGAACGCAGCATTGGGCAGTCCGAAAAGGAGTAAAACGTCCGAGGCTGACAATTGCAGTAGCGACGATGTAAGACAGCCGTTCAGACACGACACTAAGTGCACTGTAGAAAAGGCCGACACAGATAATAATAATTATCATTTGGAAGTCGTTATCATTGTTACATTCCGCACGAAATATTATTGATCAATAGCCGGCCAACGCCCACGGGGCCGGGGCCGCAGGGTCCTGGAGGCAAGCTATGTCCTTATTCCAATAAATAATTTCGCTATAGGAATTTTACTTGCCCGGTGTTTAGCCATAAAATCACCGCGATTGATTGCTGCGACATATCGTCACTGCGTTATTTCATTCAAGCTCAGAGACCTTTGCTCTCTGTTAAGGATTTCCAGCATGTCCGAAGCGACAGGACTCATGGCCCACAATTGGGGCTTTGCCATTTTCCTTCTGGGCGTTGTTGGCCTGTGTGCTTTCATGCTCGGTGTGTCGAGCCTGCTTGGGTCAAAAGCCTGGGGCCGCAGCAAAAATGAACCGTTCGAGTCCGGCATGCTGCCTACCGGTGGCGCCCGCTTGCGGCTCTCAGCCAAATTCTATCTGGTCGCGATGCTGTTCGTGATCTTCGATATCGAAGCCCTCTTTCTCTTTGCATGGTCTGTGTCCGTCCGCGAAAGCGGCTGGACCGGATTCGTCGAAGCGCTCGTTTTCATAGCAATTCTGTTGGCAGGTCTTGTCTACCTTTACCGGGTGGGGGCACTTGATTGGGCTCCGGAAGCTCGGCGCAAGCGGCAAGCGAAGCTGAAACAATGAGGCTTTGGCAATGCAATACAATCTCACCAGGATCGACCCCGATGCTCCTAACGAGCAGTATCCGATTGGCAAGCGGGAAACCGTCGCCGATCCGTTAGAAGATCAAGTCCACAAGAACATCTTCATGGGCAAGCTCGAAGACGTGCTGAACAGCACGGTCAACTGGGGTCGCAAGAACTCCCTGTGGCCGTACAACTTCGGCCTTTCGTGCTGCTACGTGGAAATGACCACCGCCTTCACGGCGCCCCACGACATCGCGCGCTTTGGCGCCGAGGTGATCCGGGCATCGCCACGCCAGGCGGATTTCATGGTTATCGCCGGTACCTGCTTCATCAAGATGGCGCCGATCATCCAGCGTCTCTACGAGCAAATGCTCGAGCCCAAGTGGGTCATCTCCATGGGTTCGTGCGCCAACTCCGGTGGCATGTACGACATCTACTCTGTCGTTCAAGGGGTGGACAAGTTCCTGCCCGTGGACGTCTACGTGCCCGGCTGCCCGCCTCGCCCTGAAGCTTTCCTGCAAGGCTTGATGCTGTTGCAGGAGTCGATTGGCCAGGAGCGTCGCCCACTGTCCTGGGTCGTTGGCGATCAAGGCGTCTATCGCGCCGAGATGCCGTCGCAAAAGGAACAGCGCCGCGAACAGCGTATCGCAGTCACCAACCTGCGCAGCCCCGACGAAGTCTGATCCAGCTCTGCTCTGTACAAGAAACGAGAACCTGGCTTCATTCTTTACGTTGACCGAAAGCGATAAATAACCATGACTACAGGCAGTGCTCTGTACATCCCGCCTTACAAGGCAGACGACCAGGATGTGGTCGTCGAACTGAACAACCGTTTTGGCCCCGAGGCGTTCACCGCCCAGCCGACCCGTACCGGCATGCCGGTGCTTTGGGTCGCCCGTGCCAAACTCGTCGAAGTCCTGACTTTCCTGCGCAACCTGCCCAAGCCGTACGTCATGCTCTATGACCTGCACGGCGTGGACGAGCGCCTGCGCACCAAGCGTCAAGGGCTGCCCGACGGCGTCGATTTCACCGTGTTCTATCACTTGATGTCGATCGAGCGTAATAGTGACGTAATGATCAAGGTCGCCTTGTCCGAGAGCGACCTCAGCGTGCCGACCGTGACCGGCATCTGGCCGAACGCCAACTGGTACGAGCGTGAAGTGTGGGACATGTTCGGGATCGATTTCCCCGGCCACCCGCACCTGTCGCGCATCATGATGCCACCGACCTGGGAAGGTCACCCGCTGCGCAAGGACTTCCCGGCCCGTGCCACCGAGTTCGACCCGTTCAGCCTGTCCCTGGCCAAGCAACAGCTCGAGGAAGAAGCCGCGCGCTTCAAGCCTGAAGACTGGGGCATGAAGCGTTCGGGCGCCAACGAGGACTACATGTTCCTCAACCTGGGCCCGAACCACCCTTCGGCCCACGGTGCGTTCCGCATCATCCTGCAACTGGACGGCGAAGAGATCGTCGACTGCGTGCCGGACATCGGCTACCACCACCGTGGCGCCGAGAAAATGGCCGAGCGCCAGTCCTGGCACAGCTTCATCCCGTACACCGACCGTATCGACTACCTCGGCGGCGTGATGAACAACCTGCCGTACGTACTGTCGGTGGAGAAACTGGCCGGGATCAAGGTCCCGGAGAAGGTCGACGTCATCCGCATCATGATGGCCGAGTTCTTCCGCATCACCAGCCACCTGCTGTTCCTGGGTACCTATATCCAGGACGTGGGGGCGATGACGCCGGTGTTCTTCACCTTCACCGACCGCCAGAAGGCCTACACGGTGATCGAAGCCATCACCGGTTTCCGCCTGCACCCGGCCTGGTACCGCATCGGTGGCGTGGCCCACGACCTGCCGCGCGGCTGGGAAAAGCTGGTCAAGGACTTCGTCGAGTGGATGCCCAAGCGCCTGGACGAATACACCAAGGCCGCCCTGCAGAACAGCATCCTCAAGGGTCGTACCATCGGGGTCGCCGCCTACAACACCAAGGAGGCCCTGGAATGGGGCGTCACCGGTGCCGGCCTGCGTTCCACCGGTTGCGACTTCGACCTGCGCAAGGCGCGCCCCTACTCCGGCTACGAAAACTTCGAGTTCGAAGTCCCGCTGGCGGCCAACGGTGACGCCTACGACCGTTGCATGGTGCGCGTCGAGGAAATGCGCCAGAGCATCAAGATCATCGACCAATGCCTGCGCAACATGCCGGAAGGCCCGTACAAGGCGGATCACCCGCTGACCACGCCGCCGCCCAAAGAGCGCACGCTGCAGCACATCGAGACCCTGATCACGCACTTCCTGCAGGTTTCGTGGGGCCCGGTCATGCCGGCCAACGAATCCTTCCAGATGATCGAAGCGACCAAGGGCATCAACAGTTATTACCTGACGAGCGATGGCGGCACCATGAGCTACCGCACCCGGATTCGCACCCCAAGCTACCCGCACCTGCAGCAGATCCCTTCGGTGATCAAGGGCAGCATGGTCGCGGACTTGATCGCGTACCTGGGTAGTATCGATTTCGTTATGGCCGACGTGGACCGCTAAGCATGAACAGCACGCTTATCCAGACTGACCGTTTCGCCCTGAGCGAAACCGAGCGCTCGGCCATCGAGCACGAGCTGCATCACTACGAAGACCCGCGCGCGGCGTCGATCGAAGCCCTGAAGATCGTCCAGAAGGAACGTGGCTGGGTGCCCGACGGCGCGCTCTACGCCATCGGCGAGATCCTCGGCATCCCGGCCAGCGACGTCGAAGGCGTCGCCACCTTCTATAGCCAGATTTTCCGCCAGCCAGTGGGCCGTCACATCATTCGCGTCTGCGACAGCATGGTTTGCTACATCGGCGGCCACGAATCGGTGGTCGGCGAGCTCCAGAGCAAGCTGGGCATCGGCCTGGGCCAGACCACCGCCGACGGCCGCTTCACCCTGCTGCCGGTGTGCTGCCTGGGTAACTGCGACAAGGCTCCGGCGCTGATGATCGATGACGACACCTTCGGTGACGTCAAGCCAGATGGCGTCGCCAAACTGCTGGAGGGCTACGTATGACCCTGACTTCCTTCGGGCCCGCCAACCGCATCCAGCGTTCGGCCGAAACCCATCCCCTGACCTGGCGTCTGCGTGACGACGGCGAAGCGGTGTGGCTGGACGAGTACCAGGCCAAGAACGGCTACGCCGCCGCGCGCAAGGCGTTCGCCGACATGGCCGGCGACGACATCGTCCAGACCGTGAAAGACTCCGGCCTCAAGGGCCGTGGCGGCGCGGGCTTCCCCACGGGCGTGAAGTGGGGCCTGATGCCCAAGGACGAATCCATCAACATCCGCTACCTGCTGTGCAACGCGGATGAAATGGAACCCAACACCTGGAAAGACCGCATGTTGATGGAGCAACTGCCCCATCTGCTGATCGAGGGCATGCTGATCAGCGCCCGTGCGCTGAAGACCTACCGAGGCTACATCTTCCTGCGTGGCGAATACACCACCGCCGCCAAGCACCTGAACCGTGCCGTGGAAGAAGCCAAGGCCGCGGGCCTGCTGGGCAAGAACATCCTGGGCAGCGGCTTCGATTTCGAGCTGTTCGTCCACACCGGCGCCGGGCGCTACATCTGCGGTGAAGAAACCGCGCTGATCAACTCCCTGGAAGGCCGCCGCGCCAACCCGCGCTCCAAGCCGCCCTTCCCTGCCGCCGTGGGTGTGTGGGGCAAGCCGACCTGCGTGAACAACGTCGAGACCCTGTGCAACGTGCCGGCGATCATTGCCGACGGCGTGGACTGGTACAAATCCCTGGCCCGCGACGGCAGCGAAGACATGGGCACCAAGCTCATGGGCTTCTCCGGCAAGGTCAAGAACCCTGGCCTGTGGGAACTGCCGTTCGGCATCACCGGTCGCGAGCTGTTCGAAGACTACGCCGGCGGCATGCGCGACGGCTACACGCTCAAGTGCTGGCAGCCCGGCGGCGCCGGTACCGGTTTCCTGTTGCCGGAACACCTGGACGCACAAATGTACGCCGGCGGCATCGCCAAGGTGGGCACCCGCATGGGGACCGGCCTGGCCATGGCGGTGGACGACAGCGTCAACATGGTGTCGCTGCTGCGCAACATGGAAGAATTCTTTTCCCGTGAGTCGTGCGGCTTCTGCACCCCTTGCCGCGACGGCCTGCCGTGGAGCGTCAAGCTGCTGCGGGCCATTGAAAACGGCGAAGGCCAGGCCGGCGACATCGAGACCCTGCTGGGTCTGGTGGGCTTCCTCGGCCCAGGCAAGACCTTCTGTGCTCACGCACCGGGTGCCGTGGAGCCGTTGGGCAGCGCGATCAAATACTTCCGCCCTGAATTCGAGGCCGGCATCGCGCCAACGCGCGCCGGAGACCTCAATCAGGTGGTCACGCCGACCATGGTCGGCGCGTAACGACGCTTTAAAAGGCGAAGGGTCCGTGCCCTTCGCCTTTCGTCCGATGACGCCTTTACCCAGGCTGTTTGGATTCGGACGAACAACAAGATTCCATTAGCCACGCCCGCTGACACCGGGCCAACGAAGAACTTTGAACCATGGCCACTATCCACGTAGACGGCAAAGAGCTCGAAGTCGATGGCGCAGACAACCTGTTACAGGCATGTCTGTCGCTGGGCCTCGACATTCCTTATTTCTGCTGGCACCCCGCCCTTGGCAGCGTTGGCGCTTGTCGCCAGTGCGCGGTCAAGCAGTACACCGACGAAAACGACAAGCGTGGTCGGATCGTCATGTCCTGCATGACCCCCGCCACCGACGGCAGCTGGATCTCCATCGACGACGAAGAGGCGAAAGTGTTTCGCGCCAGCGTCGTCGAATGGCTGATGACCAACCACCCTCACGACTGCCCGGTCTGTGAGGAAGGCGGCCACTGCCACCTGCAAGACATGACGGTGATGACCGGCCACAACGAGCGTCGCTATCGCTTCACCAAGCGCACCCACCAGAACCAGGACCTCGGCCCGTTCATTTCCCACGAGATGAACCGCTGCATCGCCTGCTACCGTTGCGTGCGTTTCTACAAGGACTACGCCGGCGGCACCGACCTGGGCGTGTTCGGTGCCCACGACAACGTGTACTTCGGTCGCGTCGAAGACGGCACCCTGGAAAGCGAGTTCTCCGGCAACCTCACCGAGGTCTGTCCGACCGGTGTGTTCACCGACAAGACTCACTCCGAGCGCTACAACCGCAAGTGGGACATGCAGTTCTCGCCGAGCATCTGCCATGGCTGCTCCAGCGGCTGCAACATTTCCCCGGGCGAGCGCTACGGTGAACTGCGGCGCATCGAAAACCGCTTCAACGGCTCGGTCAACCAGTACTTCCTGTGTGACCGTGGCCGTTTCGGCTATGGCTACGTCAACCGCAAGGATCGCCCACGCCAACCGCAGCTGGCGGGCGGCGCCAAGCTGAACCTGGACGAAGCGCTGGACAAGGCCGCCGAGCTGCTGCGCGGGCGCAACATCGTCGGCATCGGTTCGCCACGGGCCAGCCTGGAAAGCAACTACGCCCTGCGTGAACTGGTCGGCGCCGAGCACTTCTACAGTGGCATCGAAGCCGGCGAGCTGGAACGCATCCGCCTGGTGCTGCAGGTGCTCAAGGACAGCCCGCTGCCGGTGCCGACGATGCGCGACATCGAAGACCACGACGCGGTGTTCGTCCTTGGCGAAGACCTGACCCAGACCGCCGCCCGCATGGCCCTGGCCCTGCGCCAATCGGTCAAGGGCAAGGCCGAGGACATGGCCGACGCCATGCGCGTGCAGCCATGGCTCGACGCCGCCGTGAAGAACATCGGCCAGCACGCGCTGAACCCGCTGTTCATCGCCAGCCTCGCTGAAACCAAGCTCGACGACGTCGCCGAAGAATGCGTCCACGCCGCTCCGGACGACCTGGCCCGCATCGGTTTCGCCGTGGCCCACGCCCTGGACGCCAGCGCCCCGGCCGTCGACGGCCTGGACAGCGAAGCGGCCGCCCTGGCCCAACGCATCGCCGACGCCCTGCTGGCGGCCAAGCGCCCATTGATCATCGCCGGCACCTCCCTGGGCTCCAAGGCCTTGATCGAAGCCGCCGCCAACATCGCCAAGGCCTTGAAACTGCGCGAGAAGAACGGTTCCATCAGCCTGATCGTGCCGGAAGCCAACAGCCTCGGCCTGGCCATGCTCGGTGGCGAATCGGTGGACGCGGCCCTGCAAGCGGTGATCGACGGCAGTGCCGACGCCATCGTCGTGCTGGAAAACGATCTCTACACCCGCACCGACAAAGCCCGCGTGGACGCCGCCCTGAACGCCGCGAAAGTGGTGATCGTCGCCGACCACCAGAAAACCGCCACCACCGACCGCGCCCACCTGGTGCTGCCGGCGGCGAGCTTCGCCGAAGGCGACGGTACGCTGGTCAGCCAGGAAGGCCGCGCCCAGCGCTTCTTCCAAGTGTTCGATCCGACTTACCTGGACGCCAGCATCCTGGTCCACGAAGGCTGGCGCTGGCTGCACGCCCTGCGCTCGACCCTGCTGAACCAGCCGGTGGACTGGACGCAACTGGACCATGCCACCGCTGCCTGCGCCGAGAGCAACCCGCAACTGGCGCGCATCGTCGATGCCGCCCCGTCGGCTTCGTTCCGCATCAAAGGCCTGAAACTGGCGCGCGAACCGCTGCGCTACAGTGGCCGTACCGCTATGCGCGCAAATATCAGCGTCCACGAACCGCGCACCTCCCAGGACACGGATACCGCGTTCTCGTTCTCCATGGAAGGTTACTCGGGCTCCGCCGAACCGCGCTCGCAAGTGCCGTTCGCCTGGTCCCCGGGCTGGAACTCGCCGCAAGCCTGGAACAAGTTCCAGGACGAAGTGGGTGGTCACCTGCGTGCTGGCGACCCGGGCACCCGCCTGATCGAAAGCCAGGGCGATGGCCTGAGCTGGTTCGCCAGCGTGCCACGCGCCTTCAACCCGGCACCGGGCACCTGGCAGGTCGTGCCGTTCCATCACCTGTTCGGCAGCGAAGAGAACTCTTCCAAGGCCGCACCGGTGCAGGAACGCATCCCGGCCGCCTACGTGGCGCTGGCCAAGTCCGAAGCCGACCGCCTGGGCGTCAATGACGGCGCCCTGCTGAGCCTGAACGTGGCCGGTCAGACCCTGCGTCTGCCGCTGCGCATCAATGAAGAACTGGGCGCCGGCCTGGTGGCCCTGCCGGCCGGCCTGGCGGGCATTCCACCGGCGATATTCGGCAAAACCGTCGACGGTCTGCAGGAGGCAGCGCAATGAGCTGGTTCACCCCTGAAGTGATCGATGTGATCCTGACGGTCCTCAAGGCCATCGTGATCCTGCTGGCCGTGGTGGTCTGCGGGGCACTGCTGAGCTTCGTCGAACGTCGCTTGCTGGGCTGGTGGCAGGACCGCTACGGTCCGAACCGCGTCGGCCCGTTCGGCATGTTCCAGATCGCCGCCGACATGATCAAGATGTTCTTCAAGGAAGACTGGACGCCACCGTTCGCCGACAAGGTGATCTTCACCCTGGCACCGGTCGTGGCCATGAGTGCCTTGCTGATCGCCTTCGCGATCATCCCGATCACTCCGACCTGGGGCGTGGCGGACCTGAACATCGGCCTGCTGTTCTTCTTCGCCATGGCCGGCCTGTCGGTGTACGCGGTGCTGTTCGCCGGCTGGTCGAGCAACAACAAGTTCGCCCTGCTGGGCAGCCTGCGGGCCTCGGCCCAGACCGTGTCCTACGAAGTGTTCATGGGCCTGGCGCTCATGGGCATCGTGATCCAGGCCGGCTCGTTCAACATGCGCGACATCGTCGAGTACCAGGCCCAGAACCTGTGGTTCATCATTCCGCAGTTCTTCGGTTTCTGTACCTTCTTCATCGCTGGCGTGGCCGTGACTCACCGTCACCCCTTCGACCAGCCGGAAGCGGAGCAGGAACTGGCCGACGGTTACCACATTGAATATGCCGGCATGAAATGGGGCATGTTCTTCGTCGGTGAGTACATCGGCATCATCCTGATCTCGGCGCTGCTGGTGACGCTGTTCTTCGGTGGCTGGCACGGTCCGTTCGGCATCCTGCCGCAACTGTCCTTCGTCTGGTTCGCCCTGAAGACCGCGTTCTTCATCATGCTGTTCGTCCTGCTGCGCGCCTCGATCCCGCGCCCACGCTACGACCAGGTGATGGATTTCAGCTGGAAATTCTGCCTGCCGCTGACCCTGATCAATATGCTGGTGACCGCAGCGATCGTTTTGATGAACGCGCCAGCGGCCGCGGTTCAGTGAGGATTTGACCCATGTTCAAATATATTGGCGACATCGTTAAGGGTACCGGTACCCAACTGCGAAGCCTGGTCATGATCTTCGGCCATGGCTTTCGCAAGCGCGACACCCTGCAATACCCGGAAGAACCGGTCTACCTGGCCCCCCGTTACCGTGGCCGCATCGTCCTGACCCGCGACCCCGACGGCGAGGAGCGCTGCGTGGCCTGCAACCTGTGCGCCGTGGCGTGCCCGGTGGGTTGCATCTCGCTGCAGAAAGCTGAAACCGAAGACGGTCGCTGGTACCCGGACTTCTTCCGCATCAACTTCTCGCGCTGCATTTTCTGCGGCCTCTGCGAGGAAGCCTGCCCGACCACCGCGATCCAGCTCACGCCGGATTTCGAAATGGCCGAGTTCAAACGTCAGGACCTGGTGTACGAGAAAGAAGATCTGCTGATTTCCGGTCCCGGTAAAAACCCTGATTACAACTTCTATCGTGTTGCAGGTATGGCCATTGCCGGTAAGCCAAAAGGCGCCGCGCAGAACGAAGCCGAACCGATCAACGTGAAGAGCTTGCTGCCTTAAGGAAGAAAGATGGAATTCGCTTTCTATTTCGCATCGGGTATCGCGGTGGTGTCCACGCTTCGTGTGGTCACCAATACCAATCCCGTGCACGCCCTGCTCTACCTGATCATTTCGCTGATCGCCGTGGCCATGACCTTCTTCGCCCTCGGCGCGCCGTTCGCCGGTGCCCTGGAAGTGATCGCCTACGCTGGCGCCATCATGGTGCTGTTCGTGTTCGTGGTGATGATGCTCAACCTCGGCCCGGCCGCGGTCCAGCAGGAACGCTCCTGGCTCAAGCCCGGCATCTGGGCGGGACCTGTGATCCTGTCCGCCCTGCTGCTGGGTGAACTGCTGTATGTGCTGTTCGCTCACCAGAGCGGCCAGGCCATCGGCCACACCACCGTAGGCGCCAAGGCCGTGGGCATCAGCCTGTTCGGTCCGTACCTGCTGGTGGTCGAACTCGCCTCGATGCTGCTGCTTGCCGCAGCCGTCACGGCGTTCCATTTGGGCCGTAACGAGGCGAAGGAGTAATCACATGCCTGCTATCCCTCTCGAACATGGCCTGGCGGTTGCCGGCATCCTGTTCTGTCTCGGTCTGGTCGGCCTGATGGTCCGCCGCAACATCCTGTTCGTGTTGATGAGCCTGGAGGTCATGATGAATGCCTCCGCCCTGGCCTTCATCGTCGCGGGCGCTCGCTGGGCGCAGCCGGATGGACAGATCATGTTCATCCTGGTGATCAGCCTGGCAGCCGCCGAGGCCAGTATCGGCCTGGCGATCCTGTTGCAGCTGTATCGCCGCTTCCACACTCTCGATATTGACGCTGCCAGCGAGATGCGCGGATGAACCTTCTCTTCCTGACTTTCATATTTCCTCTTGTCGGTTTCCTGCTGCTGTCGTTCTCCCGTGGACGCTGGTCGGAAAACCTGTCGGCGCTGGTTGGCGTGGGCTCCATCGGCCTGTCTGCCATCGTCACGGCCTACGTGATCTGGCAATTCAACGTCGCCCCGCCGGAAGGTGGCCGGTACGTGCAAGTGCTGTGGCAGTGGATGGCGGTGGAAGGCTTCACGCCGAACTTCGCCCTGTACCTGGACGGTCTCTCGGTCACCATGCTCGGCGTGGTGGTCGGCGTGGGGTTCCTGATCCACCTGTTCGCGTCCTGGTACATGCGCGGTGAAGCCGGTTATTCGCGCTTCTTCGCCTACACCAACCTGTTCATCGCCAGCATGCTGTTCCTGGTGCTCGGCGATAACCTGTTGTTCCTGTACTTCGGCTGGGAAGGCGTGGGCCTGTGCTCGTACCTGTTGATCGGTTTCTACTACAGCAACCGCAACAACGGCAACGCGGCACTCAAGGCGTTCATCGTGACCCGGATCGGCGACGTGTTCATGGCCATCGGCCTGTTCATCCTGTTCCAGCAACTGGGCACGCTGAATATCCAGGAACTGCTGGTCAAGGCACCCGAGCACTTCAAGGTCGGTGACTTCTGGATCGTCCTGGCGACCCTGCTGCTGCTGGGCGGTGCCGTCGGTAAATCCGCGCAACTGCCGCTGCAGACCTGGCTGGCGGACGCGATGGCCGGCCCTACGCCGGTCTCGGCCCTGATTCACGCCGCGACCATGGTGACCGCCGGTGTCTACCTGATCGCCCGTACCCACGGCCTGTTCGCCCTGGCGCCGGACATCCTGCACCTGGTCGGCATTGTCGGCGGTGTGACCCTGGTGCTGGCCGGTTTTGCCGCCCTGGTGCAGACCGACATCAAGCGCATCCTCGCCTACTCGACCATGAGCCAGATCGGCTACATGTTCCTGGCCCTGGGCGTCGGTGCCTGGGAAGGCGCGATCTTCCACCTGATGACCCACGCCTTCTTCAAGGCCCTGCTATTCCTGGCGTCCGGTGCGGTGATCGTGGCCTGCCACCACGAGCAGAACATCTTCAAGATGGGCGGCCTGTGGAAGAAGCTGCCGCTGGCCTACGCCAGTTTCATCGTCGGCGGCGCGGCCCTGGCGGCCCTGCCACTGGTCACCGCCGGTTTCTACTCCAAGGACGAGATCCTCTGGGAAGCGTTCGCCAGCGGTAACCAAGGCCTGCTCTATGCCGGCCTGGTGGGTGCGTTCATGACCTCGCTGTACACCTTCCGCCTGATCTTCATCGCATTCCACGGTGAAGCCAAGACCGAAGCCCACGCCGGCCACGGCATTGCCCATTGGCTGCCACTGTCGGTGCTGATCGTGCTGTCGACCTTCGTCGGCGCCCTGATCACTCCACCGCTGGCCGATGTGCTGCCGCAAAGCGTCGGCCATGCCGGCGGCGAAGCCAAGCACAGCCTGGAAATCGCCTCCGGCGCCATCGCCCTGGCGGGTATCCTGCTGGCCGCCCTGCTGTTCCTGGGCAAGCGTCGTTTCGTCACGGCGGTCGCCAACAGCGGCATCGGGCGGTTCCTTTCGGCCTGGTGGTTCGCCGCCTGGGGCTTCGACTGGATCTACGACAAACTGTTCGTCAAGCCATACCTTGCGATCAGCCACATTCTGCGCAAAGACCCGCTCGACCAGACCATTGGCCTGATCCCGCGCATGGCCAAGGGCGGCCACACCGCCCTGAGCCGTACCGAGACCGGTCAATTGCGTTGGTATGCGGCTTCCATGGCGGCTGGCGCCGTGCTGGTTATCGGCGCCATCGTGCTGGTAGCGGTCTGATATGAACCTTGCGAACTTGCGAAAGGAAACGAGCCCGTCATGATTCTGCCCTGGCTAATCCTGATCCCCTTCATCGGCGGCCTGCTGTGCTGGATCGCGGAGCGCTCCAGCTCCACGCTCCCGCGCTGGATTGCGCTGCTGACCATGTCCCTGGAACTCGCGCTCGGCCTCTGGCTGTGGGCGACCGGCGACTATTCATTCGCTCCGGCCCCTGGCGCCGATCCGACCTGGGCACTTGAGTTCAAGCACGCCTGGATCGCGCGCTTCGGCATCAGCGTGCACCTGGCCCTCGACGGCCTGTCGTTGCTGATGATCCTGCTGACCGGCCTGTTGGGTATTCTCTCGGTCCTCTGCTCCTGGAAAGAGATCCAGCGTCACGTCGGTTTCTTCCACCTGAACCTGATGTGGATCCTGGGCGGCGTCGTCGGCGTGTTCCTGGCGCTGGACCTGTTCATGTTCTTCTTCTTCTGGGAAATGATGCTGGTGCCGATGTACTTCCTCATCGCGCTCTGGGGTCACAGTTCTTCGGACGGCAAGAAGACCCGGATCTACGCGGCGACCAAGTTCTTCATCTTCACCCAGGCTTCCGGCCTGATCATGTTGGTGGCGATCCTTGGCCTGGTGCTGGTCAACTTCAACAACACCGGCGTGATTACCTTCAACTACGCCGACCTGTTGAAAGTGCAGATGTCGCGCACCACCGAGTACGTGCTGATGCTGGGCTTCTTCATCGCGTTCGCGGTGAAGCTGCCGGTGGTGCCGTTCCACTCCTGGCTGCCGGACGCCCACGCCCAGGCGCCGACCGCCGGTTCCGTGGACCTGGCGGGTATCTTGCTGAAGACTGCGGCCTACGGCCTGCTGCGCTTTGCCTTGCCGCTGTTCCCCAATGCCTCGGCGGAGTTCGCGCCGATTGCCATGACCCTGGGCCTGATCGGGATTTTCTACGGTGCGTTCCTGGCGTTCGCCCAGACCGACATCAAGCGCCTGATCGCGTTCTCCAGCGTTTCGCACATGGGCTTCGTGCTGATCGGGATCTATTCCGGCAGCCAGCTGGCCCTGCAAGGCGCGGTGATCCAGATGCTCGCCCACGGTCTGTCGGCCGCCGCACTGTTTATTCTCAGCGGTCAGTTGTACGAGCGCCTGCACACCCGGGACATGCGTGAAATGGGTGGCGTCTGGTCGCGCATCGCCTACCTGCCGGCCATCAGCCTGTTCTTCGCAGCCGCGTCCCTGGGCTTGCCGGGCACCGGCAACTTCGTCGGCGAGTTCCTGATCCTGATCGGCTCGTTCGTCAGTGCGCCTTGGATCACGGCGATTGCCACCTCTGGCCTGGTGTTCGGTTCGGTCTACTCGCTGATCATGATCCACCGCGCCTACTTCGGTCCGGCCAAGTCGGATGAAGTGTTGCGTGGCATGGACGGTCGCGAACTGATCATGGTGCTCGGCCTTGCGGTGCTGCTGGTTTACCTCGGCGTGTACCCGCAACCGTTCCTCGACACCTCTGCCGCCACGATGCATGGCGTGCAGCAGTGGCTCGGCACTGCCTTCTCTCAACTCGCTTCGGCCCGGTAAGAGCGCTATGGAATTCACGATTCAACACTTTATCGCGCTTGCGCCGCTGTTGATCACCAGCGCCACGATCATCGTGGTGATGCTGGCGATCGCCTGGCGGCGCAATCACTCGCAGACCTTCCTGCTGTCGGTGGCGGGGCTGAACCTGGCCCTGCTGTCGATTTTGCCGGCCCTGAAAGTCGCGCCACTGGCGGTCACGCCGCTGATGCAGATCGACAGCTTCGCCTGCCTCTACATGGCGTTGATCCTGGTCGCCACCCTGGCCTGCGTCACCCTCGCCCACGCCTACCTCGGCGATGGCGGCTCGGGTTACCCGGGCAACCGCGAAGAACTGTACCTGCTGATCCTGATGGCCGCCGCCGGTGGCCTGGTGCTGGTCAGCTCGCAGCACCTGGCCAGCCTGTTCATCGGCCTGGAACTGCTGTCGGTACCGGTCTACGGCCTGGTGGCCTACGCCTTCTTCAACAAGCGTTCCCTGGAAGCCGGCATCAAGTACATGGTGCTGTCGGCGGCCGGTTCCGCGTTCCTGTTGTTCGGCATGGCCCTGCTCTACGCCGAAGCCGGCACCCTGAGCTTCGTCGGCATCGGCCAGGCCCTGGCGGCCACCGGCCTGCCTAGTCCGATCGCGCAACTGGGCCTGGGCATGATGCTGATCGGCCTGGCGTTCAAGCTGTCGCTGGTACCGTTCCACCTCTGGACCCCGGACGTCTACGAAGGCGCCCCGGCGCCGGTGGCGGCGTTCCTGGCCACCGCGTCGAAAGTGGCGGTGTTCGCGGTCATGGTGCGGCTGTTCCAGATCTCGCCTGTGGCCAGCAGCGGTGTACTGAGCAACGTGCTGACCCTCATCGCCATCGCGTCGATCCTGTTCGGTAACCTGCTGGCACTGACCCAGAGCAACCTCAAGCGTCTGCTGGGTTACTCGTCCATCGCCCACTTCGGGTACCTGCTGATCGCCCTGATCGCCAGCAAGGGCCTGGCCGTGGAAGCCATCGGCGTGTACCTGGTGACCTACGTGATCACCAGCCTCGGCGCCTTCGGCGTGATCACCCTGATGTCCTCGCCGTACAACGGCCGCGACGCCGACGCCCTGTACGAATACCGCGGCCTGTTCTGGCGCCGTCCGTACCTGACCGCCGTGCTGACCGTGATGATGCTGTCCCTGGCCGGCATCCCGCTGACCGCCGGCTTCATCGGCAAGTTCTACATCATCGCCACCGGCGTCGAGGCTCACCAATGGTGGCTGGTCGGTTCCCTGGTGCTGGGCAGTGCCATCGGCGTGTTCTACTACCTGCGCGTGATGGTCACCTTGTACCTGATGGAACCGAACCTGCGTCGTCACGATGCCGAGTTGCACTGGGAACAGAAGGCAGGCGGCGTGATGCTGCTGGCCATCGCCGTGTTGGCGTTCTTCCTTGGCGTGTACCCGCAGCCGTTGCTGACCCTGGTTCAGCAAGCGGGCTTGACGGGCTGATCGCCCAAGCGTCGTAACCACTGAAAATGCCCGTATCGCGAGATACGGGCATTTTTTTTGGCTCTGAATCACGAGGAGTGGCAGGCCATCAGCGCAAAGTGCAACGCGTTTCTTGCCCGGCTCATGCAGCTTGCACGACGCTGAAAATAATGACTCTCTCAACCCATTGTTTTTAAAAGGCTTTAAAACCCTGTTCGGCTGGCACAGCTGATGCAATTCAGCTTTTACGCGGCGTCGGCGCTTGAAGCCTGCCCGCATCCGTGAATTGCCGAGGAGCTACCCATGAATGCCATCGATCTGTTGAAAGCCGACCATGAGCGCGTCAAAGCCATCCTGACTCAACTGAGCGAGTCGACCGAACGCGCCGTGAAAAAACGCACCGACCTGTTGGCGAAACTGGAAATGGAAATTTCCATCCATACCCGCCTGGAAGAAGAAATCCTTTATCCGGCTTTCAAGCAGGCAGGTGGCAAGGAGGAGGCACAGATGTACTACGAAGCCAAGGAAGAGCACCGCACCGTCGACTCGCTGGTGCTGCCTGACCTGAAGGCGACCGACCCGTCCACGCCTGAATTTTCCGGCCGGGCAAAAGTGGTCAAGGAGCTGCTTGAGCACCACATCGAGGAGGAAGAAAAAGAAATGTTCCCCCACGCGAAAAAACTGCTGGGCAAGGCAAAACTGGACGCCTTGGGTGCGGAAATGGAAACCATGAAAGCGCAGTACAAAAAAGAACTGAGCAGCGCCAGCCTCGCCGCCTGATCGCACGCCGCGGGTGCGTCGCCGTCGCCCGACGGCTGCACGCCCGCGGCGTTATTGCATGTGTTCGCGCAAGAACTCCACCAACGCCTGCACCGGGCGTGAGCCTTGGCGATGTTGCGGGTAGACCGCCGACAACGCCAGGGGCTCGGTTTCGAACCCCTCCAACACTTTGATCAACCGACCATCCTTCAAGGCATCGCCGAGGATGAAGGTAGGCAAGTAGGTGACCCCCATGGCGGCGATGGCCGCGTCCCTGAGCACATCGCCGTTATTGGCGCGCATGCGCCCCGTAACCTCCAGGATCAACGGTTTGCCGGCCCCCGCGAAACGCCACTGCACCTGGCGGCTGTGACCATAGGGCAGGCAGTCATGATGGCGCAGGTCTTCAGGTCGCGTGGGTGTGCCTTTTAGCGCCAGGTAGGCGGGACTGGCGCAGTACACCCGCTCGATGGTCGCGATGCGCCGGGCAATCAGCGTCGAGTCCTCCAGCACGCCGATGCGCAGCGCCAGGTCATAGCCCTCCCCCAGCAGGTCCACCGAACGGTCGCTCAGGTCCACTTCGACGCTGACGCCCGGATAGCGCTGCAGGAACCGCGGCAACAGGCTACCCAGATGCGCCATGGCGAAGGACAGCGGTGCGCTGAGCCGAATCGTGCCACGGGGCTCAGTGGTCTGGCCGCTGATCCCCTGCTCCACCTGTTCGACGTCATTGAGCAGGCGCAGCGACGCTTCGTAATAGCGCTGGCCCAACGGGGTGACGTCCAGCCGGCGGGTCGAACGATTGAGCAGGCGTACGCCCAGGCGCTGTTCCAACGCCATGAGCTTGCGGCTGACGAACTGCTTGGACAGCCCCAGCTTGTCCGCCGCGGCGGTGAAACTGCCTGACTCCATGACCTGGGCAAAGATACGCATTTCTTCGAAGGGGTTCATTGTCATTCCTGGGGTGGACAGTCAGGGGGATGAGTTGGGCATTGTGGATGGAGCAAGGCAGGTTGGAAAGATGTTGGATGGGCTGACGCTATCGCGAGCAAGCTCGCTCCCACATGGGTTCCCAGTGATTACAGAGCCTGAATACACCCCAAACCCTGTGGGAGCGAGCTTGCTCGCGATAGCGGCGGATCCGCTCGTAAGAACCTGATGCCAGGCACAAAAACGCCCGCACAAAGGCGGGCGTCATTGAGCATGAACCGCTTACTTGGCCGTCAGCGCCGAGTAGCTGTTCATCAGGTTGCGGTAGTTCGGAATGCGCTGGGACAGCAGGTTGCCCAGGCCTTCGATGTCGTTGCGCCAGTCGCGGTGCAGCTCACAGGCCACCGAGAACCAGTTCATCATCTGCGCGCCGGCGGCGGTCATGCGGACCCAGGCGGCCTGTTGCACGGTTTCGTTGAAGGTGCCCGAGGCATCGGTCACGACGAACACATCGAAACCTTCAGCCAGCGCCGACAGGGTCGGGAACGCTACGCAGACATCGGTGACCACGCCCGCGATGATCAATTGCTTGCGGCCGGTGGCCTTGATCGCCTTGACGAAATCTTCGTTGTCCCAGGCATTGATCTGGCCTGGACGCGGGATGTATGGCGCGTCCGGGAACATTTCCTTGAGCTCCGGCACGATCGGGCCGTTGGGGCCTTTTTCGAAGCTGGTGGTCAGGATGGTCGGCAGTTCGAAGAACTTCGCCAGGTCGGCCAAGGCCAGCACGTTGTTCTTGAACTCGTTGGGCGAGAAGTCCTGGACCAGGGAAATCAGGCCGGTCTGGTGATCGACCAGCAGGACGACCGCGTCGTCTTTGTTCAGACGGTTGTAGGCGGGAACGTTGCTCATGGGATGACTCCTTTGGGATGGATAGTAAAGCCTGTGGGAGCGAGCTTGCTCCGGGCGGCGTTCCGACGATGGCGGAGTGTCAGGCGACGGCAGTGCTGAATGTTCAACCGCTATCGCGAGCAAGCTCGCTCCCACAGAGGGGGTTTGTGTGTTAGTTAAAAGGCAAAGCAGGAACAGCCAAACGCGCCCCAGAAGCCTTGGAAATCGCTGACCGGAACGTTCGACAGTCGTGCGCGTTCATGGCTATGGGCATGCACCGTGCACGGGCCGCTGCACTGGTGGACCTGAGCCTGCAACGGTGAAGTCGGGCGCCAATGGCCCGGCACCTTGACCACCGGCGACCAGTCGGGCAGCACCGGAACGCTGGCCGGACCGAGTTTTTCGAAATCACCGGCGGCGTACACCACCTTGCCGTCCACAACGGTCAGCACCGACTCGATCCACTTGATGGCTTCTTCCTCGACGCTGAAGAAGTCCGCGCTCAGGGCCGCCAGGTCCGCCAGTTGGCCGACCTTGATCTGGCCCTTCTTGCCCTGCTCCGACGAGAACCAGGCGCTGCCATGGGTAAACAGTTCCAACGCGGTCAGGCGCGGCAGGCCCTCTTCGTGCAACGAAAGCCCACCGACCGTGCGGCCGCTGACCATCCAGTACAACGAGGTCCAGGGGTTGTAGCTGGAGACGCGGGTGGCATCGGTGCCGGCGCCCACCGGTACGCCTTCGGCCAACATGCGCTTGATCGGCGGCGTGGCTTCGGCGGCCTTGGCACCGTAGCGGTCGACGAAGTATTCGCCCTGGAAGGCCATGCGGTCCTGGATCGCAATGCCACCGCCCAACGCCCGCACACGTTCGATGTTCTTCGGCGTGATGGTCTCGGCGTGGTCGAAGAACCACGGCAGGCCGTTGAACGGAATATCGCGATTGACCTTCTCGAACACGTCGAGCATGCGGCTGATGGATTCGTCATAAGTGGCGTGCAAGCGGAATGGCCAGCGTTGCTCCACCAGGTGCCGGACCACCGGTTCCAGGTCCTGCTCCATGCCCGGCGGCAGGTCCGGACGCGGCTCCAGGAAGTCCTCGAAATCCGCCGCCGAGAACACCAGCATTTCCCCGGCGCCGTTGTGCCGCAGGAAATCGTCGCCCTGGTGCAGCTTGACGCTGCCGGTCCAGTTCTTGAAGTCGCTGAGTTCTTCCTTGGGCTTCTGGGTGAACAGGTTGTAGGCGATGCGCACCGTCAACTGCTGCTCCCGGGCCAACTGCTCGATCACCGCGTAGTCGTCCGGGTAGTTCTGGAAACCGCCGCCGGCATCGATGGCGCTGGTCAGGCCCAGGCGATTGAGTTCCCGCATGAACTGGCGAGTGGAGTTGACCTGGTATTCCAGCGGCAGCTTCGGCCCTTTCGCCAGCGTCGAGTAAAGGATCATCGCATTGGGCCGCGCCACCAGCATGCCGGTGGGCTCGCCCTTGCTGTCACGCACGATCTCGCCACCTGGCGGGTTCGGTGTGTCACGGGTGTAGCCGGCGACCCGCAGCGCGGCGCGGTTGAGCAAGGCGCGGTCATACAGATGCAACACGAATACCGGCGTATCGGGGGCCGCCTGGTTGAGTTCTTCCAGGGTCGGCATGCGCTTTTCGGCGAACTGGAATTCGTTCCAGCCGCCGACCACGCGCACCCATTGTGGCGTTGGCGTGCGGTCGGCCTGATCCTTGAGCATGCGCAAGGCATCGGCCAGGGACGGCACGCCTTCCCAGCGCAGTTCCAGGTTGTAGTTCAGACCGCCACGGATCAGGTGCAGGTGCGAGTCGTTGAGGCCGGGAATGACCGTGCGGCCCTTGAGGTCGATGACCTGGGTGCCGCTGCCCCGCAGGGCCATGGCCTCGGCATCGGTGCCCACCGCGACGAAGCGGCCCTGGCTGATGGCGACTGCGCTGGCCCGGGGCTTCTCGCGGTCGACGGTATGGAATTGACCGTTGAATAGAATCAGATCGGCGTTCATAGGGTTACCTTTGACGATAAGAGTGAATACGGTCCGTGGCGAGGGAGCTTGCTCCCGCTCGGCTGCGTAGCAGCCGCAAAAAGCCAGGGGCCGCTTCGCAGCCCAGCGGGAGCAAGCTCCCTCGCCACAACTATGTTTGTCATAACCGCTCAGCGATGCTCGGGCTCCAGGTGCTCATGGGTCTTGGGTTGCAGCCAAGGCGCGAACAGGCGTGTCGCCAAAGGCATGCACACGTAGACCACCGAGAGCACGATGGTCAGGGTGATCAGGAACGTGGCCACCACGTAGTTGGAAAGGAAAGCATCGAGTTGCAGCACCGGCCCCCAGAGCAACGGCACCAGCAGCGTGTGGGGCAGGATCACCAGCAGCGTCACCACCGCCTGCTTCCAGCGCGGCGGCGGTGTCGCGGCGTCGGCCAGCGGGGCGAACCAGAACTCCTTGTGCGACCCGACTTCGGTCTGGTCGCCGTCGGCCAGCATGGGAGCGGCTTGCGCGACCAGCTCGCGGCGTTCGGGGGAGTCCAGCCAGCGTTGCATGGTCTCGGTGGAGCAAAAACGCAGCACGCAGGTGAACAGCGACAACCCGCCCTGCTTGCCCCGCACCACATCCACGCCCAAGTGTCCGGGCCACTGACCGGCCAGGCTCACGATGCGACGCAGCCAGGCTTCGTAGGCCGCGTCCTGGCCGGCCTTGATCCGGTGCTTGACCACCAGGGTCACGATTTCATCGAAGCCGGGTTTGGCCGGGCTCCCAGGGGAGTCGATGGTTTGAGATTCAGACATGGCGAAGCACTCCAACAAAACGCGTGTTCATCGCCAGGCGCCCGGGCCCGGCGATCAATACGCTGGTAAATATGATCAACAGCAACCAACCGAACTGCCCCTCTTCCAGGCTCCACTGCGGATGCACCACCAGCAGCGCCACGGCCAGCAGAAACAGGATCGGCAAGCACGCCAGGCGCACCAGCACACCGGCCATGATCAGCAGCGGACACAGCACCTCGGCGAAAATCGCCAGGATCAGGGTTGGCGCCGCGCCGAGGTGAAACGGGTCTTCGATCCGGGTCAGCTCGACGCTGTAGTGCAACAGCTTCGGCAACCCATGGATCCACAGCAGGAACAACGCGCCACTCAGGCGCAGGAACAACAGACCCAGGTCCTGCCACGGGCGCTCATCGGTCATGTTCATCGGTGGGCTCCGTCCGGGGCGGCCGAGGCAGCGGCCGGTAATGGTTGGGACATGTGGCTGGCAATGCGCGAGCGCAGCCAGCGCTCGGCCGGGTCGTTGTCATGCACGCCGCTCCAGACCATCGACAGTTCAGCCGCATTGATCTCGAACGGCGGGTCCTCGGCGCGCAAGGCACAGCCTTCTACCAAGGCACAGGCGGCATAGTCAGGCACGGTGGCGATCAGCTCGGTACCCGCCAGCAAGGCTCGCAGCCCGCTGAATTGCGGCACCGCCAGCACCACTTTGCGGGTCCGGCCGATGCGGGCCAGGTCCAGGTCGATGTTGCCGCTCAAGTCGCCCGAAAACGAAACCATGGCGTGGGGCCGCGAGCAGTACTCGTCCAGGGTCAGCGGCCCCGGGCGCTTGTCGCCACGCAAGACCTTGCAAGGAATGTCCCGCAGTTTCTTACGCTTGGCATTGGCCGGCAGATCGGTGGTGTAGCTCACGCCGACGCTGATTTCACCGCTGGCCAGCAGCGACGACATCAGCAGGAAATTGGCCCGGCGCACCACCACGATGATCCCCGGCGCCTCTTCGCGCAGTTGGCTCAACAATGGAGGAAACAGGCCGAATTCGGCATCGTCGGACAACCCGATGCGAAACACATCGCAACTGGTGGACGGGTCGAACGCCTTGGCCCGGCTGACCGCGCCGGAGATGGTGTCCATGGCCGGTTGCAGCTCTCGCAGGATCGCCAGGGCTCGCGGGGTCGGCTCCATGCCACGACCGTGACGGATCAGCAGCGGGTCATCGAACAGATCCCGCAGCCGCCCCAGCGCCGCGCTCACCGCCGGTTGGCCCATGAACAGTTTTTCGGCGACGCGGGTCAGGTTTTTCTCGAACATCAGCGCCTCGAAGATCACCAGCAGGTTCATGTCGAGACGGCGTAAATCGTTGCGGTTCATCGGTTTGGGTCCTGTTGGGTGCCAATCCTGTGGGAACGAGCTTGCTCGCGATAGCCGGGTGTCAGTCGGCGGCAATGTTGACTGTTGCATCGCCGTCGCGAGCAAGCTCGCCCCTACAGGTTTGTGGCTTGATCAGCCCCGGATGAACGCCAGCAGGTCCGCGTTCAGCCGGTCCTTGTGGGTATCGGTCAGGCCATGGGGCGCGCCCGGGTACACCAGCAACTGCGAGTTCTTCAGCAATTTGGCGGCGGCGATGCCGGCGGTTTCGATGGGGACCACCTGGTCGTCATCGCCATGGACCACAAGGGTCGGCACGTCGATGTTGCGCAGGTCTTCGGAAAGATCGGTCTCCGAGAACGCCTTGATGCAGTCGTAAGCGTTCTTGTGACCGGCGAGCATGCCCTGCATCCAGAACCAGTCGATCATGCCTTGGGAAACTTTGGCGCCCGGACGGTTGGCGCCGAAAAACGCACTGGCCACATCTTTGTATAGCTGAGAACGATCGGCCAGGGAGGCCTGGCGGAAACCGTCGAAGACTTCGATAGGCAAGCCGCCAGGATTGGCCGCGGTCCTGACCATCAGCGGCGTCACCGCCGAGATCAGGCCGAGCTTGGCGACCCGGGCGGCGCCATGGCGACCGATGTAGCGCGCCACTTCGCCACCGCCGGTGGAGAAGCCGAGCAGCACCGCGTCCTTCAAATCCAGGCGTTCGATCAGCTCGGCCAGGTCATCGGCGTAGGTGTCCATGTCGTTGCCGTCCCAAGGCTGGCTGGAACGCCCGTGTCCACGGCGGTCATGGGCGATCACCCGATACCCGTTGGACGCCAGGAACATCATCTGCGCCTCCCAACTGTCCGAGTTCAACGGCCAGCCGTGGCTGAAGACCACCGGTTGACCACTGCCCCAATCCTTGTAGTAAATCTCGGTGCCGTCGCGGGTGATGAAGGTGCTCATGACATGACTCCTTGAGATGGGTGGATCGCTTTATGGTCTGGTCAGAGGGGGCATGGGCGTGAGTTAAACGTTGTTAATTTTTTCGGGACTGAAGTGTTAAAAAACCCGCTTTTGTGGAGAGGGAGCTTGCTCCCTCGCCACAGGGTCCGGCGACTGGAAGGCTCGGAGCAGAGCCCGCGCCGTTGCGCTTGAAGCCAAACCTGAGGAATATGCTCGGGTAAAGCCCAGGCATCGGGCCCAGAACATTGAGAGCACCATGAGCCAATACCTCAGCCTGCCCGTCGAACAGACGGTGCATTTCGGCCCTTACCGGGTCCATCCGCGCCAGCGCCTGGTACTGGAGGGCGAGCAACCGTTGCGCCTGGGACGGCGGGCCGTGGAGATTCTGCTGGTGTTGCTCGAACACGCAGGCGAGGTGGTGAGCAAGCAGCAACTGATCGCCCGGGTCTGGCCCAGGAGCGTGGTGGAAGACACCAACCTGCGCGTACACGTCGCGGCACTGCGCAAGGCCCTCGGGGACGGCCAGGCCGGGCAGCGCTACATCGTCACCGTGGCGCAGCGCGGCTACAGCTTTGTCGCGCCGGTGTCATTCGGATCCCTCGACCCATTGGCGCGCATTCCTCATCCGTCCCTGGCGCGCAACCTGCCGCTGCAGCGCACGCGCCTGATCGGACGCCAGGCCCTGGTGGAAAACCTGGTGACCCAGTTGCCCCGGAAGCGTTTCATTACCCTGGTCGGCACCGGCGGCATCGGCAAGACCACCGTCGCCCTGCGGGTCGCTGAACGGCTGATCGGCCACTACCGTGACGGCACCCATCTGCTGGACCTGGCATCGCTCAACGATGCGGCCATGATCGTCCCCAACCTGTGCGCATTGCTCGACCTGCCGCTGCAGGACGGTGATCCGCTGGACACCGTCGCCCGACAGCTCAAAGAGCGGCATCTGCTGCTGGTGATCGACAACTGCGAGCACCTGATCGACGCCATCGCCCAGCTCAGCGAAACCTTGCTGCGCGGCGCCCCTCACCTGCACATCCTGGCCACCAGCCGCGAAGGCCTGCGCGCCGAAGGCGAACACGTGCAGCGCCTGGATGCCCTGGCATGCCCGCCCCGGGAAATGCCCATCGAGGGGTATCCCGCCCTGGAGTACCCGGCGCTGCAACTGTTTGCCGAGCGTGCGATGGCCAGCCGTGACGACTTCGAACTGACCGACCGCGAGGTGCCGTTGATCGTCGACATCTGCCAGCGGCTGGACGGGATTCCCCTGGCCATCGAGCTGGCCGCCGGACAACTCGGCCGCTTCAGTCTCGAAGCACTGCACCGGCAATTGCAAGACAGCGTCGCCCTGCTCCACAACGACACCGGCACCGCCCCACGCCAACAGACCCTGCGCGCCACGCTGGACTGGAGCTTCGCGCTGCTCACGGCCTGCGAGCAGACCTGCCTGCGGCGGCTGGCGGTGTTCATGGGCAGTTTCAACCTGGCCTCGGCCGCGGCGGTGATCGTCGGCCAGCATGTCGCCCCCGACCAGGTGCTGGTGTCGGTCAGCCAGTTGGTCGCCAAGTCGTTGCTCAACGTCGAGATCGGCGATGAAGAGGTGCGCTATCGCCTGCTGGACACCACCCGCCGTTATGCCTTGGAAAAACTGGCCGAAGCTGGGGAATTGGCGGCCAGCCAGGAACGCCACGCCGAACGCTGCCTGGCGCTCATGGGGCAAGCGGAAAACGATTGGGAGAACACCCCCACCCGACTGTGGATCGCTCGCTACGCCGACTATCGCGACGACATCCGCGCAGCGCTCGACCGCGGCTTGGGCCCGCAGGGTTCACACGCCGTGGCGATCCGCCTGACCGCCCGCACCCTGCCCCTCTGGCAAGAGCTGTCGCTGCTCAAGGAGCACGGCCTCTACGTCAACAAGGCGCTGCAATTGTTGCGGGCCAGCCCCACACCATGTCCACGCCTGACCCTGGCCCTGGAGCTGGCCCACGCCAGTTTCAACTACCACACCGAGGGTGGCACGCCGGCCACGGTCCGTGCCTTCGCCACCGCCCGACAACTGGCCCGGCAATGCCAGGACCTGGCCAGCGAGCTGCGGGCCGTGTCCGGGCAAATGACCGTGGACCTCAGCTGTGGCAACTACCAACAGGCCCTGGCACACAGCCTGGATTTCGACCGGCTCGGGTTGCAGGGCGACCCGATCCTGTCCTTGAGCACCCAACGCCTGCGGGTGCTGGCGCTGCATTTCACCGGCGACCAGGGCGCGGCGCGGCGTGAGGCCGAACAGGTGATCCAGCGCCTGGCCCAGAGCGGCCACCTCAGCCGCTTCAGCCACGGCTTCGGCGTGCAATACGACCAGAGCGTGGCCGCGCTGACGATTCTGGCGCGCATCCTCTGGCTGCAAGGTTTCGCCGAGAAAGCCCGGCGTACCGCCAACCTGGCGCTGCAGATCGCCTTGCAGATCAATCACGGCATTTCGATCTGCTACACCTTGGCGCTGGCCGGTTGCGTGATCGCCCACTACACCGGCGATCATCCGACTGCCCGGGAAAGGCTCGACCTGTTGAAGCAGCAGGCCAAGAAACATTCGGTGATGCTGTTCCATGACTGGGCCTGTCATTACGACAGCGTATTCAACGACCAGCCCCTGGAGACGAGCCCGACAAACGGGCTGATCCAGGACATCGCCGTCACCCTGCGCCCTGACGTTGTCAGCCCGGCGCAACTGGAACGGGCCCGCAGTGGCGCCGCGGGCTGGTGTTCGGCGGAGCTCCTGCGGGCCGGCGCCGAAACCTGGCTGGCCCGGAACGAGCCCTCCTTGGAAGGCCCTGCCGAAACGCAACTGCTGGCCGCCCTGGCCGTCGCCCGTCGTCATCATGCCCTGGCCTGGGAACTGCGCTGCGCCACGTCCCTGGCCCGCTTGTGGCAACGCCGCGGACAAGTCCAAGCCGCGCAAGAACTGCTCGGGCCGGTCTACCGACGCTTCAGCGAGGGGTTCGACACTCCCGACCTATTGGAAGCCGGCGCGCTGCTCCAAGGGCTGACTCGCCGGTTGGGGCCTTGAACGGCGCGCGCCCCAAGCGCCTTGCAGCACATAACGCCGATGAAACACGGGCCACTGACCACTGCGCCGCAATTTGTCCAAGGCATAGGCGCGAGTGGTGTGCAGCAGTCGAAAACACCCTCCGTCGGCCAGTGGCTCGACCATCAGCAATGACACGCTCGCCAGCCGTAATAGCAACGAAGGCAATCGCCCGACACTCAGCTCAGCGCAACTGATCACTGCCAGCGCCGCCCTGAGCGTAAACGGCCCCTCGAACACCGCCAGGCGCTGGAACACGGTTTGTTCGTCAGCACTCAAACGCTCGACACTCGAATCCAGCACGGCCTCCAGGCTTCGATGCCGGGCCACCGCCGTACGCCGCCCGAGGCTTAAGAGTGACAAGCCGTAATCCAATTGCTCGAGGACCCCGGCCAGCCCCAAGGCGTCGACCTGGGCCGCCGCCAGTTCCAACGCCAGCGGCAAACCGTCCAGGCGCTGGCAGATCTGGGCCAGGATCAACCAGTCGCGGCCAGCGGGCTGGAAACCCTGTTGCCGGGCGCCCACCCGCTCGATGAGCAACTGCACCGCCGGGCACGCTACGATCTGGTGCTCGGGTTCCAGGGGCGATGCCACGGCCAGGCCCGGCAGCGGCACGATTTTTTCGCCCGCCAGGGCCAGGGGCTCGCGACTGCTGCACAACAACGACACCCCGGGCGCTGCCGTAGCCAATGCCTGGGCCAACTCCCGACAGGCATCGAGCACGTGCTCGCAACCGTCGAGCACCAGCAACATGCGGCAGGACTCAAGGCGCCGGCCCAAAGAACCGGGCGCCAGGCCCAGCGTGCCGGCCACCCGCGCCCTCACCTGTGAAGAATCGCTGACGTCCGCCAGGTCAACGAACCAGGCCCCGTCGTCAAAGTGCTCAAGCAGCAGCTCCGCTACCCGCAACACCACGGTGGTCTTGCCGACTCCACCCGGGCCGCTCACGGTGGTCAGGGCTTGACGGGGCACTTGCGCCAGCAGCCGCCCCAGGACTCTGTCGCGGCCGACTATCGGGCTCAAGCGCGTGGGCAGGTTGTGTCGCTCTGCCCTGGGACTCAAAGGCGACTCAACACCTTCTTGCACCACCAGGGGCATCGCCAGGCAATAGCCTTGTCGCGGATGGTTGAGGATATAGCGAGCGCCATCCCGTCCGTCGCCGAAGGCCCGCCGCAGCGCCGCGATGTGCACCCGCAGGTTGATGGCTTCCACGACGCTGTCAGGCCAGACGTGGGCGATGAGGGTTTGCTTGCTGACGTAGTGGCCGGCGTGCTCCACCAGTACCTGCAAAACATCCAGGGCCCGGCCACCCAGCGCGAGGGGCTGGCCGTCACGGGTGACCAGCCGTTGCTGCCGGTAGAAGGCGAACGGACCGAAGCTTACCGCCGGCTCGCTATCGGGTTTGACGAAACTGTTCATGGGCGATGCAGCGCGGGATAACCGGTACGGGCGTCAGCGTGCGGATCACCGAACACGTCTGCCCCGGGCTCCTGCGCATCCTTTCCAAGGGGTTCGCCGTAATCTTGGCAGGCGCAGATCTCAGGACAATGCTGGCACTGGGAGCGTCACGGACATCACGGTGCCCTGGACGGACACCGATGCCTCAACTGAACTGCTGACGATATTGCACCGGGGTCAGGCCGAGCTTTTCACCGAACAAAAAGCGCATGTGCCGCACACTGCCGAAGCCGCTGCGAAACGCCACGGTCTTGAGCGGCAGGTCCGTGGTTTCCAACAGTTGACGCGCCCGGTCGATGCGCGCGCCCTGCAGGAACTCCATTGGCGTCATTTTCACTTCACGGGCGAAGACCCGGGCGAAATGCCGCGCGCTCATGGAGGCCAGGGCGGCCATACGCTCGATGGTGAAGGGTTCTTCCAGGTGCTCCATCACATGATTCTGCACCCGGGTGATGGCCGATTCCTGCGTCGACACTGCCGCCACCGAGGGGCTGAACTGTGCCTGGCCGCCCTGGCGCTTCATCACCACCAGCAACACCTTGGCCACGTCCAACGCGACTTTGCGGCCGTGATCCTGGGCCACGATGGACAAGGCCAGGTCGATCCCGGCGGTGACACCGCCCGAGGTGATCAGGCGGCGGTCCTGCAGGAAGATCTTGTCGGTTTCCACCTGGGCCTTGGGGAAACGCTGTATCAGGCGTTCGGTGTAATGCCAGTGGGTCGTGACGCGATAACCGTCGAGCAAGCCCGCCTCACCAAGCACGAAAGCACCGGTGCAGATGGAGCCGTAGCGCGTAGCCCGTTGCGCCGCGGCCCGCAGCCAGGTGTGCAGCCCCGGATGCCGGTCGTTATAGGCCCCCGGCCCACCCGGCACCAGCAACACGTCATAGGCTGCCCATGCCTGGTCGATATGGATATCGGCCTGCACCGCCACACCGTTGGACGCCCGCAACGGCCCGCGCTCGGTCCCCAGGGTCAACAGTTGATAACGCAGGTCCCCTTCGAGGTAACGATTGGCGATGGAAAACACTTCCATAGGCCCGGCCATGTCGAGCAGTAAAAAATCCGGGAACAGCACCATTGCAACGGTTTTCATTAAAAAGACGCCAAAAAAATCCAGAAACGATAAATGCCCCCTGTGGGAGCGAGCTTGCTCGCGATAGCGGTGTGTCAGTTACTTCAATCCCAACTGATCCGACGCTATCGCGAGCAAGCTCACTCCCACAGGGTTTATCGTCAGCATTATGGCGAAGCCAGGCATCCGCTGGTAGGCATTCTCGATTGTCCACCAATAACGGACAGTCTTTCGTTTTCTGCCTGCTTATTGAACCTCAGGATAACCATTAACCTTCTTCTGAACCCGGCGAACGGCCCCAGCCGCCGCCCATAGACATCAGGAGAATCATCATGCTGACCCTTCGCAAAGCTTCGGACCGCGGCATTGCCCGCCACGGCTGGCTGACTTCGTTCCACACCTTCTCGTTCGCCAGCTACCGCAACCTCAACGAACAGGGCTTCTCCGACCTGCTGGTCATCAACGACGACCGGGTCGCCGCGGCCAAGGGTTTCGGCCAGCATCCCCACCGGGACATGGAGATCTTTTCCTACGTGCTTGAAGGGGCGCTGGAACACAAGGACACCCTGGGCACGGGCTCGGTCATTCGCCCCGGTGACGTGCAGTTGATGAGCGCCGGCAGCGGCGTGGCCCACAGCGAGTTCAACCACAGTGCGGACGAGCCGGTGCACTTCCTGCAGATCTGGATCGTGCCCAACGTCAGTGGCGCCACGCCACGCTATCAACAGGAGCATTTCAGCAGCGAGCAGAAACGCGGTCGCCTGCAATTGATCATCTCCCCGGACGGCGCCGGCGGCTCGCTCCAGGTGCGCCAGGATGCACGGGTCTACGCCGGGCTGTTCGATGGTGAGCAAAGCGCCACCTTGACCCTGGCCCCGGATCGCTATGCCTACGTGCATGTGGCCCGAGGCGCTGTCGAGCTCAATGGTGTGCAATTGCAGGAAGGTGATGGTGTGCGGGTGCGCGAGGAGCAGGTCCTGACCTTGAGTCACGGCCAGGATGCCGAGGTGCTCGTGTTCGATCTGCGGCCGCAGGAACTGCCACAGATGCCATGAAACACCCTTTAGGCCCTGTAGGAGAAATTGTCACAGAGGCTATGAGACACCCATTGTGGGAGCGAGCTTGCTCGCGATGGCGGAGTGTCAGCCACATGAGTATCGGCTGACCTGACGCCAACGCGAGCAAGCTCGCTCCCACAGTGGCTACAGGGTATTTCGTAATGGAGCCTCCACATTCCCCCGACGCTTCACTCATTCTCCTGTGCAAACACCGCGACAATCTCATCGATCACCGCCCGCACCCGTGCGGTATGGCGCAGGTCCGCGTGGGTGACCAGCCAGACCTCGTAAGGCAGCGCACGTGTGCGCTCCGGCCAGATTCTCAGCAACCCGTCACGCGCCCCCATATACAGCGGAATCTCCCCGACACCGATGCCCGCGGCAATCGACCGGCGCACCAACAGGCTCGAACTCAGGCTGGCCACGATCCGTCCGCGATTGATCGGCTCCGAAACCAGGGTGAAATCTTTGCTGCCCTGCCAGTACGGCTGATAAACCACCAAGTCATGCCCCTCGAACTCGCTGCCGGGCGACGGTACGCCACGGGCTTCGACATAGGCTTGGGACGCAAACAATCCTACCGGCCAACGGGCGATTCGCCGAGCGATCAGGTCAGGGTTGTCGGGCCGGGTGTTGCGCACGGCGATGTCCGCTTCGCGCTTGACCAGGCTGAGGATCTGCGTGGACGCGTCCAGTTGCACGCGCACATCGGGATGGCGCCCATGCAGGCTGGCAATGGCCGGAATCAAGAAGTCGATGGCCAATGAGTCGGTGGTGGCGACCCGGACATTGCCGAGCAGGCGATCATCCAGGCCCTGAATCCGGCGCTCCAACTCAAGCGCCGAATGCTCCATCTTCTCCACCGCCTTGAGCGCCGCCTCGCCGACGGCCGTCAGTGCGTAACCGTCTGAAGTACGCAGGAACAACGCGGCATCCAAGGACTTCTCCAAAGCCGTAACGCGCCGCCCCACAGTCGCCTGATCCACCCCCAATACTCGCGCGGCACCGCGCAAGGTCGACGCTCGACAGACGGCCAGAAACACCCGTGCATCATCCCAATTCACTCGCCCTCCTCCGATGCAGATATGCATCACTCTGACGCTAAATCGCTGCGCAAACGCAGCGACGATAGCCGATATGCTGGACGCTATAAACCTTTCACAGGAACGCTCTCATGCCCTCCTCATCCGCTGCACTCGAATCACCGCCCACAAGCATCTGGCTGCCCATTTTCGCCGGCCTCTGCGCCAGCCTCGTCAGCATCGGCCTGGCGCGTTTCGCCTATACGCCACTGATCCCGGCATTGATCGAGGCCCGTTGGTTTTCCGCCAACGACGTGGTCTACCTGGGGGCGGCGAACCTGGTCGGTTACCTGATCGGCGCCCTGCTCGGCCGTCCCATGGCCCACCGCCTGACCAACCGGAACGCGTTGCGGCTGATGATGCTCGTCGTGACCGGCGCATTTTTCGCCTGTGCCTTCCCGGTGTCGGTGACCTGGTATTTCGCCTGGCGACTGCTGTCGGGGATCGCCGGCGGCGCGATCATGGTACTGGTGGCGGCGACTGTATTGCCCCATGTACCGGCGGCACGTAAAGGCTTGGCCAGTGGCGCGATTTTCCTTGGCATCGGCCTTGGCATCGCCGGCTCAGGCACGATTGTGCCGCCGCTGTTGAGCCTGGGCCTGCCGGCCACCTGGCTGGGGCTTGGTGTCCTGTCGCTGGCATTGACCGGGTTGAGCTGGTTCGGCTGGCCCCGGGACACGGTGCAGGTAACAACCAGCGCTGCGCCCGACGAGCCCATGCCCCCTGCGGTTTTCCAGTTGTTCGCCCAGTATGCGTTCATGGCCGCGGGGCTCGTGCCTGCGATGGTCTTTTTGGTCGACTACGTGGCGCGCGGCCTCGGGGCCGGGGCACATGTCGGGGCGATGGTCTGGGTAATGTATGGCCTCGGGGCGATCATCGGGCCGGTGAGCTATGGTTTTCTCGCCGATCACCTCGGCGCGCGCAAGAGCATCCGACTGGTCCTGGCCGTGCAAGCGATTGCTCTCGGCTTGCTGGCGGTTTCACACACCTTCATGGCACTGGCGCTGTTAGCCGTGATCATCGGTTCGTTTCCGCCGGGCATCGTGCCCTTGGCCCTGGCCCGAGTGCATGAACTGCTCCCGGACCATCATCGTCAACAACTGGCCTGGAGCCGGGCCACTGTTTCGTTCGCCACCTTCCAAGCGCTGGCCGGGTTTGCCTATTCGGCCCTGTTCAATGCCAGTGGCGGACACCACGGATTGCTTTTCCTGATCTCCGCCGGGGCGATTCTTTTTGCATTGATGCTCGATTTCCCTTTCGGCGCAGAAAAAAGCTCGAAAATCCTGAAACCGTGATTACCGACTCGGCTCAGACGAAAAACGTCAGCGCAAGGCTTGCTTGCGCTCCGATTTCGAACGGTAACTGCCAGGCGGCACACCAAAGAAATCCCGGAAGCGACGCTGGAAGTGCGGGGAACTGACAAAGCCTGTCGCCACGGCGATTTCGGTCACGGACCGATTGGTTTGCTGGATGAGCTGGCGAGCACGCGTCAGGCGCAGCTCCAGGTAATAGCGCGTCGGAGTCGCGCCGAGAAAACTGCAGAACCGTCGCTCCAACTGGCGCTTGGAAATATTCACGCACGCCGCCAGCTCATCGATGGTCAAGGGCTCCTCCACGTTCTGCCACATCAGCTCCAGCGCCAACTTGAGACTTTCCGGCAGCGTCGGGTCGGTCTCGACGAAAACCGGTGGCAAGTCCGTCGCATCGTCGCCGGACTCGTCACAACGCAGAATTTCCTCGATGGCCCCCACCAGCGCCGCTCCGCCCGTCTGGCGAATCAATTGGAGCATCATGCGCAGCGAACTGTTGGCGCCCGCGCAACTGACCCGCTCCCGATCCACCACATAGGCCCGGCTGGACACCTTCACATGGGGGAACACCTCCACCATCATGGCGCGGCTCTCCGGGTGGACAGCGCATTCGAAACCATCCAGCAGATTGGCATCGGCGACGAAAAAAACACCGTTCCACAAGCCACCCAGGATCGCCCCGGACGCCGCATTGGCGCGCAGCTTGCGGCGCAGCAACGGATGGCCTTGCAACTTCACGCGAAAGCCCCCGGCGACAATCAGCACATCCTGGTTTTCCGGCATCTGCGCCAGTTCGACGTCCGTCGAGATGACAATGCCCAGGTCGCTCGTCACCTGCCCACCTGAAACCCCCACCGTCAGCACCTCGTAGAGGGGCATGTCGCTCATCAGGTTGGCGGTCACCAGCGCGTCCACCGCACCGGTGAAGGACATCATCGAGAAGTTGTCCATCAATACGAACGCGACACGGATCGGTGCCTGGCTGGCGGGCGCCGCTCCGAGCGGTCGATAAGCCATGTTCTTGTTTTTGAGTACGCTCTCGAATGCGCTTGGCATAGGGCCTCGTTAATACATTAAAGACAATGAGGATTTACTGCACGTGAGTGCCCGAGCCGCAGGGCGAAGGCGCAGAGCAAACCACGCTATCTTCCAGGCTACTCAAGTCGGCTGCAATCGCGCCTGCGCCCTCCACCGATCGTCCCGCGCCAAAATGGCAAGCCTCAAGTGCCTACGACTTTGGTCGATACACTGACAGTAGGCATAGGCGCTTTTCCCTTCCAGAGACTCGCAACGCCAACCACTGCTGTTTCTGCCGTTCCAACACTTAAAATATTCCGCGGGAGAAGTCATGAATATCAAACAGAAGCTGACATGGGCGTTCGCGGCCATCGCCTGCCTCCCGGTCATCCTGGTGGCGGTGCTTGTCGTGATGAACCTGCGCGACGCCGCGAAGGCCAACTTCCTGGATAGCAGCGGCCGTGAAATCCGCCAGATCGACAACGGCATGAAGCAGTTCTTCGATGGCATCAGCCAGAACGTCGAATACATCGCCAAGGATCCACGGATCATCGCCGCCAAAGGGTTGAAAAACTACTCCCTGGCCGATGCGGCACAAACACCGCTCCCCGAGATCAACCAACAGCTTTTGGAAATATTCGACCGATTCGCCAAGAGCCATCCGACCACCGCCTATCTGTCCGTGGGAACGAGCGACGGTGGCTACGCCAGTTGGCCTGACGACCCGAAGATGACCAACTATGACCCGCGCGTGCGCCCCTGGTACAAGGCGGCCATCGCCGCACCGGGTACTACCGTGCGCACGGACGCCTATTACTGGGCGCCGGACGATGTGTCTCTGATCGGCACCGTTCACACGGTCGCCGACGCCAGCGGCAACGTCGTGGGCGTGGTCGGCCTGGACGTGTCGCTCAAGCAGCTCACCGAACTGGTCAAGAACATCAAGCTGGGCGACAGCGGCTACCTGATGCTGGTGGAAGCCAACGGCAACGTGCTGGTGGACGCCGCCGATGCCAAGCACAACTTCAAGCCGCTGGCCGACCTTGGCCCCAACTATGCCGAGCTGGCCAAAAGCAGCGATGGCGTGACTCAGATCGAGATCGACGGCGTGCCCTACATGGCCAACGTGGTCAGCTCCAAAGGGTTGGGCTGGCGTTTCATCGGCCTGATCAAGCGCGATGAAGTGATGGCCGAGGCCGCGAGCCTGACCTGGCTGATCGCCGCCATCGCCGCCGCGCTGGCCGTGGTCTTCGCCGTGGTGGGCGCCAGTTTCGCCAGCGTGATCGTGCGGCCGATTCGCGGCGTTGCCAATGGCCTGCAGGAAATCGCCGAAGGTGAAGGCGACCTCACCCGCAAACTCATCGTGCAAGGCAAGGACGAAACAGCCACCCTGGCGGGCTGGTTCAACCAGTTCCTGGGCATGATCGCGCAACTGATGCAACGCATCGGCAGCGCCTCTTCCGACCTGCAAAACGCCGCGGCCGATACCAGCCACGTGGCCCAGAACATGAACGATGCCGCCGGGCGCCAGCGCCAGGCGGTAGAATTGGTGAGCACCGCGTTCAACGAAATGGTTGCCACCGCCAACGAAGTGGCCCGTTCTTGCAGCCAGGCCGCCTCCAGTGCGGACGAAGGCTACCGCGATGTGCACGACGGCCAGCATCACATCGGCGAAGCCACCGGCAGCGTGCTGAAACTGAGCGAAGACCTGCAACAATCGACCCAGACCATGCAGGCGTTGGAGCAGGACAGCAAGAACATCAACACCATCCTCGACACCATTCGCTCGATTGCCGAACAGACCAACCTGTTGGCCCTCAACGCCGCGATCGAAGCCGCACGGGCCGGCGATCAAGGCCGTGGGTTCGCCGTGGTGGCCGACGAAGTGCGGGCCCTGGCACGGCGCACCGCCGACTCCACCGGCGAGATCGACAGCCTGCTGGGCAACCTCGCCCGGCGCACCCAGGAAGTCACCCAGCAGATGCAAAGCAGCCTGCAGGTGTCGCACACCAGCGTCGAGCGCATTCAGCAGGCCCGTGACAGCTTCGACAAGATCCGCAATTCGGTGGACTCGATTCGCGACCAGAACACCCAAATCGCCACGGCGGCAGAGGAGCAGCACCAGGTGGCCGAAGACATCAACCGGCACATCGCGCAGATTCATGCCGATGCCCAGTTGGTCGAGGAGTTCGCTCACTCGGCACAGACCGGCTCGGGGCGTCTGACGGATATTTCCGGGCAGCTCAAGGGTTTGGTTGGGCGCTTCAAGTTCTAGCGTGTTCGAGGTGGCGAGCCAGGGACGGCTCGCCGCTCAGGATGATACGAACGAAAAGCCGCGATTGGCCGCACTGCGCTCATACGCCAAAAGACACTCATAGTCAGCCTTACTGGCCGGCAGCACTTCCCTGATCGCCAGGTCATGGGAAATCTCGGGAAGCTGGCTCAAGGCTTCGTTCATTGCGCGCCGGATAGACGCTGCCTGCGTCGCCGTTCGACGAATCGACGTGATGTAAGGCAGGCAGGGACTGCGCACACTTCGCACCAGGATCCTGAGGCCTTCGATCTCGTCACTGTTGTCTCTCGCCAGATAGTCATAGGTGACGCTGTCGATGGAAGCCAAATCGCCCTCGCCCTTTTTCAGTCTTCGCATGCTCTCCCTGTGGGATCCGGTGAAGGTGAGTTTCGAGAAAAAACCACGGTCGCTGATCCCCGCCAACGTGTGGCGCAATAAGTTCATTCCAGAGTTGGAATCCCGGGCGTTGATCAGTCCATGGCTGCCCTGCAAACCTGCCAGATCAGTCACGGGCGAATCAGCCCTGCACAGCAGCAAACTGCAATGGTCACCCCCCGAGCTATGAGCAAGCTCATAGCTCGGACGCCCTATCAGCCTCACCTTCCCCCGCAGTGACGTGACGAATGGATAGCCGCAGGTCTGGGATAACAACAGATCAGGGGACAGCCAATGGGACACGGGATCGACGATCGGCTTTCGCTCATGGCGCTCACCCAGAATCTCCAGGGTGCGCTGGAGCCAGGCGTCCTGTGCCTGTAAAACCCTGGCGGGAGCGAGGTACATGGATAGATCGCTGGTCATATGAAAGCCATCCAGAGGATTGTGAGTGACGCTGATCACGGCAGGAAGCGGTTGGCAGGCGTCTTCAAACCCAAGCGATCCCTCAAGGTCCCGGGTTCATATTCCTTGCGGAAAACCCCTCTGGCTTGCAGCAAAGGCACCACGCCACGGGTGAATGTTTCGAAGTCAGTGGGCAGAAACGGAAACATGAGGTTGTAGCCATCGACGGCATTCGACTCGTATAACGCTGAAAGCTTATCGGCAATATGCTCCGCCGTTCCGATCAGCAGCCAGGTACTGGAGCTCTTGACCAACCGGCGTCCTATTTCACGGATGGACAAGGTCGTGTCGTACTTCTTGAGCAGGGCCAGCTCGGTTCGAATGCCATCGAATTCAGACTCATCCGGCAACGCGGGTAGCGGGCTGTCCGGCGACAGGCCTGTCAGATCAAGACGGGTGTAGCTGGAGACCAGATCAATCGCCACGGCATCGATAATGAGGCTGTCCTCCAGTTGCCGACGGCGCTCCTGCTCAGTCTCATCCTCCAGAACCACCGGAAGCACACCGGTAATGATTTTCAGATCACTGGAATGCCGGCCCTTCAACTCGAGTCGGCGATTCAAATCGGCCCTGTACGCCAGTCCCTCTTCGACCGAGTCGATGAAACAGAAATGCACGTCCCCATGGGCGGCGGCCAGATCCTTGCCCGCTTCAGAAGACCCCGCCTGGGCGAGGACCGGGTGGCCTTGGGGTGGACGCGGCACGTTAAGCGGCCCACGTACGCTAAAATGTTCGCCTTTGTGATGGATCGGGTGAATTTTCGAGGGGTCGGCAAAGTCGCCGGTACCCTTGTCAAATTCAAGCGCCCCCTCCTCCCAGGAGTCCCAAAGCTGCTTGACGACATGAATGAACTCCTCGGCCCGCCGATAACGATCGCCGTGTTTCGTCACGCCTGACAGTCCGAAATTCGAAGCCTCCTCTTCCAACCAGGAGGTCACGATATTCCAGCTGGCTCGCCCGGCGCTGAGGTAGTCCAGCGAAGCAAAATATCGCGCAATATTGAAGGGCTCGTTATAGGACGTTGAAGCGGTGCCCATCAGCCCGATGTGTTCGGTGACAGCCGCCAATGCGGACAAGAGCGTAATCGGTTCAAGGCGGGCGTTGGCATAGTGCCTCAACCCACTGGCGACGGAATCCCAGACCGCGACGTGATCCGCGACAAACACCGCATCGAACTTCGCCGCCTCGGCCGCCTGCACCAGTTTTACGTAGTAGCCCAGCGTCAATATTTCCTTGGTCGGCGACAGCGGGTGGCGCCAGGAAAAACGATGATCCCCTTGGGGATTAAAAAAGAACAAATTCAAAATCATGCTTTTATTGGACATAACGCCTCCGCGACCTGACCCACATCGCATTCATGTTCAGTTGGTCGCCTTGACGGTATTTTCAGCGACCCACTGCGCCGCGACTTTTGCGGGATCCTTGTGATCGATATCAACCAGGCGATTGAGTTGCTTGAGGTCGTCATCGGTCAGTTTGGCGGAGACCTCGTTGAGCACCTGGGTGACTTCTGGGGTTAGCAACGCCTTGCGTCCCAGTGGCGTAATGTTTTGCAGGGGCTGTTGGTGCTTGTCGTCCTCGAGCACAACCCAAGGCTCTTTTGCCAGGATGCCTTGCGTGGAAACCACCGTGGCGACGTCGATAGCGCCCGAGTTCAGCGCCAGCCGCGACAAGGGCCCGCCCATGTCCAGCGATTTGACGCTCTTGAAGTTGATGCCGTAGACCGCCTTCAACCCGGGCAGGCCCAAGGCGGCAGTGGTGACTTCGGGAGGCCCGCCCAGCGTGAGTTCACCTGAGACGGGCGCCAGGTCGGACAAGGTGTGCAGGTTGTACTTTTCTGCGGTTTTCTGGGTGACGGCCCAAGCGGTAATAGAGCCCGCGGCCGACGGTTCAAGCAACTGGAGGCCCGCCGGCAACTTCTGTTGCAAGGCGCTGACAATCTCCTTTTGGCTGGTCAGGGCGCTCTTGTCGTCATAGAAACTCAACAGTGATCCTATGTACTCGGGTACAACGTCTATATCCCCGTTTTCCAGCGCCTTGGCGATGATCTGGCGGTTCCCCAGATTGAGCCGGGTCTTGACCTCAATCCCTTCCTTTTTCAAAGCGGACGCATAGATGTTTGCAAGAATCGTCTGCTCGGAAAAATTGGCCCCGCCTATGGTGATGGACTGGGCACTGGCAAATGCGCTGCCCACCAGCAAGCCTAACCCCAGCAACAATGAAACCGAGTGCGCTGAGCGAATCTTCGTACGTTGTTTGTTTTTCATTTGGATTTGCACCTCTGCAGAATTAATACGCACTTTCAAATGTCCTGATCATGTAGCGCTCAGTTCAACATTCCCCGCTCGCCATTTTCGAACCATGAGTGTTTCGATCATTGAACAAACCCACTCGCTGACAATCGCAAGTGCCGACACCACCAGTGCGCCGCCAATGATTTGAGGGATGTCATTGCGACCCAGCCCGTCAATGAGAAACCTGCCCAGCCCGCCAAACCCTGCATAGGCGGCGATGGTGGCCGTGGCAATAAGTTGCACCAGGGCTGATCGGAATCCAGAAAAGATCAGCGGAAAAGCCAACGGTAATTCCAGCTGGATAAACATCTGCCATCTGCGCATCCCCATGGATTTGGCAGCATGCTTCAGAGACGAATCCACCTGATCGATACCAACATAGGTATTGGTCAATATCGGCGGGATGCTCAGGGTGACCAAGGCGATAATTACCGTGCTGGTTTCATAGCCAATAACCATGATTGCAAGTATCACAATACCCAGGGAAGGCAATGCTCGCCCAATATTGAACAGCCCGATCGCCACCTGCGCGCCTTTGCGGTAGTTAGCCATGAGTACGCCGAGCGGCAACGCTATCGCACAAGCAATAGCCAGGCTCAAAGACACATAATAAATATGCTCCGCCAGCCGAGTCAGTATTCCGTCTTCGCCCAACCAGTGTTCAGGAAGAGAAAACCAGAGGTAGACATCTGCGATCCTATTCATTAGCGCACCCAAGGGACCAGCCATTTATTGATTGAATAGAACAGAAAATCAAAACATAACGCCAACATCACCGTCAGGACCAAACTGACCGCCACAGGCGTGGTGAAACTTTGAGCCAACCCGGTAATGAACAACTGCCCCAATCCGCCTTGACCAATTAACGCAGTAACCGTCACCAGCCCTACCAATGTCACCGCGGTCGTTCGTAGCCCTGCCAATAACGAAGGCAGCGCCAGGGGAAGTTCAACCCCCAGGAATCTCTGCATGCGCGTGTACCCTAGCGCACGGGCTTCTTCCAGCACGTCAGGAGGGTTACTCGCAAGGCCCGCCAAAGTGTTCTGTAACACAATCAGCAAGGCATACAGGCTCAAACCAATCACCGCCGTCGTCTTGGACAAACCGGTAAAGGGCATGATCAAAATGAACAGTGCCAGGGACGGAATGGTAAAAAGTATTCCGCTGACATAAATCATGGGCTGCGCCAACCCTGGCTTCCACAACGTCAAGAGCACCATTGCGCCCGCCAACAACATTCCTATAAACAGGCCCAGGGTCACCAGTTGGATATGATCGAATAACAGCTGACCGATCTGCTGCCAGTTTTCAACGATCCAGGACCAGTCAATCATTGCGCACTTCCAAAGCGGCGCTCATTGAGTGCGCTGTGAAAGCTGGCAATCGACAGGCAACCTTCGTAACCGCCCGCCTCGTCCACTCGAACAACCACACCGAGCGGAGCCGTTAGAATTTTAACCAGTGCGTGATGCAACGAGTCATTATTCGACACCGTGGTAAGTTCAGGAACAGGCAAGTCCGCTTCACTGACCCACTTCAGCGGATTGGACTTATCGTCCAGCAGAAGTTTGAATTCGCAATTGACTTCATCCACAGGAAGATCAGAAACTTTCATCAGCGACAGTCTTTTCAACAGCGGGTCCTTGCCGATGAAGTTCTTTACAAACTCGCTGGCAGGATGGGCAAGGATATTGTGAGGTGTATCGAACTGAGCAAGCTTTCCTTCGCCCTCGAAGATGGCAATGCGATCACCAATCTTGATGGCCTCTTCCATGTCATGGGTCACCAGGATAATGGTTTTATGCAAACGCCTCTGCAGCGCAACCAGTTCGTCCTGCAGTCGCTCGCGGATCACCGGATCAAGCGCGGCAAAGGGTTCGTCCATCAATACAACTGGTGGGTCCGAGGCCAATGCCCTCGCCAAGGCAACACGACTTTGCTGCCCGCCCGACAGTTGATTAGGGTACCTGTCCAGAAATTCCGGCTGAAGCCCGACCAGGGAAATGAGCTCGCTCACGCGCTGGCGGATCTTATGCTTGCTCCAACCCAAGAGCCGCGGCACAGCACCAATATTTTCCGCAACGGTTTGATGAGGAAACAAGGCTGAGCTTTGCATCATGAAACCGATGCCACGGCGAAGCGTCACGACGTCAAGCTCATCGGTCGCCACCCCATTGACACAGATGCGGCCACTGTCCTGAGTGTCCAGTCTATTGATCATTCGCAAAATGGTCGTTTTGCCACACCCACTTGGCCCGACAAATACGCAGATCTCCCCCTCCCGGACATGAAGCGTCAAATCGCTCACGGCCATTCTCGGGCTGCCTTTATGAGTTTTCTTGATGGCTTCAAAACGTATCATTTTCCGACGCCCAGATTAGCTTGAGTATTTTCAGTGCCTGGCAGGATGGCGAGGACAATCCACGGGATTGATCAGATGCCTCTGCAATAACTGGAAGTAGCCATGAATGACATAGCCATTGTTTCGCGCGATCCATTGTTCACGCCTGGCTCTATACACCCGGGGCAAGTAAAACCAGGGCAAACCGGGAAGATCGTGATGAACCAGGTGAAGATTGAGATTAAGAAAGAGCCAACTCAAAAGCCCTGAGGATTCATTGATCACCGTGCGGTGTTCTGGCAGCGTTGACGGCCGATGCTCGTAAAACGACCTGATCATTGCAATGGACAAGGCCGGCAGCGAAACTAAAAATACGTACTGCACAGCGCTGATGGCGCTGTATTGTTCAACCAATCCCAGCAACACCCCAACGCACAAGAGATGAATGAGCCACATCCGCCAACTGCTTCGTTCTGAATGCAAAAACCCATCGAGCGCGGTACTTGCAAGGGTCATCAATGCCAACGGCGCGCCGATGATCAAGCGCCCGCCCAAGGTCTTATTCACCCACAACAAGGTCTTCATATAACGGGGTGATTGCACCCAGGAACGGCTGGTGACATAACGACTTTCCGGATCTTGTCCGGGCACAGTCAGCACCTCATCGTTGTGATGGGCGAGATGCGTGTCCCGATAGATGTCGTAGGGATACCACACGGCAAACGGCAGAAACCCCAGGGCTTTATTTATGACAGGCCAACGCGTTGGGTGACCGTGAATAAGCTCATGTTGAATCGACATCCAGAGCACGACCAGTGGAACCAACAGGACAATGCTGATGAGTTGGCCAAGTGCCTGCCCATGAAAAACAACAAGCGCCCAAGCCAGATAAAAGCCGACCAGTAAAAGCCAGGTGGGCCATTCAGTCTGGCTGGTCAAGGTCCTGCTGAGCTTGACGATTTCAACTCGATGAGCTTCATCCAAATAATTGGGCATGGGGGTAAGTCGCGATAGGCTGCGCTGAACAGACGCCCACTCACTCACACTTCAAGCACCACCCGGGACCGGGTATTACCTGGAGATGACTGACTGGCGTTACGGTATGGAAGTGCCGACAGCGGTGCGTCACATGGCGTAGAGCAGAAACGCCAGGCCTTCGCTGATTGCGCTACAGGCTTCGCTGTTGGCCTGACAGGGGAGAGGTTTGCCGGTCACGAATGGAACGGCAATGGCGGCACAAGAACTGATGCGCAGAGTGCCGGACTGAGAAATCACTGCATGGGCCCCATCATGCGACAGAGCCTCAAGGCTGATTTGGAAGATTCGGGCGCCGGACATAGTCGTACCATAGAGTAGGGTTGAACATATCCGGCGGTCCGGTAGCGTCAACTTAACATGCCAACTAATTCGATCAAGGAATATATTCTATTATGCTTATTCCAAAATCGAATTAATTAAACAGGCTCCCTACCCTTTCGCCTTGATCGCATACAGCCCACCGGCAATCACCATGCACGCTCCCACGACGGTCCATGGGTCAGGCAGTTCGCCGAAGACGAACAGGCCGATGAATGTGGCGAACACCAACAGCGTGTAGTTGAACGGTTGAAGCGTACCTGCCGTTGCATACTTGAGCGCCTGGAGGAGCAGCAACTGCGCCACCATGCCGATCGTCGACAGCACGGCGATCAGGCCCCACTGTGCCGGATTCGGCGAAACCCACCCTGGCAAGCCAGAGAACGTGATGGCCAGGGCGCCGAAAAAGCCCATGTAGAGCATGTTCGTCGCGAACGAATCATCCCGGCTGATCCGGCGTGTCAGTACACTGAAGAGCGCGAATCCCAGGGCCGACAACAGCGGAATCAACGCCGCCAACTCGAAGACGCCGGTTCCCGGACGGAGGATCACCAGAGTCCCCAAGAACCCTATGACCGCAGCGATCCAGCGGCGGACGCCGATGAACTCACCCAGGAACGCACCTGCCAAGGCCAGCGTCATCAGCGGAAACACCGCATACAGGGCGTGCATCTCAGCCATGCCAAGGTAGCGCAGCCCCAATCCGAACAACGCGCTTTCGCCCACTCCCAGCAAGGCACGAATGACCTGCAAGACAGGATGATGGCTTCGACAGGCCGCTCCCAGGTGGCCGCGATAAAGGCCATAGCCGACAGCGAATGCCAGGAATACCCAGTAACGCACCATGACGAGCTGGGCGACGGGAAGGTCCTTGACCAGCACTTTGGTGATCCCGTCCTGGCTTGCAAAGAGCAGCATGGAAAGCAGGCACAAGAGGATTCCAAGTTGAGGCCGTGGGGCATCACCCACGGCGTGCATCGCCCGTGGCCGGCTCAAGCGCAGGGCTCATGGAGCAATCCCCACAGCGCCAGGAGTGGCGCTTGCGTTGATCTCATCGCATGGGTGCAGGACGGTGGGTTTATGACAATGCCCCCTGCCCCGGGCGTCCACCAGCCTACGTCCTCGCGATACCAGTCACCTGGGGACAACACCAGATAGAACTCAGCCGGAGGATGCTGGTGGAACGGATAACAGGTTTCAGGCGCCATGAGGGCCAAGCCCAGGGTCATGCCGGGGCAGTCGAACAATCCCCCTGGACCGGTGACCATGCCATGGCGATGCCGCTCCACGAACCGATCGTCCTGGCCGGCCTGGGCCTGACGATTGATCCAGGGAACATGGGGCACCAGCGCGCTCAATGCCTCCAATACCCCTGCCAGGTGTTCGGGGACGCTTGGCGCAGCGTCGAATGCCTGGGCCAAATAGGGCGCCAGGACTGTCGGTAACGCCCGGGGCGTTGCCGGCGGCTTCTTGAGGGACCACTCGGTCGGGCCCAGGGCGGCGGCATAGGCCTGTGTCGTCCCGGATGTACCGTCTCCCAGGTGGTTCGAGAGGATTTCATGCAGCGATCGCCGGAGCCACTGCGCGCTGCGGGTGACAGACGGATCCAACGACAAAGGCTCGCGGCGGGTGATCATCGTTTTCAACCTCATTCCTGAGTCAGACGCAGAAGAAGATGACAGGCTGCTCAATGTATCCCAGCGATACTGGAAGCGGGTCCCGGCATGTTCCAAGGGTAGCCCGAACGGTATCGATGACAGCCGACGCCCTTCACTTTGCGTCAAGGGCACCGAACTGCAAACACCTGTCAAGCAGCGGCGGCGATTACTGGCTGACGGTTGCCGAGGCGGTCTGACTGCCAAACATGGCCTCGAAGCGAGGTTTGTTGGCGGCGTAGTACTCGGCAACGACCTTGTCTGCCGAACTGTCGCGGGCGCTCGCCATCAGCTTCTCAAGGTCGGCCTTGGGAATCTTGAAGTTGGCGAAGAACCGGGCGACATCGGGATGTTCGGCGCTAAAGCCTTTGCGGGCAATCGCGTGAATCTGCTCGGCGCCGCCGAAAATCTGCTTCGGATCATCCAGGTAGCGCAGCGGCCACTTGGCGAACATCCAGTGGGGGCTCCAGGCGTTGATCAATGCCCATTTGTCACGTTTGAGGTTGCGATCCAGCTCGCTCAACATGCCAGACTCTGAAGAGGCGACCATCTTGTAGCCTTCGAGCTTGTATTCCTTGATGGCCTTTTCCGTGAGTTTGTATTGGCCGTTGCCCACTTCCGAGGTCAGGATCTTGCCGTCGAGCTTTTGCCGCACTTCAGGCTTGTTGAGGTCTTCGACAGTGGCGAGTTCGCTGGTGGGAATGGACGTTGGCACGGCCATTCCGATGCGACCTTCATACAGCACGCCGAGGTCTTCGAGCTTATCCTGGTATTTGTCATAGAACGCCTTGTGAGTGTTCGGCAGCCAGACCATCGGGATCAGGTCGATATTGCCGTTGGCCAAGGCCTGGAACTGAATGCCAATGTCGGCGAGCACCAATTTGACCGGTTGCTTCAAGTGGTCGCGCAATGCGGTATCCGCCAGCTTTACAGCGATTTCCGTATCCGACCAATTCACCCAACCGATACGGATGGGCGTGGGTTCCTCGGCATGGGCCATCAGGCTGCCGGCGGCCATCGCCAGGCCGGCAAGCCAGCCGATACGGGTTTTACTGGAAAACGTCATCATGGTGCATCTCCGCGTACTGTATTAATAGTTATTGGCAGGGCAGCAGAAGAATTCACGTTCCCTCATCAAAGCAGAGTGCCATTACACTCCTCAAGGGATTTTATGGTGTGCATGGATAAGTTCTGGTTATGCGAAAACCTTTCATGTATCCAGGTCGTCCGGCCCTCCTCCGCCCTTTGGCGGAACTTATTGATGTAAGCACTCACAATGCTTTTTCGAGCGCCGGCAAGGCCTCGAACAGATCCGCCCTCCACATGTAATCCGCCACCTGGGCAATCGGCGCTTCAGCGTCCTGGTTGATCGCAACGATGACCTTTGAACCACGCATGCCCGCCAAATGTTGAATGGCGCCACTGATACCCGCCGCGATGTAAAGCGGTTCCTGGCATAGCGCTTCGCACAGCCTCCTTGCACTTTGGATCGACGCGCGATGGCCGGCCGCACGAGCCGGACCACCCCTGTTTCGGCTGGATGGTAATCCTGGTTTTTACGTCGCGCAAGGAAAATGTACACATGTGTCCCAATCGTTGACACACATGAACATTCAACATACCGTTATGTCAAACCAAGCCTGATGTCCTGTTCCCGGAGCGCAACACCATGTCCAGCGATCCTCTGCTGCAGCCCTATAAGATCAAACACCTGACCCTCAAAAACCGGATCATGACCACCTCCCATGAGCCCGCTTATCCTGTCGACGGCATGCCGAAGGATCTGTACCGCGCCTATCACGTCGAACGCGCCAAGGCCGGCGTGGCGCTGACCATGACGGCGGGCTCCGCCGCCGTTTCCCGCGACAGCCCGCCGGTGTTCAACAACGTGCTGGCGTACAAGGACGAAGTGGTCAAATGGATGAAGGACATCACCGACGAGTGCCACGAACACGGCGCCGCGGTGATGATCCAACTGACCCACCTGGGGCGACGCACGCGCTGGGACAAGGCTGATTGGCTGCCGGTCGTCTCGCCGTCCCATCGCCGCGAAGCGTCCCACCGGGCCTTCCCGAAAAAACTGGAAGACTGGGACATCGACCGGATCATCAAGGATTACGTGGACGCCGCCGAACGCATGAAGGCCGCCGGTCTCGATGGCCTGGAACTGCAGGCCTACGGGCACCTCATGGATCAGTTCTGGTCACCGTTGACCAACGATCTCGACGGGCCCTACGGTGGTTCGCTGGAAAACCGGATGCGCTTCACTTTTGATGTGTTACGCGGCATCCGCCAGCGCTGTGGCGAGGACTTCCTGCTCGGGGTGCGCTACACCGGCGATGAGGACCTGCCCGGCGGCTTCGGTGCCAGCGACGGTCTCCAGATTTCCCACATGCTCAAGGACAGCGGGCTGGTGGATTTCCTCAACGTCGTGCGCGGGCACATCGACACCGATGCCGGCCTCACCGACGTGATCCCCATCCAGGGCATGCGCAACTCGCCGCACCTGGACTTTGCCGGCGAAATCCGCTCGGCCACCGGTTTCCCGACGTTCCATGCGGCCAAGATTCCGGACGTCGCCACGGCACGACATGCCATCGCCTCCGGCAAAGTGGACATGATCGGCATGACCCGCGCGCACATGACCGACCCGCACATCGTGCGCAAGATCATCGAGAAACGTGAAGAAGAGATCCGCCCCTGCGTCGGTGCCAACTATTGCCTGGACCGCATCTATCAGGGCGGCGCCGCGTACTGCATCCACAACGCCGCCACCGGCCGCGAAACCACCATGCCCCACGAAATACCCAAGGCGTCGGTCAAGCGCAAGGTGGTGGTGATCGGCACCGGCCCGGCGGGCCTGGAAGCGGCACGGGTAGCCGGCGAACGTGGCCACGACGTCACGGTGTTCGAAGTGGCGGATCAGCCCGGTGGGCAGATCCGCCTGACGGCGCAGAGCGAGCGGCGGCGCGAGATGATCAGCATCATCGATTGGCGCATGGCGCAATGCGAACGGCTGGGGGTGAGGTTCCAATTCAACACCTGGGCCGAAGCCGAGACCGTCATGGCCGAGGCGCCGGACGTGGTGATCGTCGCCACGGGCGGCTTGCCCCATACCGAAGTGCTCAAGCACGGCAATGAACTGGTGGTGTCGACCTGGGACATCATTTCCGGCGACGTCAAGCCCGGCCAGAACGTGCTGATATTCGACGACGCAGGCGACCACGCGGCGCTGCAAGCAGCCGAGGTCATCGCCAACAGCGGTGCGAAACTGGAGATTGTCACGCCGGACCGGTCGTTCGCGCCGGAGGTGATGGCGATGAACCTGGTGCCTTACATGCGCAGCCTGCAAGACCTGAACGTCACCTTCACAGTCACCTATCGGGTCGACTCCGTGGAGAAGCGCGACGGTCAATTGGTGGCCAACTTCGGCAGCGATTATGGTCAAGTGCACAAGCAGCGCGTGGTCGATCAGGTGGTGGTCAACCACGGCACCCTGCCCCTGGACGATTTGTACTTCGAACTGCGCCCGCACTCGAGCAATAACGGCGCGGTGGAACAGCACAATCTGATCGCCGGGAAAACCCAAAATATCGTGACCAACCCGGAGGGCCGTTTCCAGTTGTTCCGGATTGGCGACGCGGTATCGGCGCGTAATACCCATGCGGCTATCTACGATGCGCTGCGGCTGGTCAAGGACATTTGAAGTCACGGCCTTGATTTGAGGGTCAGGGCCACTTTCCCATTCAACAGGTCATGCTGTTGCGCTTGAGGCGTTCGATCACCTGTGATGAGAGAGCTCGCTCCCACAGAAATTGTGGATGTTCGTGAGCTTTGCATTCAGCGCAGGAGCAGTGTGGGAGCGAGCTTGCTCGCGATGGCGGCGGCACAATCAGCATTGATTCAAGCTGACCCACCGCTTTCGCGAGCAAGCTCGCTCCCACAGGGTTGTGGATGTTCAAAAGTTTTGCATTCAGCGCAGGAACATTGTGGGAGCGAGCTTGCTCGCGATGGCGCCGGCACACCTGGCATCGATGCCAGCTGACTCTCCCCTATCGCGAGCAAGCTCGCTCCCACGGGGATTTACAGTGATCAGGGATTGAGCCGCTCCAGCCAGGCCCGCAGGTCCTGCACCTCCAGGGCACTGATGCTGTGGCCGACGCCGGGGTAGGCATGGAATTCCGGTTCCAGCGCCAGGGTCTTGAGGAAGGTGTTGGCCTCGGTGCCATCGTGGTAGGGAATGATCGAGTCGGCCGTGCCATGGCCGATGAATACCGCCAGCGTCCGTCGTGACTCGTCGGGGGTCAGTTCCGCCTGCAGCACCGACAGGACCCGCCCGCCCATCGCGGCGATGCCGCCGACGGCTTCGGGGTGTCGCAAGGCCACTTCGTAGCTCATCATCGCGCCCTGGCTGAACCCCACCAGATAGACCTTGCTCGCGTCGGTCGAATACTTGGCCCGGGCCTTGTCGATGAACTCCAGCAGCATCTGGCCGCTGGCCTTCAGGTCGGAAGTGTCACCGTCGTAGGCGCCCTCGCCCTTTTTGGCGAACCATTGGTAACGGTCCTGCTCCATGCTCTTGGGCGCCCGCACCGAGAGGTAGTTGTAATCGCGCGGCAACTCGTCCTTGAGTGCGAACAGGTCCTGCTCGTTACTGCCGGAACCGTGCAGGAAGATCACCAGCGGTCGATTCCGAACCTGCTCATCGACTTGGGCCAAGTAGTTGAGCGGCAAGTCCGTGTGCAGCGAAGGTTGGGCCTGCAACCCGGACGAGACCAGCAACAGGAACAGGGCGAGCGCTTTGAACATCGATCTTCCTCCATCGTTTCGATAGCCGCACGGCAAGGCGCGTGCGGTGAGGTAGACAGCAGTTATCAGTCGTTGATCAATTTCCCCGTACGAATCGGTTCACGCCCAGCGACTTTTGCCTGCCAGATCCCCGGCTGCGTGTAGCGCCCGCGGTCCAGGGCAAACAGCACGCCACTGGTGCCGGCCCGCACGGTGGTGACCCGATCATTCAGCGGATCGACCACTTCGAACAGCGGATCGCCCCGCTCCACCCATTCGCCAGCCTCCCGCAGGAAACTCACCACACCATGGTGCGGCGCGAACAGGTATTGCGTGCCTTCGAACGGAAAGCCCTCGCAGCACTCGCTGGGGGCGGGCGGCCAGTCCCCAGCGATAAGTCCCTGCTCGGCGAGAAACCCGAGGATGGCTTCACAATTGGCCTGGGCCTGCTCCACACGGGTATCGCCCATGCTGCCCAACTCCAGCGTCGTCGCCAGGTTCGCCGCGGGGATCGCCGCCGCAGGAAAGGCCTTGGCCAGGCGCAACCAAGGCGAGGAGCAGGACTCATCGAACGAACTGCCGCCCGAATCCTCGCTCAGCAACGCCACACCGGCTTTCAAGCGTGCGGCCAGAGAACGCCACTGCGGCCACTGCTGTGGCAAGGCATACAAATGGATCGCCGCCTCGAAATCGCAATGCAGGTCCAAGGTGATGTCGGCGTCGCAGGCATGGCGCAGCAGCAGGCGATGCAGCGCTTCGAGTTGCGAAGGGGGTGGCGGCAAGTCATCGAGGACCTCGGCCATGACCTGGCGGATCAAGGTGATATTGGCGGCCGGGTCGTCCCCCAGGCGATCTCCGATGCGTTGCGCCACCGGTGCACTGAGCTCCACGAAGGACCGGTTGAAATTCTTGCCGCTGCCCAGTTCGAAACGCCCCATGTGGGCGCTTTGCAGGTGTTGATCCAGGCCGATGGGGTTGGCCACCGGCACCAGCTCGATCACACCCTTGAGCAACCCCTGGGCCTCAAGATCGTTGAGCCGCTGCTTCAGCTCCCAGGCGGTGCGCATGCCCGGCAGTTCATCGGCGTGCAGGCTGGCCTGGATGTAGGCCTTGCGCGGCCCATGGCCGTAGCGAAACACACTGAGCCGGCGCTCGGTGCCCAGGTGGCTCCATGGCAGGGTATGGTCGATACGTTGCATGAAATCTCCGAATGGCTAGGTGTAGCAGCGCCTACCGATTAATGCCCGTAGACGTCAAAGGCGAAGTATTTGTCCTGCACTTTCTTGTACGTGCCGTTGGCGCGGATTTCGGTGATGGCCGCGTTGAATTGATCGGCCAGGGCCTTATCACCCTTGCGCACCGCAATGCCGGCACCGCCGCCGAAGTATTTCGCATCTTCATAGGTCGGGCCGACGAAGGCGAAACCTTTGCCTGCGTCGGTTTTCAGGAAGCCTTCGTCGAGGTTCACCGAGTCGGCCAGCATGGCGTCGAGGCGGCCGGCGACCATGTCCAGGTTGGCTTCCTGTTGGGAGCTGTAGCGCACCAGGTCGATACCGGCGGGCACCAGCACTTCGGTGGCGAAACGGTCATGGGTGCTGGCGCGCAGCACACCGACTTTCTTGCCCTTGAGTTCGGTCAGCGGGTCCTTGACGTTGGCGCCTTCCTTCATCACGAAGCGCGCTGGGGTGTGGTAGTACTTGATGGTGAAATCGACATTTTTCTTGCGGTCGTCGGTGATGGTCATGGACGACAGGATCGCGTCGATCTTCTTCACTTTCAGCGCAGGGATCAGGCCATCGAACTCCTGCTCGACCCAGACGCACTTGACCTTCATCTGTTCACACAGCGCATCGCCGATATCGACATCGAAGCCAGCCAGCTTGCCGTCGGGGGTTTTCATCGAAAAAGGCGGGTAACCGGCTTCGATTCCGAGGCGGATCGGCTTGGCGTCTTCGGCCACGGCCGACAGGGACAACACGGACAGTGCCAGGGCACCGAACATGGCTAGCTTCTTCATTTTCGCTCCTGAGTGTGCAGGGGTTTTATTGGTCATTATTGGCAGATTCGTAGGCAGCGTCCGGTCAGTGAGGAACCGAAGTGGGCGGGAGTCTAGAGGGGTGCCCAGGAGGGGAATTGTGTAGAGGCGACAATTAGTTATAAAAATAGCTTGGTTTGTGTATATCCGTTGCTGCGGTAACGGCTACTTAGGGTTCCGCCCTGACGGCGGGTCACTTTCGAAAAGCCGGAATGCCGGCCCAGACGAAAGTAACCAAAAACGCTCTGCCCAGGTAAAAGGCCAAAGCGAGGCGACCTTATAGCTGACCTGTCTCTTTTGTCGTACTCCGATCCAACTGTGGGAGCGAGCTTGCTCGCGAAAGCGGAGGGCCAGTTTGCGGTGATGTTGGCTGTGCCTACGTCATCGTGAACAAGCTCGCTCCCACAAGTTTTTGACGCTCCGCGTTCCGTTTCTGAAATCAATTGCTCCCCCTGGCCTTCTGAAAATCTCGTAGGAATTCACTCACCGTGGCGAGGGAGCTTGCTCCCGCTGGGCTGCGAAGCAGCCCCCTCTTTTCCTCAGACCAACCCCATGCCCAGGGTTTACGGCGGCTGCGCCACCGAGCGGGAGCAAGCTTCCTCGCCACGGGGTTTGTGGGCGTCCTACAGGTCGGTTGTTGCCTCAAAAATCCCCTTCTATAGTCTGGTTCACCTGCTGGCTTTGGTCAGTGGGGAGGGTTTCGCAGCCCTAACAACGGATGAGACTTTGCACCGTCGAATGAAAACTCAGGCAAACTTGCCCGCGTTCATTTTATGGCGGTTGCGCGTGGGAGACCTTCGGGTCTGCCGGGTTTGGTCTCTTCCTCGGTCTGCGAACCCGCGCGCAACTGCCACCCGTTTGATTCGCAGCAAACAAGGTGGCAATCATTTTCCTTGATAGAGCCCAACCTTATGACGACAAATCAATCATCTAACCGCTTTACCCCGCTAACCCCCATCGCCACCACCCAACCCATCCTGTTCATCGACCGCACCGCCCCATTACCCGAACTCCATGCCTGCGTCAGCGAACGCCTGCACGCCACCCTCGACTACCTGACGCTGATGGCCTGCACCACACTGCGCGATTCGGCCGAGACCGACATCAACACCATCACCAACATCGCCCGGATCATGGTCCAGGATGTAGCGGATGTTTTTGGAGTGATTGAACAGCGCGGGCTCGAAGGGCAGTAAAGCTCCCCTAAGAAGCAAGCTTGCTCAATATCCTCATCGACAGTGAAATCGCCTTCGCGAGCAAGCTCGCTCCCACAGGGTGAACGCGTTCACTCTGAACCAGGTCGGCTATAAGGCCGCCTCGCGTTTGATTTTGATCTGAGGCGCCCCGTTAACCACGCTGGCCGAACGCAGGCATTGCGTAGTGGGCATCCCGGCATGGATGCCGGGATAGCCGCGCTGGGCCATGGATGGCCCTTCGCGGCGGGCCCACGGAGCAATGCCGGAGTGAGGGCACACCGAGCCAAAGCGAGGTGCCAAGTGGTGGGGCAAAGACCTTTTGGTTACTTTTGGGGCGTTTGCCAAAAGTGACCCGCCGTAAGGGCGGAACCCTAAGTGGCCGTTACCGCAGCAACGGATATACACACAAACTATAAAAACCAAGTCAGCAGTCACAACGAATAGCCTGATCCGCCACACGCTCCACCGAGCCGGTCAGGCGAAAGCCTTCATCGAGCCAGCCCATGACGCCGCCGATCATTTCCTTGACCGGGTAGCCCAAGGTTGCCAGGCGCACCGCCGCCTTGTTCGCGCCATTGCAATGGGGGCCGGCGCAATACACCACGAACAGGGTGGTCTTGGCATAGGCGGCCAATGCCTGGGCGGTGAGCGTGCGGGTTGGCAGGTTGATCGCCCCGGGTACGTGGCCGCGTTCGTAAGCCAGCGGTCCGCGTACATCCACCAGCACAAAGTCGACATTGCCGGCCTGTTGGCTGGCGTGAACATCGGAACAATCCGTTTCGAATGACAGGCGACGGCTGAAATGCTGTAGGGCGATATCGGAAGGGGCGGCAGGCACTTCGCGAACCAGGCTGGTCATGGGGGTGTACTCCAAGGGTAGATAAAGGCGTGAAGAGACTTTATCCCCCCCCGGCTTGCGGCTACAGTGGCGTACAAGACACTCTGTGGGAATTTTCCGACAAATGCAGCCTCTACCAGGTCTGGTCGCGATCCTCGCCTACGACGGCCTATGCACCTTTGAATTCGGCGTTGCCGTCGAGATCTTCGGATTGGAGCGGCCGGAATTCGATTTCCCCTGGTACGAGCATCGGATCGTCGCGGTCGATGACGGCCCGATGCGCGCCATGGGTGGCTTCCAGGTATTGGCCGATGGCGGCATGGAACTGCTCGAAACCGCCCGGACCATTGTCGTGCCAGGCTGGCGCAGCCGCAGCGAGCCACCTTCCGAGGCGTTGCTCGATGCACTACGCCGGGCCCACGCCCGTGGGGCGCGCCTGCTTTCGATCTGCTCCGGGGCCTTCGTACTGGCCGCCGCCGGGCTGCTCGATGGCTTGGGCGCCACGACTCACTGGCGCTACACCGACGAACTGGCCGAGAGCTTTCCCGCCGTCCGGGTCGACCCGGATGTGCTGTACGTGGACTCGGGACAGGTCATCACTTCGGCGGGCAGCGCCGCCGGCATCGATGCCTGCCTGCACCTGGTGGCACGGGATTATGGCGTCCAGGTCGCCAACACCGTGGCGCGCCGGTTGGTGATGTCACCGCAACGTACGGGCGGCCAGGCGCAGTTCATTCCCTCACCGGTCAGCCGTACGCCACGCAGCGACCTGTCGAGCGTCATGCAATGGGCCCGCGAGCGCCTGCACGCCCCCCTCGGTGTGCGCGAACTGGCCAGCCAGGCGGCCATGAGCGAACGCACCTTCCTGCGCCACTTCACCCAGGCCTGCGGCATGTCGCCCAAGGCCTGGCTGCAACACGAACGCCTGGCCCGGGCCCGCGAGCTGCTGGAAAGCACCGGCGACAACACCGACATTATCGCGCAACTGTGTGGCTACCGCTCGGTGGAGAGCTTTCGCGTGGCGTTTCGCAGCGTCGTGGGGTTGGCGCCGTCGGTGTATCGGGAGCGGTTTGGGCGGGGCTAAAAAGCCGGGGTTATGAAATCCTGTAGCAAGCCTCATTGAGGCTTACGCAACAAATACGTATCCATGATCCACCCATTGGCTTTTCGCGCGGCCTTGCGGGTGCGTTCGATGTCATCGGCCACATCCCCCAGCCGGCCGGCGATCAGGATTTCATCCGGCGTCCCCACATAGGCGCCCCAGTAAATCTGCGTATCGGGATCGCTCACCTGGCGATAGGCATCCTCGGCATCGAGCATCACCACCACGCTCGCCGCGTCGCCCATCTGCCCCGCCGCCAAGCGGCGTCCGGTGGTGATTTCCAGCGCACCACCAATGCTGTTCAACGGCACTTTGTGCCGGGCGGCCAGGGCCTGGACACTGGTGATGCCGGGGATCACCTCGAATTCGAAGGCGCAACGGCCCTCGTCGAGAATAGCCTGCAGGATGCGCACGGTACTGTCGTACAACGCCGGATCGCCCCACACCAGAAAACCGCCATGCTGCCCGTCGGACAGTTCTTCATCGATCAACCGTTCGAAGGTGGCCTGTTTCGCACGGTTCAGCGCTTCGACGCTGTCCGTGTAGCCCAGGTCGCCGCGTTGACGTTCCGGGCTGCAGGTTTCGACGAAACGGCAGGTGCGATCCACGATGTGGCGTCGACAGATTTCGCGCCGCAGGTCCAACAGTTTGTCCTTGGCCGGGCCCTTGTCCATGAGGAAGACCACGTCCAAACGGTTCAAGGCTTTCACGGCCTGCATCGTCAGGTGATCCGGATCGCCGGCCCCAATGCCAATGACTGACAACCTCTTCATCGCGGCGACTCCTGGTCAGGTTCCTGGGTGCGCAAGCGCCATACGCCGTTGAAACGCAATTCCAGGGTGGACAACGGTTCAATGTCGATTCGATTGAAGGTGGCGGCCGGGCAGCCCAGGACGTTCATCAAGGCTGCGCGGATCACGAAGGGGTGGGTGACGGCCAGCAGATGCCCCGCTCGGGTTTCCAGGCTGGCCAGCCAATCCCCGACACGGCGACATAAGCGAGCGACGGATTCACCGCCATGGGGGGCCGCCTCGGCATCGTCGAGCCAGGTTTGCAGGGCCTGCGGTTCCACCTTGAGCAATTCATCGATGGATAACCCGCGCCAGCGTCCCAGATCGCAATCGGCCAGGGCCGGGTCCACCCGGGACTCGTCGCCGAACAACGCGGCCGTCTGGCGAGTGCGCAGTTCCGGCCCGCACAGCAGTTGCCGGACGTTTCGATAGCCATGCTCGACCTGCCCGCGTCGCCTCAGCCAGTCGGCGTCCAGCGCCTCGTCCACGCTGAAGCGCGCCTGTTTCTGGGCAATGGTGCGGGCGTGGCAGATCAACGTCAGGCGAGTGGCTTGCACACTGGATTCTCGGGTAATCGAACGGGTCGCATGGACGGGATATTCCCGGGTTTAGCTGTACAGCACCTTATACGAAATCAAATAAGTGAGACAAAAAGGCGTTATGTCCGACATGTCCAAGATGAAACGGCCGACATACTCATTCCACCTGGCCGAGACCAACTCCTACAAGGTTTTCGCACAACTTTGGAGCATTTTAAACGGAACGTAAAAACCGCTGGACATGTAGCACCAGCTACATAAATACTGTTTTCAGGAGTTATGAAAGAAATTCAACATTACATCCAGGCAAGGAGCACGGATGCCGCCCCTCAGAGACCTGATCACCGATCCCGGCCTGGTGTTGACGCCGTCGGAACGCAAGGTCGTCCGTGCCCTGCTCGATCACTACCCACGCAACGGCCTCGGGCCGATGTCACGCCTGGCGGACCATGCTGGCGTCAGCGACCCGACCATCGTACGGCTGGTGAAAAAACTCGGGTTTGGCGGTTATGCCGAATTCCAGGATGCGCTGCTCAGTGACATGGACCATCGCCTGCGCTCCCCTCGCACGCTGCTGCGACCCCGGGCCAAATTGCAGCAAGGCGATACCTGGAGCCAGTACCTGGCCGCCAGCCAACGCAACCTCGTCGACACCCAGGCCCTGACCCAACCCGAAGACGTGCGCATTCTCGTACAGTGGTTGCTCGACAGTCGCCACCAGGTGCATTGTTTCGGCGGGCGCTTCAGCAGCTTCCTGGCCCACTACCTGCTCAACCATTTGCGATTGCTGCGCGCCGGCTGCTTTGCCCTGGAAGACAACGCCCAACTGCCTGACCGCCTGTTCGACGTGCAGCGCCAGGACGTGGTGCTGATTTTCGATTACCGTCGCTACCAGGCCCAGGCCCTGCGCGTGGCCAGCGCGGCCAAGGCGCGGCACGCCCGGGTCGTCCTGTTCAGCGACGTCTATGCTTCGCCGTTGCGCGAGCTGGCCGACCTGATCATCAGCGCCCCGGTGGAATCGGCTTCGGCCTTCGACAGCCTGGTGCCGGCGCTGGCCCAGGTCGAAGCCCTGATCGCCTGCCTGACCCTGCAATGCCCCGAGCTGGCCGAACGCCTGGAAGGCATCGACGCCCTGCGCACCGAGTTCAACACGCACCTGCTGGAGGAAAAATAAGGATGTTCTCGCTCCCCCACCGCTCGCCCCGGGATTTGCCGTTCACCCACCAGCACACGGCCCTGCTGTTGGTGGACATGCAACGCGCCTGGCTGGAACCGCAATTCGATGCCCACCTGCACAGCCCCGAGGCCGGGTATTTCCTCCAGCGGGCCCGCCAGCAGGTCATTCCCAACCAGCAGCGCTTGCTCGAGGCGATGCGCGCGGCACAGCACAACGTGTTGCACACCCACATCGAAAGCCTCACCGCCGATGGCCGCGACCGCTCCCTGGATCACAAGCTGTCGGACATGCACCTGCCCAAGGGCAGCCCCGAGGCGCAAATCATTGCCGAACTGGCGCCGCAGGAAAACGAAATCGTGCTGCCCAAGACCTCCTCCGGGGTGTTCAATTCCACCAACATCGATTACGTGCTGCGCAACCTGCAGACCCGGCACCTGATCGTCGCCGGAATCGTCACCGACCAGTGCGTCGACATGGCCGTGCGTGACGCCGCCGACCGCGGTTACCTGGTCACGCTGGTGGAAGACGCCTGCGCGACCTACACAGAACAACGGCACCTGGCATGCCTGAACGCGATCAAGGGCTATTGCTGGATCACCGACACCGACACCGTACTCGCTCGCTTGCAGGAGATGCAGCCATGAGCCGTCTCGATGCCGCTGCCCTCCTCGCACCGCTGCCGGTCACGACCCTGGTGACCACCGACCTGATCGGCGTGACCCGCGGGCGCTCGTTCCCCAGCGATGAGTTGCCCCACTACGTCATCGCCGGTTGCGGCTGGGTGCCGGCCAACAGCGCGTTGACGCCCCAGGATGTCATCGCCTCGACCAACCCCTGGGGTGCCTATGGCGACCTGCGGCTGGTACCGGACCTGTCCAGCCGGGTGACCGTCAACAATGGCCCCGACGCCCAGGCACCGGCCCTGGACTTCGTCCATTGCGATATCCGGGAGACCGACGGCCGGCCCTGGAGCGCCTGCCCGCGCACGCTGCTGCAGGACGAAGTGGAGCGTTATCGCAGCGAACTGGGCCTGCAGGTTTTCGCCGCGTTCGAACATGAATTCAACCTGTCTGCCACGCCTGCGCAGCCTGATCGCCTGGCCTTCAGCCTCCAGGCCCAGCGCCAGCAGGCCGGATTCGCCGGGTGGCTGCTCAGTGCCCTGCGGGCCGGCGGCGTCGAGCCGGAAATGTTCCTGCCGGAATACGGCAAGCAGCAATACGAGATCACCTGCCGCCCGACCCTGGGCGTAGCCGCCGCCGATCGGGCGGTGAACGTACGGGAAATCACCCGCGAGATCGCCCGGCAGATGGGCCTGGACGTGAGTTTCGCCCCCAAGACCTCGGAAAATGCCGTGTGCAACGGCGTGCATCTGCATCTGAGCCTGCAAGACCTGAGCGCAGACCCGGTGCTGCATGACGCCTCCAGCAGCAATGGCTTGTCCAGCCTCGGCCAGCATTGGGCCGCGGGTGTGCTGCATTATCTGCCGGCGCTGTGCGCGCTGACCGCGCCGACGCCGTTGTCCTACGCACGCCTGCAACCTCATCATTGGAGCGCATCCTATGCATGCCTGGGACAGCGCAACCGCGAAGCGGCGCTGCGCATCTGCCCGACCGTGAGCCTGGGTGGCAAGCCGCTGGCGAACCAGTACAACCTGGAGTTCCGCGCCATGGACGCCACCGCCTCACCGCACCTGGCGATGGCCGCGCTGTTGATTGCCGGGCGGCTGGGCATCCAGCACCGATTGGCATTGAACGCTGTCACCGATGAAATACCCGATGAGCTGGATGAAACACAACGTCGCGCCCGTGGCATTATCGCCCTGCCGACAACCCTGGCCCAGGCACTGGACTGCCTGCGCCACAGCGGGGCACTGCTCGAGGCCCTGCCCGGCCCGCTGGTCGAAACCTATTTCGCCTTGAAGGCCCAGGAGCAGGCCTTGACCCAGGCGCTCTCACCTGCCGAGCGTTGCGAGCACTATGCGCGAATCTATTGAATGTGCTGAATCAGGCCTCTACACCAGGCCGGCCTATCGACTGATCCGGGAGGAATCCGACCACCCGGTGCTGCTGGTGTGCGAACACGCCAGCCGTTTCATTCCCGTGGCGCTCAACGACCTGGGCCTGGATGAAACCGCGTCCCAGGAGCATATCGCCTGGGACATCGGCGCGCTGCTGCTGGCCGAACGCCTGTCCGAAACCCTCGGTGCGACCTTGCTGTCGGCCAATTACTCACGGCTGTTGATCGACCTCAACCGCCCGCTGCACGTGCCGGACAGCATTCCGGCCCAGAGCGAGATCTACCAGGTCCCGGGCAACCACGACCTGGACGAGGCCACGCGCGAGTATCGCCAGCAGTGCCTGTTCCATCCCTTTCATGATCGCTTGCGGGCACTGATCGACCGACGCCTGGCCGCCAACCGGCCGGTGCGCGTGGTGGGCATCCACAGTTTCACCCCGGTGTTCTATGGCCAGCCACGCGCCCTGGAAGCCGGCGTGCTGTTCGGCGAAGCCAAGGAGTACGCCCAGCGCATCGTCGACGGACTGAGCCGGCATTCGCTGCGGGCAGCGGGCAACCAGCCCTACAAGATCAACCCCCTGACCGACATGACGGTCCCGGTGCACGGCGATGGCCGCGGCCTGGATTCGGTGCTGATCGAAGTGCGCAACGACCAGTTGCGCAGCCCAGAAGGGGTACGGACCTGGAGCGCCTACCTGGCGCCCCTGCTGTAGCGGCAGCGGCAAGTTACCAGCGACAGACAGCAAGCAAGCGCAACCCACACAGCTGAAAAGGAAAACGGCTCATGAGCATTGAGGCATTTGGCTACAAGCAGGAATTGAAACGCGGCCTGTCGCTGACAGACCTGGTGGTATACGGGATGATTTTCATGATCCCCATCGCACCGTTCGGCGTGTATGGCTACGTCAACGCCGAAGCCCCAGGGATGGTACCGCTGGCGTACATCATCGGCATGGTGGCGATGCTGTTTACCGCCTTGAGCTACGGCAGCATGGCCCGGGCCTTTCCGGTGGCAGGTTCGGTCTATTCCTACGCGCAACGAGGCCTTAACCCACACGTCGGGTTCATCGCTGGCTGGCTGATGCTGCTGGACTACCTGCTGATCCCGCCGCTGCTCTATGTCTACGCCGCCATGGCGCTGAACCATTTGTACCCGGACATTCCCAAGGTCGGTTTCATCCTGGCATTCCTGGTGAGCGCGACCTTCGTCAACCTGCGGGGTATCACGTTCACCGCGCGGATGAACATCATTTTCCTGCTGGCACAGTTGGTGGTGCTGGGGATTTTCCTGTTCTACGCCTGGAATGCCCTGCACGGTGGGACCGGACATGGCCAATTGACCCTGGCGCCGCTGTACAGCCCGGAACACTTCAACTTCGCCCTGCTGATGCAAGCCGTGTCCATCGCGGTCCTGTCGTTCCTGGGCTTCGACGCCATTTCCACCCTGGCCGAAGAAATCAAGGGCGACCCGGGCCGCAGCGTCGGCAAGGCCGCCTTGGTGACCTTGCTGGTGATGGGGGCGATTTTCGTGGTGCAGACCTGGATCGCCACCGATCTGGCAGCCGGCATGGGCTTCAAGTCCGCCGATACCGCCTTCTATGAAATCGCCGAATTGGCGGCCGGCGGTTGGCTGGCCACCTTGACCGCAGTGGCCACCGCCCTGGCCTGGGGTGTAGCGGTGGCGATCACCTCCCAGGCAGCGGTGTCGCGCCTGTTGTTCGGCATGGCCCGGGACGGCCAGTTGCCCAAGGTGCTGGCCAAGGTCCATCCGAAACACAACACCCCCTACATGAGTATCTACCTGGTGGCGGTGCTGTCGTTGCTGATCTGCTACCTGTTCATCAACGCCGTGGACACCCTGACCTCCCTGGTCAACTTCGGCGCCCTGAGCGGCTTCATGTTGCTGCACATCACCGTCATCAACCATTACTGGCGCCGCCAGCGGTCCGGCCAATTGATTCGTCACTTGATCTGCCCACTGGTCGGCTTCGTGATCGTCGCGGCCATCATGTACAACATGGGCGTGGCCGCGCAGAAACTCGGCCTGATCTGGATCGCCGCGGGTGTGGTCTATTTGTGCCTGCTCAACAAATTCGGCAGTCGTACCGCCCTGCCCGATCCGGCGGGTCAATGAGAAATGGCGGTCGAAGGGTTCGGCCAGCCATGGTTGTAACGCGTGGACATCGACAGTGATCGTCAAGCCCGGTGCCGGTCACCGGGTTCTCTGGGAACAGGAGTGCAATCCATGCTGGCCTTACGTCCAGTTCAATTAGCCGATCTGCCGCAACTGCAACGACTGGCCCGTGACAGCCTGGTGGGCGTCACGTCGCTGCCGGACGATACCCGGCGGCTGGAGGAAAAAATCCTCGACTCGTGCGCCTCGTTCGCAGCCGAGGCGCACGGGCCGGGGGCAGAGAATTACTTTTTCGTCTTGCAGGACCTGGAATCCGGGCGCCTGGTCGGTTGTTCGGAAATCCTCTCCAGCACCGGTTGCAACGAACCGTTCTACAGCCTGCGCAACCGCCCGTTTTCCAGCGAATCCCGGGAGTTGAACATCCAGCACGGCGTACCTGCGTTGTCGCTGTGCCAGGACCTCAACGGGCAAACACTGCTGCGTGGCTTCCACATCGATGCCGAACGGGTGCGCACGCCGGAATCAGAGCTGCTGTCCCGGGCCCGGCTGTTGTTCATCGCCGCCCACCCCCAGCGTTTTGCCGAATCGGTCATCACCGAAATCGTCGGTTTCAGCAGCGAAGACGGCCAGTCGCCCTTCTGGGACGCCATCGGCCAGCACTTCTTCGACCTGCCCTACGTCGAAGCCGAACGGTTGTGTGGCTTGCAAAGCCGGACCTTCCTCGCCGAGCTGATGCCGCAGTACCCGATCTACGTGCCCATGCTGCCGCCCGCAGCCCAGGCCTGCATCGGCCGGGTGCATCCCGACGGCCAGGAAGCCTTCGACATCCTCGAGCGCGAGGGTTTCGAGACCAACAGCTACGTCGACCTCTTCGACGGCGGGCCGACCTTGCATGCCCGTATCGCCAATATCCGTTCCATCGCCCACAGTCGCACCACTACGGCCTGGCAGAACTCGCAGATTGATGCACGGGGCCTGTACCTGGTGAGCAACGAGCACCTAGGCAACTACCGGGCCATCGTCGCCGAGCTGGACGTCGGCGCCGACGGCCCGGTGGCCCTGTCGCCCGCCATGCTGACGGCCCTGGACATCCGGGATGGCGCGCGGATCCGGGTGATTGCCCTATGAACCTCACGCGATGCCATGGCCTGCACCGACGTTTGGACCGACACGATGAAGGAGCTGCATCATGATTGTCCGTCCGGTGGCCATCACCGATCTGCCTGCCTTGCTGGACCTGGCCCGTTGCGCGGGCCCGGGGTTTACCAGCCTGCCGGCCAACGAAGAGCGCCTGGCCCACCGCATTCGCTGGGCCCAGCGGACCTTCGCCGGCCAAGTCGAACGTGCCGACGCCGACTACCTGTTCGTGCTCGAAGACGATGACCGGCAGGTGGTAGGTATCAGCGCCCTGACCGGGGCGGTGGGGCTGCGTGAGCCCTGGTACAACTATCGGGTCGGGGTCACGGTCAGCTCGGCGCCGGAGTTGGGAATCCAGCGGCAGATCCCTACGCTGTTTCTCAACAACGAGATGTCCGGGCAATCGGAAATCTGCTCGTTGTTCCTGCACCCCGAGCAACGCCACGGGTACAACGGGCGCCTGCTGTCCCTGGCGCGTCTGCTGTTCGTGGCCGAGTTTTCCCAGCTGTTCGGCGAAAAACTTATTGCCGAGCTGCGGGGCCATGCCGACGAACAAGGCTGTTCGCCGTTCTGGGACAGCCTGGGACGGCATTTTTTCCAGAAGGATTTCAGCTACGCCGACCAGTTGTCCGGGATGGGCAACAAGTCGTTCATCGCCGAGCTGATGCCGCGCCAGCCGCTGTACACCTGCCTGCTCACCGAACAGGCCCAGGCAGTGATCGGCAAGGCTCACCCGAACACCGAACCAGCCCTGAAGATCCTCAATGCCGAAGGTTTCAGCCATAGGGGATACATCGACATTTTCGACGGCGGCCCGGTGATCGAAGCGCCGGTGTCGAAAATCCGCAGCGTACGCGACAGCCAGGCGCTGACCCTGGCCATTGGCACTCCGGACGAACAAGCACCGGTCTGGCTGATCCACAACCGGCGCCTGGAAAACTGCCGCGTCACCAGCGCACGCGCACGCCTGCATGGCAACAGCCTTCTCGTCGATCGCCTCACCGCCAAACGCCTGCAAGTGCAACCGGGTGATACGGTGCGCGCCGTGGCGCTGCTCAGGCAGGGGCAGCAGGCCGTGGCGGCATAACCTTTCTCGCGCCTCGTAAACCAATGTCCGATCACCGCCGCCCCGGCGGCCGGTCTTATCGTCCTGCCAAAAGCGTAGCGTTACCGAGTTGCCCGTGCTGCCGCTTTAACAACTCAAGTATTGCTTATCGGCAATACTTCCCCACAATTCCATAATTGCCTCCACCCCCTCCCAAAACCATACTTGTGCCCATCGCCCTGCTTTAACGAACCCGCTCATGATCAAGACTCTGATTTCCAAGTACCTGCCGCCTGAAGAGATCGCAGCACAAATAAAAACATTGGACATGACCGCGCAAATCAACCAATTAATTGCCGAGCTGAACAGCCAGCCAACCTTTGCCGATGCCCGTTCTCGACGTGCAGCCATCATGAATATTACCAACTTGCACACGGCCACCATCACGTTGCATTGCACGAACATTGGCAATATCAGCATCAAGGCTCTGACATCCATCGGTGTCTCTTCGCAAGTGTATTCAATACCCGGCCAGAGTATTCTGTTTGCCGTTGATCGACCCTTCGAGGTACAGCGATATACCCTCAAGGGGCCTCGGCTTGAAAAGGCCGACACCGTACGCATAGATAAAAACAACCCGCTGGTGATCGACGGCAGCCAGACACTCTTTGACTATTGCCGCCCTGCGCAAACGAACACCGGGCTGATAGGCAGGGTCAATCTGCCGGACAGGAGCGCAGACATCGGCGTATTCGATCGTGCTTCGTTACGCAAGGTCGCCTGGCTGCCCCATGACGACAGCGCCGCCCGCTACCTGGTGAGCCTGGAACTGCTCGAAACGGTTCAAGACCCCGAACGCCGCCGCGTCGCCGGGGAGCTGGTCTACCACTATCACCCGGCCTTGGCGTGGAAAGCCTTCCAGATGCTCTACCGGGCCAATCCCCAGGACGCCTTGAGCTACATCCCGTTGCTGAAAAAACACCGGGATTCGCGCCTGGACAACTTGCTCCAACCGTTCGAGCAGGCGGCATGAAGCTGGAAGCCTTTGTCGAACGGTTGAAAAACCATGACCTGCGACGAGATAAACCCCGGATTATCGAAGACCTGCGGCAGTTGGCCAAGAATCGCACTTTGTTGAGCGATCATCTGCATGCCACGATCCAACGAGACGGCTTTGATACACGCAGCCGCCTCTATAACGCCTATGGGTTTGTCCTGCACCGCAATGACTCGTTCAGCCTTCGCTTGAATTTCTGGGCACCGGCAGCAACGGCTGATGAAAAAGAAACTTTCATCTATAACCTGAACCACAGTCACGACTTCGAGATTTATGCCGTCGGCTACAGCGGTGACGGTTATACCACTATCACCCGCGAGATACTCGACGACCTACCGTTGGAAAAGAATAAGAGACCGCGCCTGGGTAAAGAGCGACGACTAAAACTTGCACCCGGCGAAGTGCTGTACATGCCAGCACTCAAAGAAATCCATAGACAGATCCCGCCGATGTCGATGTCGGCGTCATTGAGCCTGCTCGTTCACCCGCAACATTGGCTCAAACTCGATGAAGCCTGGTGTTTCGATAAAAACTACCGACCACTTTACCCGGGTGTAGCGACGCAAGAAATCGCGTTATTCACAGACACATTGTCATTACTCAACACCGGATAGTCGTTTCGTTGTCCGGCATTTAAAAAGAAGGAAAATGCCATGAATGACCTGATGCAAGACTGGGATGAAACGCCCTTGTTGCGAGCCAGCACCCAGGTGATCGACACCGCAACGCAGTTGATCAACGAAACCCACTGCACAATCCCCGGGTTCCCCACTCGCTTCAACGTTGCAAACATCCACGAGATCAAGCAACTGTGGAGCATGCCAACCTCGGACTGAGCGACCCACCAAGGATGCTTTCGCTGGCCGCAGACCGACCGGGTTTGCGGCCTTTCCCATGCAGCGAAAACATCGCCCATGCACATTCGTCATCATCTTTGCGCTTGCCACGTGATAGCCTTTGGATCTTTCGGCGTTGACACTTTTGCTCAAGCCTTTCCATTCCATTGGTGGAACTCATATGTCCAGGCTTTCCCATCAAGATTTGCGTCGTAACTTTCGTCAACTGCTGGCTTCCAAGACCTGCTACCACACCGCCTCGGTGTTTGACCCGATGTCGGCGCGCATCGCCGCCGACCTGGGTTTTGAAGTAGGCATCCTGGGAGGCTCGGTCGCGTCGTTGCAAGTATTGGGCGCGCCGGACTTCGCCCTGATCACCCTCAGCGAATTTGCCGAACAGGCCACCCGTATCGGTCGCGTGGCCCAGTTACCGGTCATTGCCGACGCCGATCATGGCTACGGCAATGCCCTGAACGTGATGCGCACCATCATCGAACTGGAACGGGCCGGCGTCGCGGCGCTGACCATCGAAGACACCTTGCTGCCGGCCCAGTTCGGACGTAAATCCACCGACCTGATCGGCGTAGCCGAAGGCGTCGGCAAGATTCGGGCAGCGCTGGAGGCACGCGTCGATCCGGAAATGGCGATCATCGCCCGGACCAACGCCGGGATCTTGCCGGTTCAGGAAATCATCAGCCGGACCCAGCAATATGAGCGTGCCGGGGCCGACGGGATTTGCATGGTGGGCGTGCAGGACTTCGATCATCTGGAAAAAATCAGTGAAAACCTGAAGGTGCCGTTGATGCTTGTCACCTACGGCAATCCGCTGCTGCGCGACGACAAGCGCCTGGCGGACCTGGGCGTACGCGTGACCATCGATGGCCATGGCGCCTACTTCGCCGCGATCAAGGCCACCTACGACAGCCTTCGCGAACAACGGCAGATCTTCACCCAGGCGTCGGACCTCAGCGCCACCGAACTGACCCACACCTACACCCAGCCCGAGGACTACATCCGTTGGGCCGAGGAGTACATGAGCGTCAAGGAGTAAGAAGGCTCACTGTCCTGGGGGCCACCATCGCGAGCAAGCTCGCTCCCACAGTGGGTTTGCGGTGCGACATCTATCTCGGGCACACCCCACACTCCCCTGTGGGAGCGAGCTTGCTCGCGATAGCGGTGGTCCAGCTTGCAATGTGCCAACGCCATCACGAGCAGACCCACAGTGGGTTGGTAGTAAGCGCGATGGCGTTGCCAGGGTGAAACAGGCCTTCAACGGCCGCTACGCAACATCTCCTTGGGCACGTACTTGCCGATCTCGAACTTGCCGATAGCCGCGCGGTGGACTTCATCCGGGCCGTCGGCCAGGCGCAGGGTGCGCTGCATGGCGTACATGTAGGCCAGCGGGAAATCGTTGGAAACCCCCGCGCCACCGTGGATCTGGATCGCCCGGTCGATGACCTTCAAGGCCACGTTCGGCGCGACGACCTTGATCTGGGCGATTTCACTTTTCGCCACCTTGTTGCCCACCGTGTCCATCATGTATGCCGCCTTCAACGTCAGCAGGCGCGCCATGTCGATCTCCATCCGCGAGTCGGCGATCTTATCGATGTTACCGCCCAGGCGCGCCAACGGCTGGCCGAAGGCGGTGCGGCTGACGGCACGTTTGCACATCAATTCCAAGGCGCGTTCGGCCATGCCGATGGAACGCATGCAATGGTGAATCCGGCCTGGACCGAGTCGACCCTGGGCTATTTCAAAACCGCGGCCTTCGCCCAGCAGGACGTTTTCGTATGGCACCCGCACGTTATCGAACAGCACTTCGGCATGCCCGTGAGGCGCATCGTCGTAGCCAAACACCGGCAACGGCCGGACGATCTTGACCCCGGGGGTGTCCACCGGGACCAGGATCATCGAGTGCTGGGCATGGCGCGGCGCATCGGGGTTGCTCAGGCCCATGAAGATCAGGATCTTGCAGCGCGGGTCGCAGGCACCCGAGGTCCACCATTTCTTGCCGTTGATCACCCACTGGTCGCCGTCACGCTCGGCGCGGGCAGCCATGTTGGTGGCGTCCGAAGAGGCCACGTCCGGCTCCGTCATGGCGAAGGCCGAACGAATCTCGCCGCGCAACAGCGGCTCGAGCCAGCGTTGCTTCTGTTCTTCGTTGGCGTAGCGCACCAGCACTTCCATGTTGCCGGTGTCCGGCGCCGAGCAGTTGAACGGCTCCGGCCCCAGCAGCGAGCGCCCCATGATCTCTGCCAGCGGCGCATATTCCAGATTGGTCAGGCCGGCGCCCAGCTCGGACTCCGGCAGGAACAGGTTCCACAGGCCTTCTGCCTTGGCCTTGGCCTTGAGCTCTTCCATGATGGCCGTGGGTTGCCAGCGGTCGCCCTCGGCCACTTGTCGTTCGAACACCGCTTCGGCCGGGTAGACGTAGGCGTCCATGAACGCCGTGACGCGTTCACGCAGTTCCTGAACCTTGGGGGAATAGGCAAAATCCATGAGCAGCACCTTCTTGGCAGAGGTTGTTTTAGGTCATGAAATCGATGCTAGTTCAGCTACGAAAATTTACCTAACCTATTCTCGGCGTGTATTAACATTCATCACCGATATATGTTTCACTGATTCGCATCGCCACCCGGCACCTCACAACAAGCCCAAGAACAAGAGTGCAGCGCCATGAATCTGAGCAAGGTCGACCTCAACCTTTTCATTGTCTTCGATGCGATCTACACCGAAGCCAACCTGACCCGCGCCGGGCAGATCGTCGGCATCACTCAGCCAGCCGTGTCCAATGCCCTGGCGCGTCTGCGCGAGACCTTCAACGACCCGCTCTTCGTGCGCACCGCCCAAGGGATGGTGCCGACGCCCATGGCCCAGAACATCATCGGCCCGGTGCGCAATGCCTTGTCGCTGCTGCGGGTGTCGGTGCAGGAAAGCCGGATATTCAACCCGCTGCAGGCCGTCAAGACCTACCGCATCAGCATGACCGACCTCACCGAAGGCGTGATCCTGCCGCTGCTGTTCCAGCGCCTGCGCCGCCTGGCGCCGACCGTGGCGATCGAGAGCTTCCTGTCCAAGCGCCGTGAAACCACCAAGGAACTGGCCGCTGGCCGCCTCGACTTCGCCGTGGACGCGCCGCTCAACACCGACCCACAGGTACGCCACGTCAAGTTGATGGAAGATCGCTACGTGTGCGCCATGCGCAAGGGCCATCCGCTGGCGGGCAAGGAAAAGATCACCCTCGATGATTACCTGGCCCAGACCCACGTGCACATTTCCAGCCGCCGCAACGGGCTGGGGTACGTCGACCTGGCCCTCGGCAAGATGGGCATCCAGCGCAAGATCGCCCTGCGTTCCCAGCATTACCTGATGGCCTCCCAGGTGCTGCAGCAGACCGACATGGTCATGACCGTCCCCGAGCGCTTTGCACGGCGTCACGATTTGCATGCCTTCCTGCTCCCGGTCAACGACGTGCCACCGGTGGAGACCCACCTCTACTGGCACGAAAGCACCGACCAGGACCCGGCCAACCGCTGGATGCGCGAGCAGATGATCGAGCTGTGCCAACAGGTGACGGCCCATGAGAAGAAGCTCGATAAGGTTTAAGAGATCGAAACGGTGGGAGCGAGCTTGCTCGCGATAGCGGTAGACCGGCCAATATCCATGGTGACTGATCCGACGCCATCGCGAGCAAGCTCGCTCCCACAGGTTTTGTGTGCAGAACCTCATTGCTTGACGCGAACGTCAACCTGCCTTTAGCTTAACGCCAGCCCCTTTCGTTTCGAGCGCTTCCATGAGCAGCCAGACCTACAGCATCTCCGACCTCGCCCGCGAATTGGATATCACCACCCGGGCCATCCGTTTCTATGAAGAACAAGGCCTGTTGAGCCCGGAGCGACGGGGCCAGGAGCGCATTTATTCGCCGCGGGACAAGGTCAGCCTGAAACTGATCCTGCGCGGCAAGCGCATTGGCTTTTCCCTGGCCGAGTGCCGCGAGTTGATCGAACTCTACGACCCCTCCAGCGGCAATCAGAAACAGTTGCACAGCATGCTGGCGAAAATCGCCGAGCGCCGGGAACAGCTCGAACAGCAATTGCTGGACATCGAACAGATGAAGCTGGAACTCGACACCGCCGAAGAACGCTGTATCCAGGCGTTGGAGCAGACGATCGAGGGCGAGGAAATCGTCCAGTAACACAACCTGCCCCTGTGGGAGCGAGCCTGCTCGCGATAGCGATACAACGGACAACATCGATGTTGACTGACATACCGCTATCGCGAGCAGGCTCGCTCCCACAAGGGATACATCATCGGTCTCGACATCATTGGCAACTCACTACAGGTCAATCCCCATGTCCCTCCCCTCCTTTGTACGCTTGATCGAAGTCGGCCCCCGCGACGGACTGCAGAACGAAGCACAACCCATCAGCGTCGCCGACAAGGTGCGCCTGGTGGATGCCCTGAGCGCCGCCGGCCTGGGCTATATAGAGGTCGGCAGTTTCGTCTCGCCCAAGTGGGTGCCGCAAATGGCCGGGTCCGCCGAGGTGTTCGCGCAGATCCAGCGCAAGCCCGGTGTGACCTATGCCGCCCTGGCGCCGAACCTGCGGGGGTTTGAAGATGCGCTGGCGGCGGGCGTGAAAGAGGTGGCGGTGTTCGCCGCCGCGTCCGAAGCGTTTTCCCAGCGCAACATCAACTGCTCCATCAAGGACAGCCTGGAGCGCTTCGCGCCGATCATGGCGGCCGCAAAACAGCACGGTGTCAGTGTGCGCGGCTACGTGTCCTGCGTGCTGGGTTGCCCCTATGAAGGGGCGGTCAAGCCTGAGCAGGTGGCGTGGGTCGCCCGGGAGCTGTATGCGATGGGCTGCTACGAGGTTTCCCTGGGCGACACCATCGGCACAGGTACCGCTGGCGCCACACGCAGGCTATTCGAAGTGGTAGGCGCCGAAGTGCCCCGGGACAAACTCGCTGGACACTTCCACGATACCTACGGCCAGGCCATGGCCAATGTCTACGCCAGCCTGCTGGAAGGCATCGCGGTGTTCGACAGCTCCATCGCCGGCCTTGGCGGTTGCCCGTACGCCAAGGGCGCCAGCGGTAACGTCGCCACCGAAGACGTGCTGTACCTGCTCGATGGGTTGGGTATCGAAACCGGTGTCGACCTGGACGCACTGATCGCCGCGGGCCGACAGATTTGTGATGTGCTCGGCCGCCCGACGGGTTCGCGCGTGGCCAAGGCCCGCAACGCACACTGAGGTGTTACCGCCGGCTTTGTAACAGGGGCGAAACGAGTAACACGGAAACAATTTGTCAGGTTTTGTCGGTCAGACTTTTCAGGCAAAAACCACAAGCATTTGATTTATATAGACTTTTAAAAGTTGGCACGCCACCTGCTATATCTCTTGCATAACAAGAATAAAAAAACGCAGCAAACCCAATAAAAACAAGACGAAACGACTCTGACATAACAAAAACAACACGGCAGAGACGCAGCTAACAGATTTTTTTGGAGAAGATGTGCTTTTCAGGGTGCTTCCAGGAGCAACCCGCAACCGGGCAGAGAACAATAAAACTACCTTCAGGTAGCTCCCGAATCGGTTGGATCGCCAGGCGAAAAAGCAGATCAGCGCTCAAAAAAATACGTTTGCTCTTGATCCCGGATGGGGATCGCCAAAAACAGCGGTAAAGGGCCACGGCTACCAAAAACAACAACAGGCCGCCCCTCAATAATAAAAAAGAGCACGCGACGACAAAATTAAAGGGGAGCTTCGGCTCCCCTTTGTGCTTTCCCGGATTTCACATTTCCCCCTGTGGGAGCGAGCTTGCTCGCGATGACGGCGACACAGCCAACCTATCTGTCAACTATCCCACCGCCATCGCGAGCAAGCTCGCTCCCACAGTATTGGGGTTAGCTTTGCTTACCGCGCAGTTCTTCGATACTGATCTCGCGCATGCGAAATTTCTGGACCTTGCCGGTCACGGTCATTGGAAACTCTTCGACGAATTTGAAATGACGCGGCGTCTTGAAGTGGGCGATGCGCTCCTTGCACCAGCCTTGCAGCTCTTGCTCAGTGGCGCTGTGGCCAGGATGAAACTTGATCCACGCCACGACTTCTTCGCCATAGCGTGGACACGGGATGCCGATCACTTGCACGTCCGCCACCGCCGGGTGGGTGAAGAAGAACTCCTCCAGCTCACGGGGGTAAATATTCTCCCCACCACGGATGATCATGTCCTTGTTGCGCCCGACGATGCAGACGTAGCCCTGCTCATCCATGGTCGCCAAGTCGCCGGTGTGCATCCAGCCATCCGGGTCGATGGCATCGGCGGTGCCCTTGGGGTTGTTCCAGTAGCCGAGCATCACGCTGTAGCCACGGGTACACAATTCACCGACAGCGCCACGCGGGACGAGATTGCCCGCCTCATCGATAATCTTGCTTTCCAGCTGCGGCTGGGTGCGGCCGACGGTGGTTACACGCAACTCCAGTTCGTCTGAAGGACCGGTCTGCAACGACACCGGGCTGGTTTCCGTCATGCCGTAGGCAATCTGCACTTCGGCCATGTGCATTTCGTTGATGACCCGTCGCATCACTTCGATGGGACAGGTGGCCCCGGCCATGATGCCCGTGCGCAGGCTGGACAGGTCGTAGTCGCCTCGCTGCGGCTGGTCCAGCAGGGCGATGAACATCGTGGGCACGCCATACAATGCAGTGGCTTTTTCCTCGGCCACAGCCTTGAGCGTCAGCAATGGGTCGAAGGCATCGTTGGGGTAGATCATGGTGCTGCCATGGGTCATGCAGCCCAGGTTACCCATGACCATGCCGAAGCAATGGTAGAGCGGCACCGGGATCACCAGCCGGTCGCCAGCCGTCAGGCCCAGGCTTTCACCAACCATATACCCGTTGTTGAGAATGTTGTGATGGCTGAGGGTTGCGCCTTTGGGAAAGCCCGTGGTGCCGGAGGTGTACTGGATATTCACCGGCTGATCGAAGTGCAGGCTGGATTGACGCTCGGCCAGTTGTCCAGGCGTTACCGCCGCGCCCAGGGCGGCCAGTTGCGACCAGGGCAGGAAGCCTGAGGGTGGCCGGGGATCGAGGCTGATCACGCCGCGCAACTCCGGCAGGCGCTCGCTCTGCATCTGGCCGATCGGTTGCTCCGCCAGCTCCGGTGCCAACGCTTGCAGCATGGCGTGATAATCAGAGGCCTTGAACGCGCCGGCGCACACCAGCCATTGGCATCCTGATTGTTTGAGCACGTACTCGAGTTCGGAAACGCGATAAGCCGGATTGATGTTGACCAGAATCACGCCGAGCTTCGCACTGGCGAACTGGCTGATACACCACTGGGCGCAATTGAGCGCCCACACACCGAGGCGATCGCCGGTTTTCAAGCCTAGCGCCAACAAGGCTCGGGCATGCAGATCGACGGCCTCGGCCAGTTGTTGCCAGGTATAGCGCAGCGATTGATGGCGAACCACCAACGCCTCGCCCTCCGGATAACGGGCCACCGTCTGGTCGAAAACCTCGCCGATGGTTTGGGCCAGCAAGGCCTTGGCTGCGGAACCACGGGTGTAGCTGAGCTGCGAACGCAAACCGGGTTGATCCATAACGCCCCCTCTTGTCTTTATTAGTGGGTGTAGCGGTAACCTGATGCAACAACATGCCTTTCTGGGCACTTACTCTGGACCAAGTTGACGTTAACGTAAAGGTCGATTGACAGCCTGTCGCCACACGCTTACGTTAACGTAAAGGTGAGAGCCACTCCTCGCTCTCCGCACCCGATAAAAAAGCCAAAGGTGTCCCATGAGCTACCCTTCCCTGAACTTTGCCCTCGGCGAAACCATCGACATGTTGCGCGACCAGGTGCAGGCCTTCGTCAAGGCCGAGCTGGCCCCCCGGGCAGCGCAGATCGATATCGACAACCTGTTTCCCGCCGACATGTGGCGCAAGTTCGGTGACATGGGCCTGCTGGGCATCACCGTACCGGAAGAATACGGCGGCGCTGGCCTGGGCTATCTGGCCCACGTGGTGGCGATGGAGGAAATCAGCCGCGGCTCGGCCTCGGTCGCCCTCTCCTACGGCGCCCACTCCAACCTCTGCGTGAACCAGATCAACCGCAACGGCAATCACGAACAGAAAACCAAGTACCTGCCCAGGCTGATCAGCGGCGAACACGTCGGCGCCTTGGCGATGAGCGAACCGAACGCCGGCTCCGACGTGGTTTCGATGAAACTGCGAGCCGACAAGCGTGGCGACCGTTACGTGCTCAACGGCAGCAAGACCTGGATCACCAACGGTCCCGATGCCAACACCTATGTGATCTATGCCAAGACCGACCTGGAAAAGGGGCCTCACGGCATCACCGCCTTCATCGTCGAGCGCGACTGGAAAGGCTTCAGCCGCAGCAATAAATTCGACAAGCTCGGCATGCGCGGTTCCAACACGTGCGAGCTGTTTTTCGATGACGTCGAGGTGCCGGAAGAAAACATCCTCGGCGCGCTCAACGGTGGCGTGAAAGTCCTGATGAGCGGCCTCGACTACGAGCGCGTGGTGCTATCCGGCGGCCCGACCGGGATCATGCAGGCCTGCATGGACCTGATCGTGCCCTACATCCATGACCGCAAACAGTTCGGCCAGAGCATCGGCGAATTCCAGCTGATCCAGGGCAAGGTCGCGGACATGTACACCCAGCTCAACGCCAGCCGCGCCTACCTGTATGCGGTGGCCCAGGCTTGCGAGCGCGGTGAAACCACCCGCAAGGACGCCGCCGGGGTGATCCTCTATAGCGCCGAACGCGCCACGCAAATGGCCCTCGACGCCATCCAGATCCTGGGGGGCAATGGCTACATCAATGAATTCCCCGCTGGTCGTCTGCTGCGTGACGCCAAGCTGTACGAAATCGGTGCTGGCACCAGTGAGATTCGTCGGATGTTGATCGGCCGCGAACTGTTCAACGAAACCCGCTAACGGAGCTGACCATGGCCACGCTGCACACTCAGCTCAACCCGCGTTCGCCGGAGTTCATCGCCAACCGCGAGGCGATGCTCGGGCACGTCGAGGCCCTGCGCGCCCTGCTCGCGCAAATCCGCCAGGGCGGCGGCCTCAAGGCCCAGGAGCGGCACACCTCACGGGGCAAGTTGCTCCCCCGTGAACGCATCAACCGGCTGCTGGACCCGGGCTCGCCGTTTCTGGAAATCAGCCCATTGGCGGCCCACGAAGTCTATGGCGAAGACGTGCCGGCGGCCGGCGTGATTGCCGGCATCGGCCGCGTGGAAGGCGTCGAATGCATGATTGTCGCCAACGACGCGACGGTCAAAGGTGGCTCCTACTACCCATTGACGGTGAAAAAACACCTGCGCGCCCAGACCATCGCCCAGCAGAATCGCTTGCCGTGCATTTACCTGGTGGATTCCGGCGGCGCCAACCTGCCGCGCCAGGATGAAGTGTTCCCGGACCGCGAGCACTTCGGCCGGATCTTCTTCAACCAGGCCAACATGAGCGCCCAGGGCATCCCGCAGATCGCCGTGGTGATGGGTTCCTGCACCGCCGGTGGCGCCTATGTACCGGCCATGGCGGACGAGGCGATCATGGTCCGCCAGCAGGCGACGATTTTCCTCGCCGGCCCACCCTTGGTGAAGGCCGCCACCGGCGAGGTGGTCAGTGCCGAAGACCTGGGCGGTGCCGATGTGCACTGCAAGATCTCCGGCGTGGCGGATCACTATGCCGACAGCGACGAACATGCCCTGGCCCTGGCCCGCCGCAGCGTGGCCAACCTCAACTGGCGCAAACTCGGTGAGCTGCAGCAACGCCAGCCCATCGCCCCGCTGTATTCGAGTGACGAGCTGTACGGTGTGGTGTCGGCCGACGCCAAGCAGCCGTTCGATGTGCGGGAGGTGATCGCGCGCCTGGTGGACGGTTCGGTGTTCGATGAGTTCAAGGCGCTGTTCGGCACGACCCTGGTGTGTGGTTTCGCTCATTTGCATGGCTACCCGGTCGCGATCCTGGCCAACAATGGCATTCTCTTCGCCGAGGCCGCGCAGAAAGGCGCGCACTTCATCGAGCTGGCCTGCCAACGCGGCATCCCGCTGCTGTTCCTGCAGAACATCACCGGCTTCATGGTCGGGCAGAAATACGAAGCCGGCGGTATCGCCAAGCACGGCGCCAAACTGGTCACCGCCGTGGCTTGCGCGCGAGTGCCGAAATTCACGGTCATCATCGGTGGCAGCTTTGGTGCGGGCAACTACGGCATGTGCGGCCGCGCCTATGACCCACGATTCCTGTGGATGTGGCCAAACGCGCGGATCGGCGTGATGGGTGCGGAGCAGGCGGCCGGCGTACTCGTGCAGGTCAAGCGTGAACAGGCCGAACGCAGTGGCCACCCCTTCAGTGCCGAGCAGGAAGCCGAGATCAAGCAACCGATCCTCGATCAGTACGAAGAACAGGGGCACCCCTATTACTCCAGCGCACGGCTGTGGGACGACGGCGTCATCGACCCGGCCCAGACCCGCGATGTACTGGGCCTGGCCTTGTCCGCGTCACTGAACGCGCCTATCGAACCGAGCCGCTTCGGCGTGTTCCGGATGTAAACGAGGAATGCCCATGGACAATTTCAACACCCTCGAACTGCACACCGACCTACGGGGCGTTGCCACCCTGTGGCTCAGCCGCGAGTCGAAAAACAACGCGTTCAACGCCGAAATGATCCGCGAACTGATCCTCGCCCTGGACCACGTCAGCAGCGATCCTAACCTGCGCTTCCTGCTGATCCGCGGTCGTGGCAAGCATTTCAGCGCCGGCGCCGACCTGGCCTGGATGCAGCAATCGGCCGAGCTCGACTACCACACCAACCTCGATGACGCCCGGGAACTGGCAGAGCTGATGTACAACCTCGCCAAACTGAAAATTCCTACGCTGGCCGTCGTTCAGGGTGCGGCGTTTGGCGGCGCGCTGGGGCTTATCAGTGCTTGCGACATGGCCATTGGCGCCGATGAAGCACAGTTCTGCCTGTCGGAAGTGCGCATTGGCCTGGCGCCGGCGGTGATCAGCCCGTTCGTGGTGCAAGCCATCGGCGAGCGGGCGGCGCGTCGTTATGCCCTGACGGCTGAACGCTTCGACGGGCAACGTGCGAAAGAAATCGGTTTGCTGTCGGAAAGTTACCCGGCCGAGACCCTGGACCAGCGGGTCGAACAGTGGATCGACAACCTGTTGCTCAACAGTCCGGCCGCCATGCGCGCCAGCAAGGAACTGCTGCGTGAAGTCGGCAACGGCGCCCTTACCCCGGCGCTGCGGCGCTACACCGAAAACGCCATCGCCCGCATCCGTGTCAGCCCGGAGGGCCAGGAAGGCCTGCGCGCCTTCCTGCAAAAACGTGCGCCGAACTGGCAAGCCGAGTCGAATAATCACAAGGAGCCGCGTCGATGAGCGCCCCTGCCCTCACCACGTTGCTGGTGGCCAACCGTGGCGAAATCGCCTGCCGCGTCATGCGCACCGCCAAGGCCATGGGCCTGACCACCGTTGCCGTACACAGCGCCACCGACCGTGACGCCCGCCACAGCCGTGAAGCCGACATTCGCGTCGACCTGGGCGGCAGCAAGGCCGCCGACAGTTACCTGCAAATCGACAAACTGATCGCCGCAGCGAAAGCCAGCGGCGCCCAAGCCATCCACCCCGGTTATGGCTTTCTGTCCGAGAACGCCGGGTTCGCCCGGGCGATTGAAAACGCCGGGCTGATCTTCCTCGGTCCGCCGGCTTCGGCCATCGACGCCATGGGCAGCAAATCGGCGGCCAAGACGCTGATGGAAACCGCCGGCGTGCCCCTGGTGCCCGGTTATCACGGCGAAGCCCAGGACCTGGAGACCTTTCGCGATGCCGCCGAGCGCATCGGCTACCCGGTGTTGCTCAAGGCCACCGCCGGCGGTGGCGGCAAGGGCATGAAAGTCGTCGAGGATGTCAGCCAACTGGCCGAAGCCCTGGCCTCGGCCCAGCGCGAAGCACAGTCCTCGTTCGGCGATTCACGGATGCTGGTGGAAAAATACCTGCTCAAGCCGCGCCATGTGGAGATCCAGGTCTTTGCCGATCAACACGGCAACTGCCTGTACCTCAACGAGCGCGATTGCTCGATCCAACGCCGCCACCAGAAAGTCGTGGAAGAAGCCCCCGCCCCCGGCCTGACGCCGCAACTGCGCCGGGCGATGGGGGAAGCCGCCGTGCGCGCGGCCCAGGCGATCGGTTATGTCGGGGCCGGTACGGTGGAGTTCCTGCTGGATGCCCGGGGCGAGTTTTTCTTCATGGAAATGAACACTCGGTTGCAGGTCGAGCATCCGGTCACCGAGGCGATCACCGGGCTCGACCTGGTGGCCTGGCAGATCCGCGTCGCCCAAGGCGAGCCATTGCCCATCACTCAAGCGCAAGTGCCGCTGCTCGGTCACGCCATCGAAGTGCGGCTGTATGCCGAAGACCCGGCCAACGATTTCCTGCCGGCCACCGGGCGGCTGGCGTTGTATCGCGAGTCGGCCGACGGGCCGGGGCGGCGGGTCGACAGCGGGGTTGAAGAAGGCGATGAAATCTCGCCGTTCTACGACCCGATGCTCGGCAAGCTGATTGCCTGGGGTGAAGACCGTGAGCAGGCGCGCCTGCGGCTGTTGAGCATGCTCGATGAATTTGTCATTGGCGGGCTGAAAACCAATATCGGGTTTCTGCGCCGAATCGTCGCCCATCCCGCTTTCGCGGCGGCAGAGCTGGACACCGGATTTATCCCACGTTACCAGGCGCAATTACTGCCAGAGCCCGGCGAATTGGATGACGCGTTCTGGTTCGCCGCCGCCCAAGGGGTCGCCTTGAGCCTGTCACCGCACGTACGCGGCGATGACGCCGGCTCACCGTGGGCCAGCCCCACCGGGATGCGCCTGGGGTTGCCGAGGGAAACCACCCTGCACCTGAGCTGTGAAGGTCAGGATCGTGCGCTGACGCTGGACGTCACAGCCCACTGCGCGGAACTCGAGGGTGAGCGACTGACGATCGAGCACCACGGTGTGCGCCGCTACCATCGGGCCATTCGCCAGGTCGACAGCCTGTACCTGCAATGGGAAGGTGACTTGCATCGGATCGACCTGTACGACCCGCTGGCCGCCGCCGACGCCAGCCACAGCCATCAAGGCGGCCTGGCCGCGCCCATGAACGGCAGCATCGTGCGGGTCTTGGTGAGTGTCGGCCAGACGGTGGAAGCCGGGGCTCAACTGGTGGTACTGGAGGCCATGAAAATGGAGCACAGCATTCGTGCGCCCAAGGCCGGCGTGATCAAGGCGCTGTATTGCCAGGAAGGCGAAATGGTCAGCGAGGGCAGTGCCCTGGTGGCGTTCGAAGAATAGGTATCGGCCCGCTCCCAGGGCCGATCCAGTCAGAACCTGATGGTGGCCTGCACCACCACACCGATGATGCGGCATTGCTCGGTGTACAGGTTTTTCGGGTAAGTCGGATTGAGCGGAACCAGGTAACGCTGCCCGCTCTCTTCGATCAGTTTGCGAAAGGTCGCGTCACTGCTACCGGGCAGGCAGGCGACCACCAGTTTGCCGGGCACCGCCTCGATGGCCGGATCCACCAGGATCGACATGCCCTCGGGAATGCTCAACCCACTGGGTGCGGTCATCGCATCGCCCACCACCACCAGCCAGAATGCATCGCCCAAGGCGTGGTAGTCCGTCAGTTCGTAGCGCGCCTGGCTGTAGGCGCCGGGATCGCCTTCGCGAACCTCGCCAACCTCGTGCCACTCACTGACCGGGTAACGGAAGTACGGATTGTACTTCTGCGCCAGGGCCATGCCTTCTTCTGTGGAGGTGTCCGGCTCGCGGATCACCATGGCCACTTCCAGAAACTCCAGCCCCAGCTCCCGCAAGACCCGGTTCATGTCGTCGACACTGGGCTGCCGGCGCTTGGTCAGCCAATGGCCGACGCCGCCCTGGGACATTCCCAACCGCTCTGCGAGCACCACTTGCGTGATGCGCAGCTCCTTCATCTTGGCCTTGACCAACTCTATCCATTTATCCATGTGCGGCACGATACGTGGGTGGCTCCGACCCGCAAAACACAAATTGTAGTATTTAAATTGTCGTCACAATTACGGTAAGTACTATTCTGGATTCAGGCGTTCAGTCCCTCACACGGAGATTTTCATCACCATGGAAACACCCAATACAGACCAGCCCAGCAGCCCTTTCGACGGCAAGTTCCCTTCACTGCAGGATTGCCCGGCGGCCAAACGCGCCCTCGATTACTACTTGAAACCAGGTGTTTCGCCAGCCCAGGCAGAACATCGCTTTTTCGAGGTCAGCCACAGCGTCAGCGCGGAAGAAGCCCTGGTCCATGCGTGCGACCTGCTGCGCTGTGCAGCGGCGACCGCCCATGAGTCGGCCAACCAGTTGAATGGTTCGAGCCGTGACCTGGCATTTTCGGTGGTACACATGATCGATCTGGTCAAGGTGATGCTTGACCGATCCCTGGATGGCTACCCTACTCGCTAGCGGTAACCCTTGGGAATGTCGTCGCGAACGCGGACGACGAGAAAATTTTTTCCAATCGATGCGATAAAATCATTTGACTTGCAAATGATAATGATTATTATTGCATCAGCTGGTCGCGAGATCAGTCGATAGGCCAGAAGACCTTAGGTCGGACTTCTGGAATATCTCCTCATCAGGCTAATCACGGTTTTTGACCCGGCTTTTTGCCGGGTCTTTTTTTGCCGATTTTTCGGCTTATGTCTTCAGGCTAATGAAGTCTTTTGGGGTGCTGCCAATTCGTTGGCGGCGATGATAGCAAATGAATATCCGTTTACAAGCGTCACCCCACCACACGGCCGAAAACTATCGACATCCAGCACTTGAGAATCAATTGCAGACTCTCTAAGCTGGCTCAGCGTCCAGGGAGGACGCCCCCTCGTTTACGTGACGTAAATCGTCCCGGTTTCCCCTTTCTTGCGTGTAAAGTAACGGCCATGAAAATCCTTTCCAGGAATCGTGACCGTGGCTAAATCTTCCTTTGATATCAGCGCCAATTTCGACAGCGGCAACATCGAAGTCGTCGACATCAGCAACCCGTTGCAGTCGTTACTCAAGATCAGGCCCGACACCCGCAGCGCCCATTTCCAGTGGTTCCACTTCAAGGCCAGCGGCTTGCACGTCGGCCAGGAGTACTCCTTCCGCCTGCTCAACGCCAGTCAATCGTCTTACAACAAGGCCTGGACGGGCTACCAGACCGTCGCCTCCTACGATCACGTCAATTGGTTCCGCATTCCGACCCAGTTTGAAGGCGACGCCCTGCGCTTTCATCTGGAAGCCGAACAACCCCACGCCTGGTTCGCCTACTTCGAACCCTACAGCCGTGGCCGTCATGACTGGTTGATCGAACAAGCGCAGCACAAGGCCAGCACCGAGCTATTGGCCGTTGGTAAAAGCGTGGAAGGCCGTGACATTCAATTGCTGCGCAAGGGCAGCGGTGCCGAAGGCCGGCGCAAAATCTGGATCATCGCCCAACAACACCCCGGCGAGCACATGGCCGAGTGGTTCATGGAAGGCGTGATCGAACGCCTCCAGCAGCATGACGATGGGCAACTGAACCGGTTGCTCGCCAAGGCCGACCTGTACCTGGTGCCAAACATGAACCCGGACGGCGCGTTCCACGGTCATCTGCGGACCAACGCCATGGGGCAGGACCTCAACCGCGCCTGGCAGAACGCCAGTCCGGAAATCAGCCCCGAAGTCTTTTTCGTACAGCAACAAATGGAAAAGTACGGCGTCGATCTGTTCCTCGACGCTCACGGCGATGAGGAAATTCCCCATGTCTTCACCGCCGGTTGCGAAGGCAACCCGGGCTACACGCCGCGCATCGCCGAACTCGAAGCGCGCTTTCGCAGCCATCTCAAGCACCAGACCAAAGACTTCCAGACCGCTCACGGCTACACCCGCGACGAACCGGGCCAGGCCAACATGACCCTGGCTTGTAACGCGGTCGGGCAAAAATATGACTGCCTGTCCCTGACCCTGGAAATGCCATTCAAGGACCATGACGACCACCCGAACCCGATCACCGGCTGGTCCGGCAAACGTTCGATGCAGCTGGGCAAGGATGTGTTGAGCACCATCGAAGCCATGGTTGACGAATTGCGCTGATCCAACGACCTGATCAACCCTATCCAAAGTGGACACGCTGGGTGGGAGCAAGCTTTGCCCCCACCCTCATCTAAGTCCCCTGAATCCCTGTGGGAGCGAGCCCGCTCGCGATAGCGGCGGGTCAGCTTGCAGAGATGTTGGCTGTGCTGCCGTCATCGCGAGCAAGCTCGCTCCCACAGTATTTTGAGTCGTTCACCCACTTCAGCCCTTGCCGCGCAACATACTGTCCAACACCTCATCCCGGCGCACCCACGCGTGAAACAGCGCCGCCGCCAGATGCACCAGCACAGTCAGGAACAACAAATAAGCCAGGTACCCGTGGGCCTTGCGCACCAGTGCGAATGTCTGGGCGTGGGCGGGCAGGATCGAGGGCAGTTGCAGCCAGTTACCGAGCATCACCGGATCCCCCGCCGCCGAAATCATACCCCAGCCCAACAGTGGTAAAACCAGCATCAAGGCGTACAACAGCACATGGGAGGCGTTTGCCGCCAGCACCTGCCAACCCGGCAGATCGGCCGGCAGCGGCGGTTGGCGGGTAGTAAAACGCACCACCAGGCGCACGATCACCAACAGCAAAATCGCGATGCCCAATGGTTTGTGCAACTGCAGCAGCCATTCATGGCGTGCGGACACCGAAGCGACCATGCCGGCGCCGATAAACAGCATGGCGATGATCATCAATGCCATCAGCCAGTGCAGCAGCCGAGCCAGCGGTACGAAGTGACGAGGGGCGCTCATGGGCGGGACTCCTGAGTGGTGGGCAATTGGCTTACTTCGCTGGTACGCCGCAGATAGGAGCTGGCATAAGCAGCGGAACGCGCGACCAACAGCGGATCGTCAGACCCTTCGATCCCGTGGGGCAGGATCAGCGGGTCATAATTGATGTCGCGGCATTCGCCGTTGTCCTGCGCCTGGGTGCGCTCCAGCACCAGCGTGCCGGCGTTGAGCACCTTGCGGTCAGCGGGCCAGGCCTTGCTGGCGTCGTTCACCGGGTCCCCCGGGTTGGCCAAGGTGATGTTCAGTTGCCAGCGCAACGGCCCGGCGGCGAGACGCTTCGCCAAGTCTTGCTCGAGAAAGTCGGCGCCCTGGGGTGGCGTCGCATCGGCAGCGTCCTGGCTCAGCGGTACCACGCCCCAGCGCACGGCCTGGCGCTGCCCGGCGGGGTTGACCAGATAGAAGGCGTTGATGCCGTTGTAGGTTTCGGTGGCATAGCTGGCCGACGGCTTGGCGGTCTTGATCCATTGCAGGAACGGCGCGGCTTCGGGATGCGCGGCAAAAAACGCCGGTACGGCCGCGGGATTCGGTTTTCCTGTGGCAGGGTCCGGCGACTGGGCTTGCTGGAGTTGGTAGAAGGCTTCGGGAGTGCCCACCGGAAACACGGGCATGCTGTTCATGCCGGTGCGCCATTGCTGGCCGTTGGCCTGGGTGAAACGCAACGCCAGGCTGCGAATCGGCACACTGCCGTCCGGTGCATAAGGGTTGCCGCTGGGCAAGGCGAAACGCCCAACCACGGGCGTTTGCGGCAGCGAGAACACCTGGGCGCTGGAATAGGCGCTGGCCTCGCCCGAGCTTTGGAAATAACCCGCGACGCAGGCCCCTTTCGAGTGGTTGCGTCGAAAGCCCGGGTGAACGCCGTTGTTTTTTTCCAAGACATTGACCAGTGCATCAGGTGTCAGACGCTGTGGGTCAAGGCTGCCATTGACGTAGGCAAACAGCCCGGCCAGCGCCGCAACAATCACGGCAATGCCGCTCAGGCGCAGTGTCAGGGCGGCGCCACTCAAGGGCGGCCGGCTCGCCGAGGGTGAAGGATCAACCATGAGAAAGCTCCAGGGCTCGAGGCCATTTGTTGGAAAGGATCTGTCAGACGAAGGCCTGGCAGGTTTATTCCCACGCCTCGTATTTATTTTTCCTGCACTGGAATAATCTCGTTCGCGGATCGTCTTTCCAGTCCCGGCGCAGTGACTGCCTACAGAAACCACCTTCCATGAATGCACTCGACGAACAGTTGCGCGAACTCATCCCCAGGCTACGGCGCTTTGCCGTGTCGCTGACGCGCAACCCGAGCAACGCCGACGACTTGGTGCAGATGTGCCTGGAGCGGGCGTTGTCCAAATGGCACGACAAGCGCCCGGACGGCGATCTGCGGGCCTGGCTGTTTTCGATCCTGTATCGGCAGTTTCTCGATGGCCATCGCCGCTCCCGCCGGTACGCGCGCATGCTGGAGTTTTTCACCGGCCGCGACGATGCCCACCCCTCAGCCGAGCGCAGCGTGATCGCACAGTCGTCTTTGCAGGCTTTCGATCAGCTCACCACGGAACAGCGTGCGCTGTTGTTGTGGGTGTCGGTGGAAGGCTTGAGCTACCAGCAAGTCGCCGACATCCTCGGCGTGCCGACCGGCACGGTGATGTCCCGCCTGTCCCGCGCCCGCCAGGCCCTGCGCCAACTCAGCGATGGCGAAATCACCCGCCCCACCCTGCGGATACTCAAATGATCAGCATGCCCCCCAGCGACAGCGACCTGCACGCCTACGTCGATCGTCAACTGAGCGAGGCCGACCGGCGCCTGGTGGAGACCTACCTGGTCAACCAGCCCGAAGTCGCCGCCCGCGTCCGGGCCTGGCAACAGGACGCGCAGCACCTGCGCACGGCCCTGAGCGGAACCTTGCGACAACCGCCCAACCCGGACCTCGACCCGGCCATGATTCGCCAGCGCCTGAAACACCGCGCCCATCGCCACCTGGCCAGCGCCGCGGTGTTGCTGCTGGCTGTCAGCGTGGGTGGCTTCGGTGGCTGGCAGGCGCGGCAAATGACCCTGCTCAGCGCCGCAGCGCCCATGGCCGATGCCCTCCAGGCGTACCGGTTGATTGCCCAGCAGGGCATCCTTCCAGCCGATTACCAGACCGGCGACGAGCAGCACATGCAAGATTGGCTCGACCGCTACTTCACTCAGGCCGACCGGCTGCCCGACCTGTCCAGCGCCGGTTTCAAACCGGTCAGCGGGCGTTTGCTCAGCACCGAGCAAGGCGCGGCGGCGATGGTGGTCTATCAGGACTCCAGCGGTCAGAAAATCAGCTTCTACGTGCGCCCGCCCGGCCCGAAAAACTTCCTGCTGCCCCGGGGCAGTCGCCGCGACGGCGAGTTGCAAGCCGAATACTGGTCCGGGCCGGGCTACAACTATGCGATGGTCATACCGAGTGACACGCCGACGATGCAAAGACTTAAGCAGACATTGGACTTCTGATCCGCGCAAATCCCTGTGGGAGCGAGCTTGCTCGCGATAGCGGTGTGTCAGTCAACATCATTGCTAACTGAACGGCCGCCATCGCGAGCAAGCTCGCTCCCACAAAGGGATCCGCGGTGATCTTGAGGCAGTGTTCAGCCCTGCCCAAACACCTGCGAAGGCCTGCGCAGCAGCGGGTCGAACGGGTTGATTCGCGGCCCGATCAGGGCCGCCTCGCGCTTGAGCATGTCCACCACCGTCGGCAGGCGATCGGGCCCCAGCCGGTCACTCACGGTTGCCACGCTCAAGGCGGCCACGGCCCGGCCATCACGGTCCAGGATCGGCACGGCCACCCCGGCCATGCCTTGCAATACGCCGGTGTTGCGCCCGGCGTAGCCCAGCGCGCGCACGTTCTCCACTTCCGAACGCAGGAAGACTTCGTCGTACAGATGGAAATCCTTGAGCCGTGGCAGGTTGTATTGAATCACCGTGTCGCGCTCCTCTTGCGGCAGGAACGCCAGGATCGCCAGGCTGCCCTGCCCCACGCCCAACGCCACGCGGCCACCAATGTCACCGGTGAACGTGCGGATCGGAAACGGTCCCTCGCTGCGGTCCAGACAGATGGCATCGAAGCCACTGCGGGCGAGCAGAAACAGCGAGTCCCCCAAGGACGCCGACAACCGCAGCATGGCCGGGCGCACCAGGTCGCGCAGGTTGCCGGTATTGCCGGCGCGGGCCGCCAGGGCGAAGAACTCCAGGCTCAGCCGATAGCGTTTGCTGCGGGCATCCTGCTCGACCATGCCCTCTTCCATCAGGCTGCGCAGCAAGCGATGCGTGGTGGGCTGGGACAGGCCGATGCGCTGGGCCAATTGCGTCACTCGCTCGCCGCCTTCGGCGGTGTCACCCAAGCTGCGCAACACGGCAAACAGCCTGGAGACCGCTCCGACACCGACTTCGTTCTTCTCATTATTCCGATCAGTGGAATTAACCATGCAATTTCTCACTATTAAATTTATTCACTGAATAAAACTAAAAATAGTCTTCACCTCAGTGAAATAGTCCATTGAGCCCATCCTATTCTTCGTCCTACTCTTCGTCCAGACAGGGGCGATTCGAACAACAGCGGCAGCCGACTCGAGGTCGAGCGCCAACGCACCCCAGCAGCACCCTTTCGTATCTGCCCATACAAAAAAGCGCGCCCTTGCGGCGACGCATAACAATCCCAGGTGGAGCGCAGCGATGGCTTTTGTGCAACTTGAAAGACTTGGCAAACGCTACGGCGACATCGACGCCGTGGTCGCCACCAACCTGTCGGTGGAAAAAGGCGAGTTTGTCTCGCTACTGGGGCCTTCCGGCTGCGGCAAGACCACCACCCTGCAAATGATTGCCGGCTTCGTCGAAGTCAGCAGCGGGCGCATCCTGCTGGACGGTCGCGACATTACCCACGCCAAGCCCGCCAGCCGTGGTCTGGGGGTGGTGTTCCAGAGCTACGCGCTGTTCCCCCACATGACCGTCAGGGACAACGTGGCCTTCGGCCTGCGCATGCGCAAAGTGGCCAACGCCGAACTGCAAAAACGGGTGGACCGGGTGTTGAAACTGGTCCGCCTGGACCACCACGCCGACCGCTACCCACGAGAACTCTCGGGCGGTCAGCGCCAACGCGTGGCACTGGCCCGGGCTTTGGTGATCGAACCGCCGGTGCTGCTGCTCGACGAGCCGCTGTCCAACCTCGACGCCAACCTGCGCGAAGAGATGCAATACGAAATTCGCCGCATCCAGCACGAAGTCGGAATCACCACACTGATGGTGACCCACGACCAGTCCGAAGCCTTGTCGATCAGTGACCGGGTCGTGGTGATGCAGGCCGGGCGCATCACCCAGATCGACGCGCCGTACACCCTTTACGAGCACCCGCGCACCGAGTTCATTTCCAGCTTCGTCGGCAAAGCCAACCTGCTGCCCGGCATGCGGGACAGTGCGGGCGTCGTTCAAGCCTGCGGCCAGGCCGATGGCGAGCTGACCCTGAGCCTGCGCCCGGAAAAAATCGACCTGTGCGAGGCCGGTTCAGGGCGACTGCAAGGCACCCTCGTCAGCCGTTTCTTCCTGGGCAGCCAATGGCTGTACGGCGTGTCCACCAGCCTGGGGGAACTCTGCGTGGTGCGCCGCAACGACGGCTCGGCGCCCTTGGTCGAAGGCACGGCGGTGGGCCTGGACTGGGATCCGGCACTGCTGCGGGTGCTGAGCGTGGACGAGGTGTCGGCATGAAGCTGATCGATGCGATGCGCCGTGGTCGGCAAGGCTACCTGATGTCGGCACCGGCCCTGGCCTTGTACCTGGGCTTGCTGGTGATTCCCTTGGGCTTGACCGTGGTCCTGTCGTTCAACGTCTTCGACTACAGTTCGGGCATCGACGGCAACGCCTACACCCTCGCGCACTACACCAGCCTGCTGGGTGATCCGTACTTCTACGAGATCTTTTTGCGCACATTCTGGATCAGCGCCCTGACCACTGTTTTGTGCGTGCTGATCGGCGTGCCCGAGGCGTACATCCTCAGCCGCATGGGCGCGCCGTGGCGCTCGATTTTCCTGATCCTGATTCTCACGCCGCTGCTGATTTCGGTGGTGGTGCGGGCCTTCGGCTGGAGCCTGTTGCTCGGCGCCGACGGCCTGGTCAACCAGGCCCTGCAAGCCTTCGGCGGTGCGCCGATGAAGCTGCTCTATACACCGTTCGCCGTGGTCATCGCCCTGGTCCACGTGATGCTGCCGTTCATGATCATTCCAGTCTGGACCTCGTTGCAGAAACTCGACCCGGCCGCCGAACAGGCCGCGCTGTCCCTGGGGGCGAGCCAGTTCACGGTGATCCGCAAAGTAGTGTTGCCGCAAATCATGCCCGGCGTATTGTCCGGCACCCTCATTGTGTTCGGCCTCGCCGCCAGCTCCTTCGCGATCCCCGGCCTGCTCGGCGGACGGCGCTTGAAGATGGTCGCCACGTTGATCTACGACCAGTACCTGTCGGAGCTGAACTGGCCGATGGGCGCAGCCATCGCCGTCGCGCTGCTGCTGCTCAACCTGCTGATCATGCTGTCGTGGAACCGGATGATCGAAGGCCGCTACAAGAAGTCATTGGGATAATTCGTCATGTCCAGAAACGGTCCTTTCGCGCTGCTGTTCCACACCTTGGTGGTGGTCTTCATGCTTGCGCCACTGATGGTGGTCTGCCTCGTCGCCTTCACCCCGGAAAACACCCTGAGCCTGCCGACCACCGAGTTTTCCCTGCGCTGGTTTCGCGCGGTGTTCGAACGCGCGGATTTTGTCGACGCGTTCTACAACAGCTTGGTCCTGGCGTTCTGCGCGGCCTCCCTGGCGACGTTGATTGCAGTGCCGGCGGCCCTGGCGATCACCCGGCTCGCGTTCCCGGGGCGGGATTTCTTCAACGGCCTGTTCCTGTCGCCGATCATCATTCCACACCTGGTGCTGGGGGTCGCCTTGCTGCGCCTGTTTGCGCTGATGGGCGTGAACGGCAGCTTCGCCTGGTTGATCTTCGCTCATGTGCTGGTGATCACGCCGTATGTGCTGCGCCTGGTGCTGGCCTCGGCCATCGGCCTGGACCGCAGTGCCGAACAGGCCGCGCAATCGTTGGGGGCCGGGCGCTTCACGCTATTCCGGCAAATCACCTTGCCAATGATCCTGCCGGGGGTCGCCGGGGGCTGGCTGCTGGCATTCATCAACAGTTTCGATGAAGTCACGCTGTCGATCTTCGTCACCTCGCCGGCCACGCAAACCTTGCCGGTGCGCATGTACGTGTACGCCACCGAATCCATCGATCCGATGATGGCGGCGGTGTCGGCGCTGGTCATCGGGCTCACCGCGCTGACCATGATTCTGCTCGACCGGGTCTATGGCCTGGATCGGGTCCTGGTAGGCAAACAATGAGGGTGTCATGGCACTGCTGAAACGACTGGCCGAAGGCGACCGCCCGGCCCTGGACTTCACCCTCGACGGCCAGCCCGCCACCGGGCTGCTGGGGGACACGCTGCTGACCGCCGTGCTGACCTGCGGCGAACACCTGCGCGGCAGTGACTTCAGCGCCGAGCCCCGGGCCGGCTTCTGCCTGATGGGCGCCTGCCAGGACTGCTGGGTGCGCCTGGGCGACGGCCGCCGCGTGCGCGCCTGCTCGACCCTGCTGGAAGCCGGGCAGCACATCAGCCGCGAACCGGGGCGCCAGGTATGAACACTGTCGACAGGCATGGCCTCATCGCGAGCAAGCTCGCTCCCACAGGGGGACTGCGGCGTGCACAAAACCAATATCCACGACAGATCCCATGTGGGAGCGAGCTTGCTCGCGATGACGGCTCCGACAACCCCACGAATCCCCCGGCCCTGCCCGTGAGGTGGCGATGAAACCGATAGCCATCATCGGCGCCGGCCCGGCCGGTATTCGCGCCGCGCAAACCCTGGTCGCCCATGGCCTGTACCCGGTCCTGCTGGATGAAGCCGCCCGCGGTGGCGGACAGATCTATCGGCGCCAACCGGCCAACTTCAAGCGCTCGCCCGCCAAGCTCTATGGCTTCGAAGCGCACAAGGCCAGCGCCCTCCACCAGACCCTCGACGAGTTGCGCGAACAGCTCGATTACCGTCCCGACACCCTGGTGTGGAACGCCGAAGCCGGCATGCTGGACACTTTGCATGAAGGTCGCGCCGATCGTCTTGAATACGCCAGCGTGATCGTCGCCACCGGCGCCACCGACCGGGTCCTGCCCGTGCCGGGATGGACCCTGCCCGGGGTCTACAGCCTGGGCGCGGCGCAGATCGCGCTGAAATTCCAGGGGTGCGCCATCGGCGAACGAGTGGTGTTCGCCGGCAGCGGTCCCTTGTTGTATCTGGTGGCGTATCAGTACGCCAAGGCCGGCGCCAACGTGGTCGCGGTGCTCGACAGTTCGCCCTTCAGCGCCCAGGCCCGCGCCCTGCCCGGCCTGCTGGTGCAACCGGCCACCCTCGCCAAGGGGCTCTACTACCGCGCCTGGCTGACCGCCCACGGCATCAGTGTGCACCAAGGCGCGAATCTGTCGTGTATCAGCGGCGAACGCCGGGTCCAGTCACTAAAATGGCGCAACGCAAAAGGCGAGCGAACTCTCGACTGCGACGCGGTGGCCTTCGCCCACGGCTTGCGCAGCGAAACTCAACTGGCAGATCTGCTGGGCTGCGAGTTTTCCTGGAGCGCCCTCAACCGCGCCTGGCTACCACTGCGGGACCACGCTGGGCGCAGTAGTGTGCCCGGGGTTTATCTGGCGGGTGACGGTGCCGGAATCATGGGCGCCGACGCCGCCGAGATGGCCGGTGAACGCGCGGCCCTGGCCTTACTTGAAGACATCGGTTACTTGATCGACCCGCAGCGTTGCACGCAACTGGAAGAAGCCCTCGAGCGCATCGGCCGATTCCGGGAAGGCCTGGAGCGCGCCTTTGCCTTTCCTGAACACTGGGCCGCCGACGCTGCCGATCACCTGATGATCTGCCGCTGCGAAGAAGTCAGCGCGGGCGATATCCGCCGGGTGGTGGGCGAAGGCCATTGGGAGATCAACCGGGTCAAGGCCCATTGCCGGGTCGGCATGGGTCGCTGCCAGGGGCGGATGTGCGGTGCCGCTGCCGCAGAAATCATTGCCTGCGAAAGTGGCCGCGCCGTCGCCAGCATCGGCCGCTTGCGAGCCCAGGCACCGATCAAGCCCGTGCCGTTCGGCCTGGAGGTCGAGCCATGATCGAAGTGGATGCAGTGATCATTGGGGGCGGTATCGTCGGCGCCTCGGCCGCGTTGTTCCTGAGCCAGGCCGGACGCCAGGTGGCGTTGCTGGAACGAGACTTCTGCGGCTCGCACTCCAGCGGCGTGAACTACGGCGGTGTGCGCCGCCAGGGCCGCCCCCTGTCGCAACTGCCCCTGTCGCAACGGGCCCATGAAATCTGGCACCAATTGCCCCGGTTGATCGGCATCGACGGCGAATACCAGCGCAGCGGTCATCTGAAGCTGGCCCGCAGCGCTGAAGACCTACAAGCGCTGCACGACTACGCCATCGCCAGCCAAGGCTTCGGCCTGGATTTGCAACTGCTCGATCGCACGGCCCTGCGCGCGCGTTTTCCGTGGGTCGGCGCCGTCGCGGTGGGGGCGTCGCTGTGCCCGGATGACGGCCATGCCAATCCACGCCTGGTATCCCCCGCCTTCGCCCAGGCCGCTCGCCGCCAGGGTGCGCAAGTCCATGAACAGTGCACCGTCGGCACCGTGGCGCACGACGGCCAACGCTTTGTCGTACACACCGCAACGGGCCTGACATTCCACGCGCCCTGGCTGCTGAACTGCGCCGGAGCCTGGGCCAGCCAGTTCGCCGCGCAATTCGGCGAAGCGGTGCCGATGCACACCGGACACCCGGCGATGCTGGTCACCGAACCCTTGCCCCTGGTCATGGACGCCAGCACCGGCGTCGAGGGCGGCGGTATCTACGCCCGCCAGGTCTCGCGCGGCAATTGCGTGCTGGGAGGCGGCCAAGGCTTTGCCCTGGATGCCGCTCGCGCCCGGCCCGGCCAGAACGCCGTGCTGGAAATCCTGCGCCAGGCCGTCGAGCTCTACCCGTTTTTGGAAGGCGCCCAGGCGATTCGCACCTGGAGCGGCACCGAAGGTTACCTGCCCGATCGCCAACCGGTGATCGGCCACAGCAGCACCCAGCCCGGTCTATTGCACGCGTTCGGCTTTGCCGGCGCGGGCTTCCAGATCGGCCCGGCGGTGGGCCAGGCGCTCACCGAGATCATCTGCAGCGGGGCTTCGACCACGCCGCTGGATGCGTTTTCCATCACCCGGTTTCACTCCATCTCCGTTGCTTGATAGAGGAAGGTCGTGCCAATGAATAACGTCAAACGCAGTGCACTGTTCGGTTTCTGCTCGCTGGCTTCCGCTTGCCTGGGCGCCCTGTTCCCGGTCACCCAGGCGTTGGCCGAGCCGACGCTTTACCTGGGCATGAACGGCGGCACCATGGAGCGGCTCTACGCCGATAAAGTCTTGCCGGCATTCGAGAAAGCCAACAATGTCAAAGTGGTCATCGTGCCCGGTACTTCCGCCGACATCCTGGCGAAAGTCCAGGCCAGCAAAGGCAACCCGCAGATGCACGTGATGTTCCTCGATGACGGCATCATGTACCGCGCCATCGCCATGGGGCTGTGCGACAAGCTCGAGGACAACCCGACCCTGGCGCAGATCCCGGCCAAGGGGCGTATCAAAGATCAGGCCGTGGCCGTCAGCCTCGGGGTGACGGGGCTGGCCTACAACACCCGGCTGTTCAAGGAAAAAGGCTGGGATACACCCACTTCATGGATGGACCTGGCCGATCCGCGCTTCAAGGACAAAGTGGTGTTCCAGTCGATGGCCTCGTCCACCTTCGGCCTGCACGGCTTTTTGATGTTCAACCGGATCCAGGGCGGCAGCGAAACCGACGTCGAGCCAGGTTTCAAGGCGTGGCCGAACACGGTGGGACGCAACGTGCTGGAGTACATCCCGAGCTCGGCGAAGATATCCGAAATGCTACAGACCGATGAAGCCGCGCTGTTCCCACTGACACCGACCCAGGTGACCGCGCTGAAACTCAAGGGCATGCCCGTCGAATATGCCCAGCCGAAGGAAGGCGCCGTGGTCCTCAACGTCGCCGAATGCACCATTGCGCAAAACACCCAGCCGGAACTGGCGCAAAAGCTCGCCGCTTTCCTGCTGACCCCGCAAGCCCAGGCCATTGCCCTGGAAGAAGGCGACCAGATCCCTTCCAATCCCAACACCCCGACCACCGACAAGACCCGTGGCCAGGTGGAGGCGATGAAGCGCTACCTGGAAACAGCGATTGCCGTGGATTGGGACCAGGTCAACGAGCAACGCCCGGCCTGGAACGCCCGTTGGAACCGCAGTATCGAGCGCTAGAGGGAATTTTGCAGTTATCATGCGGCATCTCACAATCAGTTGAACCGATGACCTGTGGCGAGGCAGCCTGCTCCCGCTGGGTTCTGTAGGAGCTGGCGGAGCCTGCGATCTTTTGATCTTTCACCTGGGACTCAAGCGCCAGGGGAAAGATCGCAGCCTCGTTGCACTCGACAGCTCCTACATAGCTCCTACAGCGCCGCCCAGCGGGAGCAAGCTCCCTCGCCACAGGTGTGTCCGCGTTTTTTCTTCTTGACCGACAGCGAACCCTGCCATGCACACCCTCGCCCAACTACGCGCCGGCCAACTCTCGGGCATCACCCGGCTGGACCTGGCCTGCGGCTTGACGCAGTTTCCCCGGGAAATCTTCGAGCTGGCCGATTCCCTCGAGATCCTCAACCTCAGCGGCAATCAGTTGGACACGCTGCCCGACGACCTGCATCGGCTGCCTCGCCTGCGCGTGCTGTTCTGTTCCGACAACCGCTTCACTGAACTGCCCGAATGCCTGGGCCGTTGCAGCGCGTTGACCATGGTCGGTTTCAAGGCCAACCGCATCACCCGCGTCACGGGCGCCGCGTTGCCACCAGGGCTGCGCTGGCTGATCCTGACCGACAACGACATCAGCCACTTGCCGGATGAGCTGGGCCAATGCCCGCACCTGCAAAAACTGATGCTGGCCGGCAACCGTTTGCAGCAGTTACCGGCGAGCCTGGGCCAGTGTCATCGCCTGGAACTGCTGCGCATCGCCGCCAACCAACTGACCGAGCTGCCGCCATGGTTGCTGGAGCTGCCGAGCCTCAGTTGGCTGGCCTACGCCGGCAACCCCCTGGAAACCCAGGCCGATGCCGCAGCCTTGAACACCACGACGCTCATCGACTGGTCGCAACTGACGCTGCAACGACCACTGGGTGAAGGTGCCTCCGGAGTGATTCACCAAGCGCTCTGGCAGGCGCCCGGCCAGATGGCGCGAAACGTCGCGGTGAAGCTGTACAAAGGCCAGATGACCAGCGACGGCTCCCCCCTGCATGAAATGCATGCCTGCATCACAGCCGGTCGACACCCAAACCTGATTGACGTGTCGGGCCAGGTCGCCGGGCACCCCGAGCAACAGGCCGGGCTGGTCATGGCACTGATCGAGCCCAGCTATCGCAACCTCGCCGGGCTGCCGAGCCTGGCGTCATGCACCCGCGACGTGTATGCCGATGAACTGCGCCTGAACGCCCCGGTGGCCTTGCGCATCGCCCACGGCATCGCCTCGGTGGCGGCGCACCTGCACCGCCAGGGCATTACCCATGGGGATCTGTACGGGCACAATATCCTGTGCAATGACCAGGGCGATTGCTTGCTGGGGGACTTTGGCGCGGCGTCGTTCCACGCCACGGCCGACACCGTGCAAACCCGCGCACTGCAACGCATCGAGGTACGGGCCTTCGGGATCTTGCTGGGGGAATTGCTGGCGCGGATCGAACCGACGCCCAGTGCGCAGGATCTTGCATGGCTGCTGGATTTGGAGGCGCGCTGCTGTCAGCCGGAGGTGCTGGCACGGCCGGGGTTCGATGAGATTGAAGGCTTACTGCGCGAGTTCAAACACAGCGGTTGAGCCAGCAGCACCAACCTGTCAAGCACACCATCTATTGTGGCGAGGGGATTTATCCCCGCTGGGCTGCGCAGCAGCCCCCTAAATCCTGCAGAGTCAGGCAGACATACTCAAGTCGTCTGGTTTTAGGGCCGCTTCGCGGCCCAGCGGGGATAAATCCCCTCGCCACATGTCCATCATGTCCCTGACCCAAACAGCGTGGTGCTTAACCCGCCAACCCGACAAACATGTCCTGCACGTCGTCATGGTTGTCGAGGCCTTCGAGGAAGGCTTCGACTTCAGCCATCTGCTCGTCGGTCAAGCCGCTGACCGGGTTCTTCGGCTGGTAGCCCAGCTTGGCCGACAACACGGTGAAGCCCTGCTCCGGCAAAGCCTTCTGCACAGCATCGAGGTCGGCAGGATCGGTGAGGAACAACGTCGCGCCGTCTTCGCCCGGCTCGAAATCCTGGGCACCGGCCTCGATGGCGGCCATCTCCGGATCGGCGTCCGGGCTGTCCGGAGCGGCTTCGATCATGCCGACGTGGTTGAAGTCCCACGCCACCGAACCCGAGGCGCCCAGTTGGCCCTTGCGGAACGCGACGCGAATTTCAGCGACGGTACGGTTGATGTTATCGGTCACGCATTCAACGATCAGCGGCACCTGGTGCGGCGCGAACCCTTCGTAGGTGACGCGGTGGTACTGCACGGTTTCACCGAGCTGGCCAGAACCTTTCTTGATCGCACGTTCCAGGGTCTCGCGGGGCATCGAGGCCTTCTTCGCCTGCTCGACCACCAGACGCAAGTGCGCGTTGGTCGCGGTATCGGCACCGTTACGCGCGGCAATGGTGATTTCCTTCACCAGTTTGCCGAAGATCTTGCCCTTGGCGTTGGCAGCCGCTTCTTTGTGTTTAACCTTCCACTGTGCGCCCATTACTCACTCTCTTGTCTGACGCGCCGAGACATCTGCCGGCCGGCGCTGTGGCGCAAGTTTATACGGCCTAAACCGGCTGATCGACCAAAAAATTCAGCCTGCCGGATCGACATTTTCACAGTGTGTTGTAGGGCTTTTCTGAAATAGCGGCTCGCAAGCACCGTTCCCCCCCGTGGTTTCGTACCCTCTGGGCCTCTGTCCCTGCCAGTAGGAGGCGCGATGCGCAACGACACGGAAAGTCCCTTCAGCCTGACGCTCACGCAAAACGACTTGCAGCTGCAAGTCTTGCGCTTCAATGGCCGCGAAGCCCTCAACCAGCCGTACCGCTTTGACCTCGAACTGATCGGCCTGGCCCCACCGATAAACCCCGACCTGCTATTGGGGCATCCGGCGTTCCTGCGCCTGGACGGCGATTCGGGCATCCATGGGGTTGTCCACAGCGTCAGCCTGAGTGCCTCGGCACCGCGGCGCATCGGCTACCGCTTGACGTTGGTGCCTTACCTGCTGCGATTGGAACAAGGCCCGCGGCGCCGGGTTTTCCATCGGCTCAGCGTGGTGCAGTTGCTGCAACGCCTGCTGGAAGACAACGCTCTGCCCGCTGACAGTTACCGTTTCGAGCTGCCCCATGGGCAGTATCCGTGTCGCCCATTCTGCATCCAGTACGACGAAAGCGACCTGGCCCTCCTGCAACGGCTGTGTGAGGAAGAAGGCATTCATTACCACTTCGAACACACCCCCCAGGGCCACGTCCTGGTGTTTGCCGAAGACCCGAAGAGTTTCCCCGCGCGCCCCGTCGAGTTGCCCCTGCGCCCGAACGACAACTCGATACCAGCCATCAAGCGCTTGTATTTGCGCCATCACGCGATGGTGCCTGGCGTGCCTGTCGGGTTCCGTGACCGGGGGGCGACCGAAACCGAGGCCCCGGCGGCGAATCAACCCCTCGAGCAGATCGACCATGAGGCGATGCACGGCGACCCGGCCCTGACTCACCGTTACCAGGCCGGACGCCGCCATCTGGAACGGTTGCGCTGTCGGCAACGGGAAATCCATGGCCACAGTGATCAACCGGCCCTGCACAGCGGCGACATCGTGCAGATCTGCGAACACCCGGTTTCCACCTTCAACGATCAATGGCTGATCACCGAGGTCCAGCATCGCGGGCGGCAGTTTTCGATCCTTGAACCGGACCTGCCCACCACACCGTCGGCCCGTGACTACCGCAACCGCTTCACCGCCATTCCCTGGTCCACCGTGTTCAGGCCGGCCCTCAAGCACCTCAAACCATGCATTCCCGGGTATCACCTGGCCCATGTACTCGGCCGCACCGGCCAGCCGGCCCCGTTCGATGAGCGCGGCCACGTGAGTGTCAGCCTCTGGGCACCGGACCAGGAAGGCATCACGCTGCCCGTGTCGCGACTGACGCTGGGCGACAGCCCTCCCCTGATGGCCGGCAGCGAAGTGCTGGTGAGCTTTCTCGATGGCGACCCCGACCGACCGGTGCTGTGCCCCGGGGCTGTCGATACCGGCGCAGGACACGCCGCCGCCCCACCGAAACCATCCCTTGGCAATCACGATGCCGGGCTGCTGTTGGACTGGCTGCTGAACCCGCCAGACTTCACACCCTGATCCTGCCTTTTGGCTTCTTGCCAGCAAACCTGATCTGGTTCATGCAAACCCAGCGAAACGGGCTTACAGTAAAGACACGCCGCGTTAGACGGCGCTCGACCCTGATTGTTGGAGATACCCGCAATGCCCTGGAAAAACTCGGAAAGCCGCTACAGTACCGTCACGGTAACTTTGCATTGGCTGATGCTGGTCCTGCTGGCCGTGGTTTATGCCTGCATTGAGTTGCGGGGAATTTTCCCCAAGGGCAGCGGCGGCCGGACACTGATCAAGGAAGCGCATTTCATGCTCGGCCTGACGGTGTTCGTGCTGGTCTGGCTGCGCCTGTTCGCCCGCAGCATGGGCAAGGCACCGGCGATTTTCCCGGCATCGCCTGCCTGGCAAACCGTCCTCGCCCGCCTGATGCACTGGGCGCTGTACCTGTTCATGATCGCCATGCCGCTGCTGGGCTGGCTGATCACCAGCGCCGAAGGGCACCAGGTGATGTTCTACGGTTTCGATCTGCCGTTGCTCATCAATCAAGACAAGGATTTCGCCAAGCAACTGGAAGGCTGGCACGTGCTGGGCGGCACCATCGGCTATTGGCTGATAGGCCTGCATGCCTTGGCGGGGCTGTATCACCACTATGTGGTACGGGACAACACGCTGCTGCGGATGATGCCCAAACGCGGCTGATTGCCCGTCAATCGAACCCTCGGCGGCCTTGCAAACCGCCGGTGTGGACAAAGACCAGGCGCGTGCCGGGGGCAAAGCCTCCCGCCTCGACCCGCGCCTTGAGCACCATCAAGGCTTTGCCGGTGTACAACGGCTCCAGTTCGATGGCCGCCGTGATTTCGATGAAGGCCGTGAGCTCGGCATCGACCCGTGCGAACCCGCCACGGCTGCCGTCGAACAACTCATGACGCGGGCTGGAAAGCCCCGCTTCTCCCACGATGCGCTCGACCTGCCGGGCCACGCCATGGTCCGGGGGCACGGCCAGTACGCCGTAGACCGGGCGCTCGCCCGCTTCGGCCAGCACCAGTCCGGCCAGCGATGTTCCAGTACCGCAAGCCAACCACCAGCCGTGATAATCCGCCCATCCCAGCGCCGCCAATTGTTCACGGACACTGGCCACCCACGTCATGCAGCCTTGCGCCCCAGGCAATCCCGAACCGCCCTCGGGCACCGGATGCAAATGTGGATAGCGAATCTGCCACGGCTCCCAGAAATCCGCTGCGTGCCGCTCCCGGTATCCGCCATATCCCAACCAGTGCAGGTCCATGCCAAACGCTTTCAGGTCGCGCACCGTCGGCGTGTCCCGGGGGTGACCGCGCAATAGCCCGGCCGTGGGAAAGCCGAAGCGCTTGCCGGCCGCCGCCAGCGCATGCAAATGGTTGGAATACGCACCACCCAGGCTCATGACCCCTTCGGCCCCGGCCTCATGGGCGGCGCGCAGATGCGGGACCAGCTTGAACCACTTGTTGCCGCTGATCAGCGGATCGATCCGGTCCAGGCGCAACACCGCTACTTCGACACCGGCACGGGCGAGCCAGTCCAGGTGAAGGGGTTCGAGTCGGGGTTGGGGATGCCAGTCGAGGGCGGGAAGCAGCATGGCGGCAGATCGGGTGGAAAACGGGCCGGTATCTTAACAGCTGGCGGGGGACTTCAGGTTCACCCCTCCCCACTGTGGGAGCGAGCTTGCTCGCGATAGCGGCAGATCAGCCAACATCCATGCAACTGACTCACCACAATCGCGAGCAGGCTCGCTCCCACAAGGGTTTTCCTGGGATTGATCCTTACAACTGCGCCGCCAACCGCGAACCCTGGTTGATCGCCCGCTTGGCATCCAGTTCCGCCGCCACGTCGGCACCGCCGATGAGGTGAACGACCTGCCCCGCCGCTTCCAGGCCTTCCTGCAGCTCACGCAGCGGATCCTGGCCGGCGCAGATCACGATGTTATCCACCGCCAGCACTTGCGGCTCGCCGGTTTCGCCGATGCGAATGTGCAGCCCGTCATCGTCGATCTTCAGGTATTCGACGCTGTTGAGCATCTGCACCTGCTTGTTCTTCAGGCCCGTGCGATGAATCCAGCCGGTGGTCTTGCCCAGGCCGTCACCGACCTTCGAGGTCTTGCGTTGCAGCAGGAACACCTGGCGCGCCGGTGCATGGGGTTCAGCCTTGATCCCGGCCACTCCGCCGCGAGCCTCGAGGTGGGTGTCGATGCCCCACTCCTTCCAGAACGCCTCGCGGTCCTGACTGGTGGCGACGCCCTGGTGAACCAGAAACTCCGACACGTCGAAGCCAATACCGCCGGCACCGATCACTGCGACGCTGCGGCCCACCGGCTTGCGCTCGAGGATCACGTCCAGGTAGCTCAAGACCTTGGCATGCTCCACTCCGGGAATCGCCGGCACGCGTGGGGCGATGCCGGTGGCGAGGATGATCTCGTCGTAGCCGCCCGCCACCAATTGCGCCACATCCACCCGCGTGTCGAGGCACAGCTCGACATGGCTGGTCTGCAATTTGCGCTTGAAGTAGCGCAGGGTTTCGAAGAACTCTTCCTTGCCCGGCACGCGCTTGGCGATGTTGAACTGACCACCGACTTCACTGGCCGAATCGAACAGCGTCACCTGATGCCCACGTTCGGCCGCCACCGTGGCCGCGGACAACCCGGCCGGGCCGGCACCGACTACGGCGATTTTCTTCACGTGGGTCACTGGCAGGTAGTTCAGCTCGGTTTCATGGCAAGCCCGTGGGTTGACCAGGCAAGTGGTGAGCTTGCCGCCAAAGGTGTGGTCCAGGCACGCCTGGTTGCAGCCGATGCAGGTGTTGATTTCATCGCTGCGACCGGCAGCGGCCTTGTTGACGAACTCTGGATCGGCCAGGAACGGCCGCGCCATGGAAACCATGTCGGCATCGCCTTCGGCCAGGATCTGCTCGGCCACTTCGGGGGTGTTGATGCGGTTGGTGGTGATCAGCGGGATGCTCACCGAACCACGCAGCTTGGCCGTGACTTTGCTGAACGCCGCCCGCGGAACCTTGGTGGCGATGGTGGGAATTCGTGCTTCGTGCCAACCGATACCGGTGTTGATGATCGTCGCGCCGGCCTGCTCGATGGCCTTGGCCAACCGGACGATTTCGTCCCAGGTGCTGCCACCGTCCACCAGATCGAGCATCGACAGGCGAAAAATGATGATGAAATTCGGGCCCACCGCTTCGCGCACCCGACGGACGATTTCCACCGGCAGGCGCATGCGGTTTTCATAGCTGCCACCCCAACGGTCGGTACGGTGGTTGGTGTGGGCCGCCAGGAACTGGTTAATGAAATAACCTTCCGAGCCCATGATCTCGACGCCGTCGTATTCGGCCTTCTGGGCCAGGACCGAACAGGTGACGAAATCGCTGATCTGCTTCTCGATACCCTCCTCGTCCAGTTCCTTGGGCTTGAATGGATTGATCGGCGCCTGGATCGCGCTCGGTGCCACTTGCTTGGGGCTGTAGGCATAGCGCCCGGCGTGAAGAATCTGCATGCAGATCTTGCCACCGGCCTCGTGCACGGCCCGGGTCACGATCCGGTGCTTGAGCGCCTCTTCTTCCGTGGTCAGATTGGCCGCGCCGGAGTAGACCCCGCCCTCGTCGTTCGGCCCGATCCCACCGGTGACCATCAGGCCCACGCCGCCCCGGGCGCGCTCGGCAAAATACGCCGCCATGCGTTCGAAGCCGCCGGGTTTCTCTTCCAGGCCGGTGTGCATCGAGCCCATCAGGGTACGGTTGCGCAACGTGGTGAAACCCAGGTCCAGCGGGGCCAGCAGATGCGGGTAATGGGAGGCGGTCATCGGTAACTCCACAACGGGCGATCACGGAAAAAGCACAAGCTCTGCGGCTTGCGTCTGTCATGACCCACAGCGTAGGAGTCCGGACGCGGGCGCTCAATGACCGTAACTGACAATTTAATGATCCAGATGTGCAGCGCGCCGATCAGCTGCCGGGGGGATCGAAGGTCACCCAGCACCTCATCAATGCTGTTCAGATAATTCCTTGGACACCTTCTGCAGGTGCTTGCCGGGCGTACAAATCAGCGCCTGCCCTTCGCTAATCCCTTGTTTTACCGTACCCTGCCCCGTAGCTCCTGATGAAAAATCATGAACCTGCACACGGCCGCTGACTGTTCCCCCATGCGCAAATTTCTGTACCTGCTGTTTTCACTGGCCTTGATTGCCGCCCTGGTCACCTACGCACTGTGGACGACCGATCGTCCGGCGGGTCATTACCTGTCAGACCTGCGTATCAACCTGGCGGTCGACCAGGGCACGCCCGCCGACCGCGGCAACCTGCTGGGCATCCAGCCCGAACTGTTCCCCACCGACTACCAGAGCCCCGAGCGCCTGCACCGTAAACTGGCGGCCTACCTGCAGGCGGCTCGCGACCAGGGTTTTCTCAATGCCAAGACCGTGGTGGTCCTGCCCGAGCACATCGGCACCTGGCTGATGGTCGGTGGCGAAAAAGACGAGTTGTACCAGGCCACCACCCTGAAGAAAGCCATGCACTGGCTGGCGGTCAGCAATCCGCTGGCGTTTATCCAGGCGCTCGTCAGCGCTCAAGGCGATAACCGCCTGGAGGATGCCTACCTGCGCATGAAGGCCGATAGCATGGCCCGCGACTATCAAGCGCTGTTCGGCGGACTGGCCAAGGAGTTCGGCGTCACTCTGGTGGCCGGCTCCATCGTGCTGCCCGAGCCCAGCATCAGCGACGGCGAGCTGAAGATTGGCCGCGGCGCCCTGTACAACAGCAGCCTGGTGTTCAGCAGCGATGGCCGGCCGATCGGCCAGCCACAACGCCAACGACATCCGGTATTCGAACAGCGGGATGTGCTGGGCGCCGACCATCCGGCCCCCCCCCTCGTCATAGACACCCCCGCCGGGCGCCTGGGCGTACTGATCGGCAGCGACAGCTGGTACCCGCTCCACTACCGGCAGCTCAACGAACAGGGCGCGCAACTGATCGCGGTGCCCGCCTTCGTCATCGGTCGCGGCGCCTGGGACAAGCCCTGGAGCGGGTATAAAGGCCTGTCCACACCGAGCGAAGTGAGCCTCAAGCCCGGTGAAGTAAGCGAGGGGCAAGCCTGGCATCGCCTGACACTGACCGGCCAATTGCCCATCAGCCAGGCCCGGGGCGGTGTCAGCGTATTCCTGCGTGGCCAGTTCTGGGACAGCGGCAGCGCCGGCCAGAGTTTCATCAGCCACAACGGCCAGCACTTCCCCGATGGCGAAGCCCATGGCGCTCGCCTGCTTAACCTGTGGTTGTGACCATGAAACCGCAGCCGATGCGCCTGGGGGACCTGTCAGTAGGCTTCGTCCACAGCCTGGCTGACGCAATTGCCAGCCATGGGCAAGACCCAAAGCCCTTGCTGGAGCAGTACGGCCTCGATGCCGCGCGCCTGGCCGAGCCCGGCGCACGCCTGTCGATCCCACGCTACATGCGCCTGGGCCACGCCGCGATTCAACAGACCCAGGACCCGGCCCTGGGCCTGCGCATGGGCCAACTCGGGCGCTTGAGCCAAGCCGGGCTGGCGGGCGTTACCGCTGCCCAGGCGCCGACCGTGCGCGAGGCGGCCCGCTGCATGATCCGTTTCGAGCCGTTGTATGGTTCCAACTATCGCGGCCAATCGAGTTTTCATGAGGATGCCCGCGGCGCTTGGCTACGGTTCTATTCCATCAGCCCGTATAACGCCTACAACCGCTTCGTCGTGGATTCGATCATCGCCGGCTGGCTGGCCCAACTGTCCAGCGTCAGCGGCATCGCGCTGCGGCCCGAACGCATCGACATCGAATTCGAGGAACCGGCGTACCTGGAGGCTTACCGCACGCTCGGTGACTGCCCGATCCAGTTTGGCGCCGAACAGAATCAACTGCGACTGGGCCTGGACAGCCTCGCCCAACGCAACCCACAGCATTGCCCCAGCACCTGGCACCATATGGTTCAATTGTGTGAACGGGAATTGGAACAACTGACCCGCACCCGCAGCCTGCGTGAGCGCATCATTCAACTGCTGGGACCGTTGCTCAGCGGGGGCCGGGAACCCGACCTGGAAGAAGTGGCGGCCCGCCTGAAACTGCCGACCTGGACCCTGCGGCGCAAGCTGGCCGAGGAAGGCACGCAATTTCGCGCCATCCTCAACGACACCCGCCGCGACTTGGCCATGACCTACATACGCGATACCGAACTGGCGTTCGGCGAAATCGCCTACTTGTTGGGGTTTGCCTCAGCCGAGGCCTTTCAACGAGCCTTCAAGCGCTGGAACGACCAGACGCCCGGGGAATTTCGTCGTAGTCACAGAGGGCGTTGAGCTTCAAGCGCTAGCTTGCTCTCTTACAACTCCGTCGCATCTTCGGCGGGTTCCAGCGGGTCCAGTTCATAGGCCTGGTATTCCAGCAGCTCTTCCTGATAATCGTCCATTACGTGTCCTTCCCCTGTCATTGAATCCAATGCCTGATGGCGCTGGCATCAGCATAAAGCTGCTTTATGAACAAAACATGAAGCAAAGGCTTCATGAATTAAACGTAGCACAGGGTCGGGAAATTACCGCGTGAAGTGTGACAGGGCGTAACACCCAGTCACGGGGACCTCAGGAAGCCGGAAGCGGCTGGATCGGCTCGCTCGGGGCCGGCAATGAACTGGACGGTGGTGGTGGCGGTGTCACGGTTTCCGTCGTCGGCGCAGACTCGAACGACTCAGGCGCAATCGGCGCTGGCTCGCTCGGCGGTACGACGGGCTCCGACACCGCAGGGGCGGTTTCGACGGGGGCCGGCGCGGCCTCGTTTACCGGCGCGGTTGCAGGTGCCGACGCAGGCGCTGCAACTGGAGCCGGAGCCGGAGCCGGCATCAAGGCGGCCGGTTCAGCCTTGGTTTCCGGGACACCCAGCTCGGTTTTTGGCTTATCGGCATTCTCAGCCTTCTCGGCAGCTTTCTTCGCTTCGGGGGGCAGGAACAGCTCCACCAAGGCAAAGAAACGCTCATAGAACTTGGCCGCCGACACGGTTTCGCTGGCGACCTTGACCATCGAATCGTCCGAAGAGCCGATCGGCATCGACACCGAACCCAGCACGCCCACACCCAGGCTGGCGGAGTTGTTGGTTTTCTTCAGGGCATAACGGTCCTGCAAGGCGTTGGCGAACATGGTCGCACGGTGTCCGGCACCGCCGTCCTCGGCACAGACCAGGTTGAAACTGATCTCCATATGGGTCTCGCCGGTCTGCTGGAAACTCTTGTGGCCACTGACGAGCTTCGGATCGCTGCTGGTGATGATGTAGCCCTGGCTGAGCAACGCCCGGCGCCCGGCCTCGCAGGTCGCCGCGTCGCTCACTGGATAAGTGCGCGAGAACGTGCCGGAATCGTCGAAGTTCTCGTGCTCGTAGATGGCGGCTTTCTTCGACGAGCAACCGGCTGCGGCGGCCAGCACCAATGCAAGCCCGACGGTGCGCATGTGAAATGATTTGAACATTGAACATCCTGAGAAAAACGGTCCGGGGCGTATTGTGCAACAGAACGCGACCTGGCAGCGTGGCTAATCTTGTTTCAATGGGGTTACAAGTCTACTGGGGGTTGTTTGCAGGAAAAAGACGCCAAGTCGGCAGATCGACGAACACCCACTTTTGGGCAACAGGCAGATACAAAAACCCTGGCATTTTGGCCTGATACCGTCACTTGAGCTGTTACCGAGACATGGATATACCCCACCCGCCCCGAAAAAAACCCAAAAAAACGGCGCTTCCCATTTCTGAAGAAGCGCCGTCTTTTCAAGTGAGCAGCATCACAGCCAGCTCTGGAGAAGCATCAAGCGATTAGAAACGCTTGATATCCGCCTGACTCTCCAACTGCTTGCGATAGGCCGCGAAGTCCTGCTGACCCACACGGGACGCAAGGTAGCGACGATATTCCGCTTTCTCTTCGTCAGTAGGTGCCGCCGCTTCGTTCACGCCATTTAGACGCACAACCACCAGGCTGCCGTCAGGCAAGGTCACACTGCTGAACGTCGGCTTGTCCTTGGACTCAGGCTTGGGCATGCGGAACAGTGCTTGCAGCACCGCCGGGTCGATGCCTTCCTGGTTGCGGGTGGCCGCCTCGATGGCTTTCCAGCCTTGGCCGTCAACCGGTTTGTCCAGTGCCGTCTTGCCGTCACGCAGGCTGGCGATCAGCTCGTCGGCGCGGGTCTTGGCCGCTGCGCTGGCGTGTTCCTTGGCCAATTGAGCACGAATGGGCCCGGCCACCTTGTCCAGCGGCAGTTGCTCTGGCTTGCGGTGCTCCTTGGCACGCAGTACCACGACGGTTTCCGGGTCCAGCTCGATGGCGGTGCTGTTGGCACCTTCATCCAGCACTTCCGGGCTGAACGCCGCAGTGACCACGGCGCGATTGGCCGCAATCCCTTCACCGCCTTCACGACCGAACGGGGCCGATGTGTGGACGGTCAGCTTCAAGTCCTGAGCCGGCTGCGCCAGGTCGGACGCTTCGAACGAGGCATCCTCCAGTTGCTTGGTCGCCTCCACGAAACGCTGCTCCACCTGCTGAGTCTTCAGCTCGCGAGTCAGCTTGTCCTTGAGACTGGCGAAGGTCGGCACTTCGGGCGCTTCGACACCCAGCAGCTTGATCAGGTGCAGACCGAAATCGGTGCGGACCGGTGCCGAGACCTGGTCCTTGCCCAAGGCGTACAAGGCCTTTTCGAATTCCGGATCGTAGACGCCTGGGCCGGCATAGCCGAGATCGCCGCCGTTGCTCGCCGACCCCGGGTCCTGGGAAAACTCCTTCGCCAGGGCTTCAAACGATTCGCCTTTGGCCAGGCGAGCCTGGATCTCTTCGATCTTCGCCTTGGCCTGGGCTTCGGTCACCTTGTCGTTCACTTCGATCAGGATGTGCGCAGCGCGACGCTGCTCGGACAGGTTGGCGATTTCTTTCTGATAGGCCGCTTGCAGGTCTTCGTCCTTGACGCTGACCTGATCGAAGAAAGAGGCTTTCTTCAGCTCGAGGTAATCGATGACCACCTGGTCAGGCGTCATGAATTCCTTGGCGTGTTGGTCGTAGTAAGCCTTGACCTCATCATCGGTCAGCTTCACCGACGCAGGATCGGCCTTGATGTTCAAGGTGGCGAAATCACGGGTCTGCTTTTCCAGGCGGGCGAATGCCAACACTTGGGCATCGGTGACAAAACCGCTGCCCGCCAGGCCGGCGCGCAACTGACCGATCAGCATTTCCTGGGCCAGCATCTGGCGGAATTGCATACGGCTGTAACCCAACTGGCGGATCACCTGATCGAAACGCTCGGGGCTGAATTTGCCATCGACCTGGAACTCAGGCGTTTGCAGGATGACTTGATCGAGCGCAGCTTCCGAGAAAGCGAATTTCGCATCGTGTGCGCCTTGCAGCAACAACTTGCGGTCGATCAGGCCCTTGAGCGCCGAATCGCGCAGCATTTTTTCGTCCAGCAGGGAGGCATCGAAATCCTTGCCCAGCTGTTGCATGAGCTGGCGACGTTGCATGTCGACCGCCTGGCTCAGCTCGTTCTGGCTGATATTTTCGCCGTTGACCTTGGCCGCGTCGTTACTGTTGGTAGTGGCTTTGAAAATGGCATCGAAACCGGTCAACGCCATCAATGCGACGATGACCCCGATGATGGTCTTGGCAATCCAGCCTTGTGAATTGTCCCTGATATTCTGCAGCATGCGTCCCCCAGAAACGGTTGAACTTCAAATTTAGGCAACCGTGGAGCGTGGGTAGAATCCGGATAGAAGAAAGGCGCATCCGAGGATGCGCCTTCTCGTAACTGGCGGAGCGGACCGGGCTCGAACCTGCAAGCCCTGGCGTCACAAACCGGTAGCAACCGGTCGCATTACCGCTCCGCTGCCAAGCCAGGCATGACCCCGACCCGGATAAACTCAACGAAACCTTAGTTAACGGCTTCTTTCAGTGCTTTACCAGCTTTGAAACCTGGCTTCTTGGCAGCAGGAATCTCCAGCGTCTTGCCGGTCTGCGGGTTGCGACCGGTACGAGCTGGGCGATCAGTCACGGAGAAGGTGCCGAAACCAACCAGAACAACGGAGTCGCCAGCCTTGAGAGCGCCAGTGACGGATTCGATTACAGCGTCCAGCGCACGGCCAGCAGCAGCTTTCGGGATATCAGCGGATGCAGCGATAGCATCAATCAGTTCCGACTTGTTCACTCTAAGTCCCCTTATATCTATTTGAGATGATTCTAAGTTTTTTTTGGTGAAAGCAAAAACGAGTGCTGAATGGCCTGCAGACACTTAAGAGCCGCTTTATAACAAGGGCTCTAAAAAACTGTCAAGGAAGGCCCCCCAGGCAAATGCGTGTTAATGCGTGCTAATTCTTTCCTTAGAGTCAGACTCCCGCTTTTCTTCCTTCGCGACAATCTCCGGAGCCACATCCGGCAAGGGCTCCGGCGCGTATTGCAGCGCAATTTGCAGGACCTCGTCAATCCATTTAACCGGTTTGATCTGAAGATCTTGCTTAATGTTGTCAGGAATTTCCTTCAGATCGCGGACATTCTCTTCGGGAATGATCACGATCTTGATCCCGCCACGGTGCGCCGCCAGCAGTTTTTCCTTCAGGCCACCAATCGCCAGAACCTGGCCGCGCAGCGTGATTTCACCCGTCATGGCGACGTCGGCGCGCACCGGGATGCCGGTCAATGCCGAGACCAGGGCCGTGCACATGCCTACGCCGGCGCTTGGGCCGTCCTTGGGCGTAGCCCCTTCAGGCATGTGGATGTGGGTGTCGCGCTTCTCATGGAAGTCCAGGGGAATGCCCAGGCTTCGGGCACGACTGCGCACCACCGTCAGCGCCGCGGTGATCGACTCGACCATCACGTCGCCCAGGGAACCGGTCTTGATCAGTTGCCCCTTGCCCGGTACCACGGCCGCTTCGATGGTCAGCAACTCGCCACCGACCTGAGTCCACGCCAGGCCAGTCACCTGGCCGATCTGGTCCTGCTGCTCGGCCAGGCCGTAGCGGAACTTGCGCACACCCAGGAAGTGCTCCAGCAGGTCCGCAGTGACCTTGACCGCGAAACGTTTTTCCAGCGCATGTTCCTTGACCGCCTTGCGGCAGACCTTGGCAATCTGCCGCTCCAGGCCACGCACGCCGGCTTCGCGGGTGTAGTAGCGGATGATGTCGCGAATCGCTTCCTCGTCGAATTCCAGCTCGCCCTTTTTCAGGCCATTGGCCTGGATCTGCTTGGGCGAAAGGTACTTCACGGCGATGTTGATCTTCTCGTCCTCGGTGTAGCCCGGTAGACGGATCACCTCCATCCGGTCCAGCAATGCCGGCGGAATGTTCATGGAGTTGGAGGTGCAGAGGAACATCACGTCCGACAGGTCGTAGTCGACCTCGAGGTAGTGATCGTTGAAGTTGTGATTCTGCTCAGGATCGAGCACTTCGAGCAACGCAGAGGCGGGATCGCCGCGCATATCGCTGCCCATCTTGTCGATTTCGTCCAAAAGGAACAGCGGGTTGCGCACGCCGACCTTTGTCATTTTTTGAATCAATCTTCCTGGCATCGAACCGATGTAGGTCCGGCGATGACCACGAATTTCCGCCTCGTCGCGCACGCCACCCAGGGCCATGCGTACGAATTTGCGGTTGGTCGCGTGGGCAATCGACTCCGCGAGGGAGGTTTTACCGACCCCGGGAGGGCCGACCAGGCACAGGACCGGGCCGCGAATCTTTTTCACGCGCTTCTGTACGGCGAGATACTCAAGGATGCGTTCCTTGACCTCTTCCAGACCGTAATGATCGGCGTCGAGGATGTCTTCGGCGCGCGCCAGGTCCAGACGCACCTTGCTCTGGGCTTTCCACGGCACCTGGACCAGCCAGTCGATGTAGGAACGCACCACGGTGGCTTCGGCAGACATCGGCGACATTTGCTTGAGCTTGTTCAACTCGGCCTGAGCCTTGGCCAAGGCATCCTTGGGCAAGCCGGCGGCATCGATGCGCTTTTTCAGCTCTTCGATTTCGTTGTGACCTTCGTCGCCATCGCCCAGCTCTTTCTGAATGGCCTTCATCTGCTCATTCAGGTAGTACTCGCGCTGGCTGCGCTCCATCTGCTTCTTGACGCGACCGCGAATGCGTTTCTCGACCTGCAACAGATCGATCTCGCCGTCGAGCAATGCCAACACGTGCTCGACACGGGCCGACAGGTCGATGATCTCGAGAATTTCCTGCTTTTGCTCGATCTTGAGGGCCATGTGGGCCGCCATCGTATCGACCAGCCGCCCAGGCTCGTCGATGCTGTTGAGCGACGACAGGACCTCTGCAGGCACCTTCTTGCCCAGTTGCACGTATTGTTCGAACTGTGACAGCAGGCTGCGGACAAACACCTCTGATTCACGCTCGGGCGCATCGACTTCTTCGATCAGCGACACCTCGGCACGGCAATGACCGTCCACCTCGCTGAAACGTTCGACAGTCCCGCGCTGCTCGCCTTCGACCAGGACCTTGACGGTACCGTCGGGCAACTTGAGCAATTGCAGAACCGTTGCAATCGTACCTACGCGATACAGTGCGTCTTCGCCGGGATCATCGTCGGCTGGATTTCTCTGAGCCAGCAGAAGAATCTGCTTGTCGCCCGTCATCGCAGCCTCGAGGGCTTCGATGGACTTCTCGCGCCCCACGAACAGCGGGATAACCATGTGCGGATACACCACGACATCGCGCAATGGCAGGAGAGGCAATTCGATGGTTGTCTTCATGATTTCGCCTCTACGGCGGCCCTAGGGCCGGAAACAGATGGAAGTAAGCTTGAAACCAAGATGGGGGCAGCCTTGAAAAAAAACAAGCGCTAAGACACGTCTAAAACGCGCTAAAAGCAAAGGGGCCCGAAGGCCCCTTCTTTGTTCCGGCAGCGGAACGCTTACGCGTCCGGTGCGGCCTTGGCAGTCTTCTCACTGTTTTCGTAGATATACAATGGTTTGGACTTGCCTTCTATAACGCTTTCATCGATCACGACTTTACTCACCTCGGACTGCGAGGGGATCTCATACATCGTGTCGAGCAATACGCCTTCGAGAATCGAGCGCAGCCCACGGGCACCGGTCTTACGCTCCAGGGCACGTTTGGCGACCGATTTCAGCGCGTCGGAACGGAATTCCAGGTCTACACCTTCCATTTCGAACAGCTTGGCATACTGCTTGGTCAGGGCGTTTTTCGGCTCGGTCAGAATCTGCATCAACGCCGCTTCATCCAACTCATCCAACGTCGCCAGGACGGGCAGACGACCGACGAATTCTGGGATCAGACCGAACTTGACCAAATCGTCAGGTTCGACTTCACGCAGGGACTCACCGACCTTCTTGCCCTCTTCCTTGCTGCGTACTTCGGCATTGAAGCCGATACCACCACGGGTGGAACGGTTTTGAATAACCTTTTCCAGGCCGGAGAACGCACCACCGCAGATGAACAGGATGTTACGGGTGTCGACCTGCAGGAATTCCTGCTGCGGATGCTTGCGACCACCTTGGGGTGGAACGGAAGCGACCGTGCCTTCGATCAACTTGAGCAAGGCCTGCTGCACGCCCTCACCGGAAACATCCCGGGTGATGGACGGGTTGTCGGACTTGCGGGAAATCTTGTCGATTTCATCGATGTAGACAATACCCATCTGGGCTTTTTCCACATCGTAGTCGCACTTCTGCAACAACTTCTGAATGATGTTCTCGACGTCTTCACCTACATAACCCGCCTCGGTGAGGGTGGTTGCGTCGGCGATGGTGAACGGAACGTTCAGCAAACGAGCCAGGGTTTCGGCAAGCAGGGTCTTACCCGAGCCTGTCGGGCCGATCAGCAGGATGTTGCTCTTGCCGAGTTCGACCTCGTCATTCTTTTTGTCACGCTGGTTCAGGCGCTTGTAGTGGTTGTACACCGCTACGGCCAGTACCTTTTTCGCACGCTCCTGACCAATCACATACTGATCAAGGATGCCGCTGATTTCTTTAGGCGAAGGCAATTTATGCGCGCTGCTCTCGGCCTGGGCTTCCTGCACCTCCTCGCGGATGATGTCATTGCACAGGTCGACGCACTCGTCGCAAATGAAGACCGAGGGGCCGGCAATCAATTTGCGCACTTCATGCTGGCTTTTGCCACAGAAGGAGCAATAAAGCAGTTTGCCGTTGTCCTCGCCGTTGCGGGTGTCAGTCATTCGATCGATCCAAATCCGATAGGCTTGCAACACAAGATGAAGGCAATTGCGGGCTTTTTCAAGCCCGCCGGCGGCCGGTCATCCCAACCACCTGCATTTTGAGCGGCTTAGGCAGGCATTTGACGCTTGTTGATCACAGAGTCGATCAGGCCGTATTCGGCTGCACGCTCGGCGCTCATGAAGTTGTCACGCTCGGTATCGCGCTCAATGGTTTCGAGGCTCTGGCCGGTGTGATGGGCCAGCAACGAGTTCAGGCGCGAACGAATGTGGAGGATTTCCTTGGCATGGATGTCGATATCCGACGCCTGGCCCTGGAAGCCGCCCAATGGCTGGTGAATCATCATCCGCGAGTTAGGCAGGCAGTGACGCTTGCCCGCTGCGCCGCCGGCGAGCAGGAAGGCACCCATGCTGCAGGCCTGACCGATGCAGATGGTGGAGACGTCTGGCTTGATGAACTGCATGGTGTCGTAGATCGACATGCCCGCAGTCACCGAACCGCCCGGTGAGTTGATGTACAGATGGATATCCTTGTCCGGGTTTTCCGCTTCAAGGAACAACAGCTGCGCCGCGACCAGGTTGGCCATGTAGTCTTCAACGGGGCCGATCAGGAAGATGACGCGTTCCTTGAGCAGACGCGAGTAGATGTCATAGGCACGTTCGCCGCGGGCGGACTGCTCGATAACCATCGGGACCAGGCCGCCTGCGGCCTGGATGTCAGAGCTCTGCTGATAAAAAGAATTGCGGGACATGTCTCGCAGTCACTCCCAAATAGTTATGTCTTGAATACGCATAAGCCAGCACGAAGGCTGGCTTATGGGTGTTTATTTCTTACCGCAGAACCATCAATCGGCTTGTGGAGCTTCCACCGGCTTGACCGCTTCTTCGTAAGAGACCGCTTTATCGGTCACGCTAGCTTTCTGCAGAACAGTATCCACAACTTGTTCTTCCAGCACAACCGAACGGACTTCGTTCAGTTGCTGGTCGTTCTTGTAGTACCAGGACACGACTTGCTCAGGCTCTTGATAGGCCGAGGCCATTTCCTGGATCAGCTCACGAACGCGGGCTTCGTCAGGCTTGAGCTCGAACTGCTTGACCACTTCGGCAACGATCAGGCCCAGCACGACGCGGCGCTTGGCCTGCTCTTCGAACAGCTCCGCCGGCAGTTGGTCCGGCTTGATGTTGCCGCCGAACTGCTGAACAGCCTGCACCCGCAGACGGTTCACTTCGTTGTCCAGCAGGGCCTTTGGCACTTCGATCGGGTTGGAGGCCAGCAGACCGTCCATGACCTGGTTCTTGACCTTGGACTTGATGGCCTGGCGCAGCTCGCGCTCCATGTTCTTGCGAACTTCGGCGCGGAAACCTTCCAGACCGGTTTCCTTGATGCCGAACTGGGCGAAGAACTCTTCGTTCAGCTCAGGCAGCTTCGGCTCGGAAACGCTGTTGACGATCACGGTGAACTCGGCGGCTTTGCCAGCCAGGTCCAGGTTCTGGTAATCCTCGGGGAAGGTCACGTTCAGAACGCGCTCTTCACCGGCCTTGGCGCCAACCAGGCCGTCTTCGAAACCAGGAATCATGCGACCGGAGCCCAGCACCAGCTGGGTGGCCTTGGCGGAACCACCCGCGAACTCTTCTCCGTCGACCTTGCCGACGAAGTCGATGTTCAGTTGGTCTTCGTTCTGGGCAGCACGCTCGGTCACTTCGAAACGGGTGTTCTGCTTGCGCAGGATGTCCAGCATCTTGTCCAGGTCGGCATCCGACACGTCAGCGCTCAGGCGCTCGACAGCGATGGACTCGAAACCGGCAACCGTGAACTCCGGGAACACTTCGAACGTGGCGACGAATTCCAGGTCCTTGCCTTTTTCCAGCACTTTAGGCTCGACGGACGGCGCACCGGCGGGGTTCAGCTTCTGCTCGACGACCGCTTCGTAGAACGAAGACTGGATCACGTCGCCCACGGCTTCCTGACGCGCATCAGCTTCGTAACGCTGACGGATCACGCTCATTGGCACTTTGCCTGGGCGGAAACCTGGGATTTTGGCCTTTTGGGCAGTCTGCTGCAGACGCTTGTTGACCTGAGTCTCGATGCGCTCAGCCGGCACGGTGATGCTCATGCGGCGCTCAAGAGCAGAAGTATTTTCAACAGAAACTTGCATGGATATTCCTCGTTGCACAGACGTTGGCCGGGCGTTTCCGACCCCAGAATCAAGGGCATGCATTCTAGTAGGTCAAACTCAAGAAGTCACCCTACTGAAAACGCGCTGGAAACAGGCGCCGGATTTAGGCTGGGGCAAACAGTCATGCCCCAGCCGGATTGCAAATACAGTCGATTCAGTCCAAGGCTCTGCGCCAGCGCTTCTATATATAGAAGCGACTTGTCCGGTCGCACAGTGCCCCGCCCCCACAAGGAGACCAACGGGCATACCGTGCATCATCACGAAACACATTCGCGACAAGCCGACCACTGCGCACAACCGCAAAAACAGCAACGACGCCAAACACAGAACCACCAAAAACAAAAACGGCGCAGCCCCTTTCAGGTACTGCGCCGTTTTCTGCTATTTAAATAGCCACTTGTATGGTGCGGACGGAGAGACTCGAACTCTCACACCTTGCGGCGCTGGAACCTAAATCCAGTGTGTCTACCAATTCCACCACATCCGCGTATCAAGCTTTTAAAGCAAAGGCGCCAGATTGTTAGATCTGGCGCCTTTCTAGAATATGGGGTGGACGATGGGGATCGAACCCACGACAACGGGAGTCACAATCCCGTGCTCTACCAACTGAGCTACGCCCACCATATTGCCTTGTTGCCTTACTTGTGCCAAAGCTGCCTAATTGGCGCACCCGGCAGGACTCGAACCTGCGACCATCCGCTTAGAAGGCGGATGCTCTATCCAGCTGAGCTACGGGCGCCTTTTTAATCTGTATTCTTGGACGATTACAAACTAAGTGCTTTCAGTTTTGCCGAGTTGAAACAACCAACTCCGCTCCACCTTCTTAACCAGTGCTAGGCTGTGCCCGACAAGTGCGACGAATGTTATAGACGGCCTGATAGGTCGTCAACTCTTTTTTAAAAAAAATTCATTTAATTAAAGGGGTTAGGGGAATTTGCAGACCAAGCGCCTTTGCCCTCACGCCCCGGCATGCGAGAATGCGTTCTCTTTTTTTCCCCTCTCGATGGTTAACCACGCGCAATGACTGCACAACTTATCGACGGCAAATCGATCGCCGCCAGCCTGCGCCAGCAGATCGCCCAACGAGTCACCGAGCGCCGCCAGCAAGGTCTGCGCACGCCCGGCCTTGCGGTGATCCTGGTCGGCAGCGATCCTGCCTCTCAGGTTTATGTCTCGCACAAGCGTAAAGACTGTGAAGAGGTCGGCTTCCTTTCCCAGGCCTACGACCTGCCTTCCGAAACCACCCAGCAAGCGTTGGCCGATCTGATCGACCGCCTGAACGACGACCCGAACATCGACGGTGTTCTACTCCAGTTGCCGCTGCCTGAACACCTCGACGCCTCCAAACTGCTGGAGCGTATCCGCCCGGACAAAGATGTCGACGGTTTCCATCCTTATAATGTCGGCCGCCTGGCCCAACGCATCCCACTGCTTCGTCCCTGCACCCCCAAAGGCATCATGACCCTGCTGGAAAGCACTGGCGTGGACCTGTATGGCCTCGATGCCGTGGTGGTGGGGGCGTCCAACATCGTCGGCCGTCCGATGGCCATGGAGTTGCTGCTGGCCGGCTGCACCGTGACCGTGACCCATCGCTTCACCAAGGACCTGGCCGGCCATGTCGGCCGTGCCGACCTGGTGGTGGTGGCCGCCGGCAAACCCGGGCTGGTGAAGGGCGAGTGGATCAAGGAAGGCGCCATCGTCATCGACGTGGGCATCAATCGACAGGAAGACGGCAAGCTGGTGGGCGACGTGGTCTACGAGACCGCCCTGCCCCGTGCTGGCTGGATCACCCCGGTACCCGGCGGCGTAGGCCCGATGACCCGTGCCTGCCTGCTGGAAAACACGTTGTACGCGGCCGAGACCCTGCATAGCTGATCGACGCGCCAACAAAGACCTGTGGGAGCGAGCTTGCTCGCGATGGCGGTGGACCGGCCAACATCCAAGTTGACTGACACACTGCCACCGCGAGCCAGCTCGCTCCCACAGGCGTTTCCGGGCCCGGACTCAGCCGCCAGGTATGTCGGTCGCGCAAACTACAAAATTTTCAGATTCGATTCGCCAGAATCGCCCTTCATTAAACTTTATTTATTCACAAGCCTTGGCGTTACAGGCATATAGCGCTGCTATCGCCCATACTCCTAAAATGCGACGTTTTCTTTAAAAGTCGTTGCTCAACGGCACCTTCAACTCCATCGAGTCTACTCGCGTGAAAATCCGTCTTTCGATCATCAGCCTGTTCATCGCTTTCACAGGCCCCTTCATCACGCACAATGCCGTTGCACAGGAAACCACCGCGGCCCCTCGGGATTCAGCCAAGCTGCAAGTGGCCTCGGGCAGCGCGATGCTGTTGGACCTGCAGACGGATAAAGTCGTCTATTCGAGCAACCCGGACGTGGTGGTGCCCATCGCGTCGGTGACCAAGTTGATGACCGGCCTGATTGTGCTGGACGCCAAACAGAACCTGGATGAATACATTTCCATCACTATTGCCAACACTCCAGAGATGAAGGGCGTGTTTTCCCGGGTCAAGCTCAACAGCGAACTGTCGCGCCGGGACGTACTGCTGATCGCCCTGATGTCTTCGGAAAACCGCGCCGCCGCCAGCCTCGCCCACCACTATCCGGGCGGCTATGCGGCATTCATTGCCGCCATGAACGCCAAGGCCAAGGCACTGGGCATGACCAGCACCCATTACGTCGAACCCACAGGCCTGTCGATCAACAACGTCTCCACCGCCCGGGACCTGACCAAGCTGTTGATCGCCGCTCGCAAGTACCCACTGCTGAGCGAACTGAGTACGACCAAGGAAAAAACCGTTACCTTCCGCAAGCCTGTGTACAGCCTGGGATTTCGCAACACCGACCACCTGGTCCACAAGGCCAACTGGGATATCCAGTTGACCAAGACCGGCTTCACCAACCAGGCCGGTCACTGCCTGGTGCTGGTGACGAAAATGGGCAATCGCCCGATGGCGCTGGTGATCCTCGACGCCTTTGGCAAATACACGCACTTCGCCGATGCCAGCCGGATTCGTAGCTGGGTGGAAACCGGAAAAAGCGCCGCCGTGCCCGCCGTGGCCCTGCAATACAAGGCCGCCAAGAATCTCAAGAGCCGCCAGAGTGGCGTGGTGGAAGCCTCCAAATAACCCAACGGCACAAAACTGTGGGAGCAAAGCCTGCTCGCGATAGGGATAAGCCAGTCGACAATGCCGCTGACTGGTCTGCCACCATCGCGAGCAAGCTTTGCTCCCACAGGTTATTTATGGCTTCAAGTCACCCAGCGGATCATAGGGCTTGGGCTTGCGCTCATTCTCCTTGTCCAGGGGCGCCTTGGCCGGCCCTACCGGGTCGACCTGAGGATCTTCAAGGTCCGGCGAGTCCGGATCGAATCCCAGGTCATCAGCGCTGGAATGCTCTGATGAATGTGGCCCCGTAGGTGTTTTCGACTGTGCCATGCGTGCCTCCTCCAATCACGGTCGGAAAAATCCCCAACCCTGACGATAAGAGCCTCAAGCCCGCCGGGTCGTGCCCGACAAGTGACGAACGGGGCAATCGATCAATGCGCAGCGCCCAGGGCCTTGGTGGCCCGCGCCGCGGCTTGCTCCTGCCCTGCCCCACCCAGATCAGCCGCTGCTTTCAGCCAACGCTGCGCGTCGACATTGGCGGGAAGCTGCGTGGGTCGCTGGACCAGCACCGCCCAGCCGCCCGCGCTCTGGAAGGCCGACTCGAAGGCACTGAAGCTCATCAACTGCCGCCGGTTCATGCCTGCACGCAGCAACACCGTCTGCTTCTGGCGGTTGTAGCCGGCGAGAATCCCATACCGAGGCGCGGCCCAGAACGCCGAACCGTCGATATAGCGCACCAGCACCGGATAGCCCGCCGCGACCTGCTCCAACAGCGCAGACAGCTTGGCGTCCAGGGGATACACCAGCAACCCGTACTCCCGCGCCAGGGTGGGCATATTCTGCTGCAAACCGGCTTCGCCACCGGGCAGGTGCAATGGTTTTTCCAGCAGCCCCGGGGTGATGACAGTGCCTTGCAACGTCAGCAAGGCGGCCAGGGACTGCGGAGCCCCCTGGTACATTTCGCCACGGTAGAACGGCACGCTATTGAGCTCCACCCGCTCGGGCAGGCGCTGGATTTGCGGCGATACGCTGCCCGCGCAACCCGCCAGGGCGACGAGGCAGGACACCGCCAGTACCAGTGATCGAAACGATGGAATGACCGGCGACATGACGACTCTCTTGTTCAGGCACCCGGCATCCGGGCCGGGCTTGGGTCGACGATCATAAGGTGCGCACAGCCCTGGGTATAGCCATAAGCATCGTTTTACAGCGGCAATAGAACGAACCGATCCGAACCCCAGCGCCATGGATCGATTAGCTGCAACACTTGAGCGACTAGACTGTCCATTGTACTGGGTACGATATCCCGAACCGGGGATAGAAGGAGGCACAAATGAGCCTGACGACGACAATCCTGATGCTGATATTCGGCTGGCTGAGCGTAGCCACGGCCATGCTGTGGGGAGTGCTTCGAATCGCTCGGCGCCATCATCATGCGCCACCTGCGCCATCGGAAAAATCTGCCAGACCTGCCCGGCGCCACGCCGCCGCACACTGACCTTTCACGTTCAAACCCATAGCGCTCAAATAAAAAAGCCACCCGGGCCTGGCCCCGGGTGGCTTCTGCCTGCCTGGAATCAGGCGTTGTTGGCCAGTGCCTTTTCCTTGGCCCGACGGGACAACATATTCAACACCTCGATCGCCGCCGAGAACGCCATGGCCGCATAGATATAGCCTTTCGGTACATGGGCACCGAAGCCTTCGGCGATCAGCGTCATGCCGATCATGATCAGGAAGCCCAGGGCCAGCATGACCACGGTCGGGTTGTCATTGATGAACTTGGCGAGCGGCTCAGCCGCCAACAGCATCACCAGCACCGATACAACGACGGCGATGATCATGATCGGCAGATGCTCGGTCATGCCCACGGCGGTGATGATGCTGTCGATGGAGAACACCAGGTCCAACATCAGGATCTGACCGATGGCCGCGGCAAAGCCCAGGGTCACGCCGGACGTCTGCGACTTGGGATCATTTGGCGCCGGGTCCATGCTGTGGTGGATTTCAGTGGTCGCTTTCCACAGCAGGAACAGGCCACCGGCGATCAGGATCATGTCTTTCCAGGAGAACGCCTGGCCCAGGATTTCGATGACCGGTTCGGTCAACTGCACAATGAAGGCAATGGTGCTCAACAAGCCCAGGCGCAGGATCAGCGCCATGCCGATACCAATCCGCCGTGCCTTGGCACGATGCTGTACGGGCAGCTTGTTGGTCAGAATCGAAATGAAGATCAGGTTATCGATGCCTAGCACGATTTCCATCACGACCAGAGTCGCCAGGGCAATCCACGCGGTGGGGCTGGCGGCGAGCTGTAAAAGATAATCCATGGGTCAGTCCTGACTGATGTGACGCGTTAGATGGTTTTGGTAGGGGTTTGTGTTTCGTCAGCTTCGTCCGCCGGCGCTTTCTTCGGGCTGATCAAGCCACCGGTGGCTTCGCTGATCGCCTGTTCGGCGGCCTTGTGGGTGTCGTCGATGGCCTGCTTGGCGGTTTCCGCTGCCTGTCCCATCAGTTGCTGGGCACTTTTTTCAGCCTGTTCACAACCCGCCAGTGTCGTTACGGACATCACCAACAGGGCTGCCAGCCCCAGGGATTTGTATGTCATGGAATCAATGCCTCTTGGGAGAATGAAAGGAGCACGAAAGTGACCCACCCATGGCGACGCATTCTAGAGACGCGAATACTTCAGGAAAATTCGTATTTTCAGCGGTTATACTTCGGTTTTTACGAAGCAATGTGATCCCATGCTCAATTATCGACAACTGCATTACTTCTGGGTGGTGGCGAAAACCGGCAGCATCGTGCGCGCGTGCGAGCAGTTGAACCTGACGCCACAGACCATCAGCGGTCAGATTTCCCTGTTCGAGCAGACCTATAACATCAAACTGTTTCGTCGTGTCGGGCGGCAGTTGGAACTGACCGAAGCCGGCCGCCAGACGCTCCCCTACGCCGAACACATGTTCCAGTTGGGCGGTGAGTTGGAACTGATGCTGCGGGCCCAGCCCAACGAACAGCAAACCCTGTTCCGGGTCGGGGTGGCGGATGTGGTGCCTAAATCCATCGTCTATCGACTGCTGGCGCCGACCATGGAGTTGAGCGAGCCGCTGCGCATCACCTGCCGCGAGGACAAGCTCGAACGGCTACTGGCGGACCTGGCGATCCAGCGCCTGGACCTGGTGATTTCCGACAGCCCGATGCCGACTCACCTGGACATCAAGGGTTACAGCCAGAAACTGGGGGAATGCGGGATCAGTTTTTTCGCCACCGCCGCGCTGGCCGAACGCTACGGGCAGGATTTCCCCCATGGCCTGCATGACGCTCCGCTGCTGATTCCCGGGCCGGAAACCGTGGTGCGCAGCCGCTTGCAACGCTGGTTCGCCGAACAACAGATCCAGCCGCGCATTGTCGGTGAATTCGACGACAGCGCGCTGATGCAGGCCTTCGGTCAATCCGGCAGCGGGATTTTCATCGGCCCGAGCGTGATCGCCGAAGAGGTCAAGCGCCAGTACGGCGTAGAAGTGATCGGCCAGACCGATGCGGTAAGTGAATCCTTCTACGCCATTTCCGTGGAACGCAAGGTCAGCCACCCCGGCATCGTCGCGATTGCCGAAGGTGCGCGTCGCGAGTTGTTCAGCGCTTAGCCATCCATGCAAGTCGCGCGGGGCTTGACGGTCATCAGCAGCAACGCCAGCAGAATCGATACAAAGATGAACCCGGCTGCCGCGAAGCCGACACTGCCCAGGCCCAGGTTATCGATGACTCGGCCACCGACCATCGCTCCCAGGCCAATCCCCAGGTTGGCCCCGGCGATGTTCAACGAGGCGGCAAACGCCGGGGCCTGCGGGGCCGCCTTCATCAGCCGCACATGGCTGACCAGGAACAACGCGGCCTGGGTCACGCCCCAGATGCCCATCGCCGCCGCCAGCGCGAGGGGCGAATGAATGCTCGGCACCAACGCCACCATGCCGCCGATCAGGAACAGGCAGAACACCATCGACGCAATCAACGGATGCCGGTCCACCGCACGGCCGCCCAGGGAATTGCCCAGTAGCCCGACTGCACCAAAGCCCATCAGGCACCAGCCCACCAGGGTGCCATCGAATCCGGCGAGGCGCTCGAGGATATCCGCCAGATAGGTGTAGGCGGTGAACATGCCGCTGAACACCAGGATCGACAACAGCACGTGCCCCTGCATCAGTGGGCTGCGCAGGATCTTCAATTGGGAGCGAAAGCTCACCTGATGCTGGTGCAAATTGGTTTTCGGCAAATAGATAAACAGCAACAAGGCCTTGGCGAAGGCAATGACCGCCAGGATCGCAAACGCGCTGCGCCAGCCAAACGCATCGGCAATCAGCGTGCCCACTGGAATGCCGAACACCGTGGCGCAGACGATGCCGAAGCCGATCCGGGCGATGGCCCGCCCGGCCAGCTGCGGCCCGACAATGTCCACCGCCGTTTCACTGGCCAGCGCCCAGAACACCGGCAGGCCCAGGGCCGGGATCAACCGGGCAATGGCCATCACCCAGATGTTGGGGGCGAAGGTGGCCAGCAGGTTGGCCAGGCCGAACATCACCAGCACGCTGATAAATAGCTTGCGCCGCTCGAAGCGAGCGAACCAGGCCGTCAGGAATGGCCCGAACGCCGCCACCGTAAACGCGAACAATGTCACCAGCAGCCCAGCCTGGGGAATGGTGACGTGCAGGTCGCGGGCAATGGACGGTAACAGGCCAACGATGACGAATTCCGTGGTCAGCACGGTAAAACCGGCGGCCGACAACAGGAAAATGGGTAAAAGCATGCAGAACTCCAGCAAACGACGACACCAGCGTTAGCCCGAGGGCCCGCTGGCGGAAAGAAAGTGAGAGCGGCAAAGCCTAACAGAATGCGCGCTTCATACAAACGCTTGGCATGGCCCGGATAAGGGTGACGGACTGCCACAGGTCCGTCAGATTTTTCATCGGCTGTGATAAAGTCCGCGGCCTGCAAATGCCGTACTTTCTCTCGGTCCGCTCATGTGGCCTGCCCGCTTGTTGCCCTGATTCGTCGACCGTTGAACACAATAAAATCAGAGATGCCGCTATGACAGCTTCGTCCGCTACCCCTTTGCAACGCCTCAAACGCACCAGCCTGGTGGCGCAAATCATCATTGGCCTGATCGCCGGTATTGTCCTGGCATGGCTGGCGCCCGACCTGGCGAAATCCACCGCATTCATCGGCAAAGTCTTCGTGTCCGCGCTCAAGGCCGTGGCGCCGATACTGGTGTTCGTGCTGGTCATGGCGTCCATCGCCAACCACAAACACGGCCAGGAAACCCATATCCGCCCCATCCTGTTCCTCTACCTGCTGGGCACCTTCGCCGCAGCGGTGGTCGCCGTGTTTGCAAGTACCCTGTTTCCGTCCAGCCTGGTGCTGTCGACCCAAGACGTCGCGGTCACGGCGCCCGGTGGCATCAGCGAGGTGCTGCAAAGCCTGCTGCTGAGCGTGGTGGATAACCCGGTCCGGGCGCTGATGGACGGTAACTTCATCGGCATCCTGGCCTGGGCCATCGGCATGGGCATCGCCATTCGCCATGCGGGCCAGACCACGCGTACCGTGCTCGAAGACCTGTCCAACGGCGTGACCGTGATCGTGCGCCTGGTCATCCGCTTCGCCCCGCTGGGGATCTTCGGGCTGGTGGCCTCGACCCTGGCCACATCCGGCTTCGGCGCCCTGCTCGGCTACTTGCACCTGCTCACGGTGTTGATCGGTTGCATGCTGTTCGTGGCGTTGGTGATCAATCCGCTCATCGTGTTCTGGAAACTGCGTCGCAACCCTTACCCACTGGTGTTCACCTGCCTGCGCGAAAGTGGTATCACAGCGTTTTTCACGCGCAGCTCGGCAGCGAATATTCCGGTGAACCTGGAACTGAGCAAACGCCTGGGCCTGCACCAAGACACCTACTCGGTATCGATCCCCCTGGGCGCGACCATCAACATGGCCGGCGCCGCCATCACCATCACCGTACTGACCCTGGCGGCCGTGCACACCTTGGATATTGCGGTGGACGTGCCAACCGCCGTGCTGCTGAGCGTGGTCGCCGCCATTTGTGCGTGCGGTGCATCCGGGGTCGCCGGCGGTTCGCTGTTGCTGATTCCCCTGGCGTGCAGCCTGTTCGGCATTCCCAGTGAGATCGCCATGCAAGTGGTCGCGGTGGGCTTCATCATCGGTGTCCTGCAGGACTCGGCGGAGACGGCGTTGAACTCGTCGACGGACGTCCTGTTCACGGCGGCGGCGTGCCTGGGTGAGGAAGAGAAGCTCGCGCGTACGGCGTGACAATTGCCGTGGCTGTGCGCTTGTCATCGCGAGCAAGCTCGCTCCCACAGGGGCAGCGGCGCTGATGCAATAGCCGCTACGCCACACATTCCTTGTGGGAGCGAGCTTGCTCGCGATAGTGGCGCCGAGGATGTAACAGACAGCCACAAAAAAGCCCGGGAACGGCCCACACCGTCCCGGGCTTTTTCATGCCTGCGGGGTTAGAACGCGCCCATGTAGTCGCGCTTGCCCACTTCCACGCCATTGTGGCGCAGCAACGCATAAGTGGTGGTGACGTGGAAGAAGAACTGCGGCAGGCCGTAGGTCAGCAGATAATTCTGGCCGCTGAAGCGCTTCTCCTTCGGCGTGCCCGGGCGGGTAACGATTTCGATGCTTTCCTTGCCATCGATCTGCGCAGGGCTGATGCCGTCGATAAAGGCCAAGACCTTGGCGATCAGGGCTTGCAGCTCGGCGAAAGTGGTCTCGCTGTCCTCATACTTCGGCACCTCGACCTCGGCCAGGCGGGCGGACACACCCTTGGCGAAGTCCACCGCGATCTGCACTTGGCGCACCAGCGGGAACATGTCCGGGTACAGGCGGGCTTGCAGGAAAGCGTTCGGGTCGATGTTCTTCGCGGTGGCGTGGGCTTCGGCCTTGTTCAGAACATCGCTCAACGCGTTGAGCATCTGCTTGAAAACCGGGACGGAAGCGGCGTACAGGGAAATAGTCATGGCAATCTCATGCAGGTGGCAGGAAAGAATGGATCAAACGGCTGCGATTATAGCCACGCCTTGTTGCACGGCTTGTCTTTTATTGCGCAAGGATTAGGCTAGGCGGCTTCCACAGCATAGGGAACGCGCGATGAGCATCGAAGAACAACAGCAGGCTGAAGAACCACGGCTCAATAGCACGGAAATCCGCATCCTCGGCGCGCTGGTCGAGAAACAGGCCACCAACCCCGAGACCTACCCGCTGACCCTCAACGCCCTGGTACTGGCCTGCAACCAGAAAACCAGCCGCGAACCGGTGATGAACCTCAACCCGGGCCAGGTCGGCCAGAGCCTGCGGGCGCTGGAAGGTCGCGGTTTCACCAAGCTGGTGATGGGCAGCCGCGCCGACCGCTGGGAGCATCGGGTCGACAAAGCCCTGGAGCTGGTACCGGCCCAAGTGGTCCTGATGGGCCTGCTGTTCCTACGTGGCCCGCAAACGGTCAATGAGCTGTTGACCCGCAGCGGACGGATGCACGACTTCGAAGACGCCGAACAAGTGGTGCACCAGCTCGAACGTCTGATCGCCCGCGGCCTGGCGTTGCTGGTGCCACGCCAGGCCGGCCAGCGCGAAGACCGCTATGTGCACGCCATGGGCGACCCGGCGGACATCGAAGCGATTCTCGCCGCCCGCCAGCACCCGGTGGAGCGTGGCGCCGGCGGCGGTGTCTCGCTGGAACGCATCGAGGAGCTCGAAGCGCGGATCGCGGCACTGGAAGAACGCCTGGCGCGGCTGGAGTAGCAGCGCCTACGCTGACCGGGCGAAGGCCACGGCTTTTTCGAATTGCTCCAGATTGGGCCGCACACCGGTGTACAGCACGAACTGCTCCAGGGCCTGGATCGCAATGACTTCCAACCCGGTGATGACCCGTTTGCCCTCGGCCCGGGCGCGTACGATCAGCGGCGTTTCCGACGGGATCGCCACCACATCGAACACGGTCTCGGCCGCGGCGATGGTCTCGGGTTCAAACGCCAACTGATCGGCTTCCGGGCCACCGGTCATGCCGATCGGCGTGACGTTGATCAGCATCTGCGGCCGCCGGGCGCCCAGTTCCGCTTGCCATTCATACCCCAGGGACTCGGCCAGGGCTCGCCCGGTGGCTTCATTGCGGGCAACGATCAGCCCGTTCCTGTAGCCCCCATCGCGCAAGGCACTGGCCACAGCCTTGGCCATACCACCGCTGCCGCGCAGGGCAAAGGTCGAATCCTGGGGCACGGCATGGCTTTGCAGCAATTGGGCGATGGCGATGTAGTCCGTGTTGTAGGCCTTCAGATGGCCGTTGGTGTTGACGATCGTGTTGATCGACTGGATCGCGGCGGCGGAAGGATCCAACTCGTCCACCAGGGCGATGCAGGCTTCCTTGAACGGCATCGACACGCCGCAGCCGCGAATGCCCAGCGCGCGGATACCGCCCACCGCCCCAGGCAGGTCCTGGCTGCTGAACGCCTTGTAGTAGAAATTCAGCCCCAATTGTTCATACAAATGATTATGAAAGCGCAGGCCGAAGTTTCCGGGACGCCCCGAGAGCGACATGCACAGTTGGGTGTCTTTGTTGGGATTGATCTGCATGCGTGTCTCCTTGCATTCACTTTCGGACAGACGGAAGCACCGTCGCCAAAAGTTTATTCGATGATGATACCGCCAGGCCCGGCCCGATCTCAGGCCGCTGGATGACGCGGCGCGGTAAAGAAAAGCGCTACAGACCTTACACAATATTTACCCAACGGCGTCGCAAATCCTGAGAAAATCGCTGTCATAGCAAGTATCCCCGCGACCCTCATCGGGTCTGTTGCAGACCACAGGCGCCGGGGCCGAAACGAGGAACAGCCATGAATCGTAGACTTCCCATCATCGCCCTGCTCATGGGGGCACTCGCGGTCACCGGCCAGGCATCCGCCCACGGTCGTGGTGGTTGGGAGGGGCCCGCCGTTTTTGGTGCCATCGTCGGTTCGGCCATCGTTGGCTCAGCCATCATCAACCGTGATCGGCCGGTGTATGTGCAGCAACAACCGGTCTACTACCAACCGCAGCCGGTCTATGTGCAGCCACCACCGCCGGTGTACTACCAGCCGCAGCCGGTGTACGTAGAACAGCCTATCTACTATCGCCCGGCGCCAGTGTATTACGGGCCACCACGGGGCTACTACTATGGCCCACCCCGGGGTCATTACGGCCGCTGGTAAGCGGCTCCCGGGCAGCACAAAAAAGCCTGTGATCATTGATCACAGGCTTTTTCATGTCTGCTGGATAAACCGGATTTGTCAGACGTGCTCGCTGCTTTTCAGCCGGATCGGCCCATGCTCCGCCGGCTCGTGGACAGGTTCCACCACGGGAATCTCGTTGCCATCACAATCATGCAGCTTGCCGTCACTGAAATAGTCGCCTTCGCGTAGCGCCGCCAGGTCCTGGTAGCGCAGCACCCGCTCGGTACCGGCGGCGAAGACTGACTGCTGGTCGGAATTGCCCGTGGTGAAGTGATTGAACGCCAGGTTCAGCACGATCGCCATGATTGCCGAAGAACTGATGCCCGAATGAAAGATGGTCGCGAACCAGCTCGGGAAATGGTCGTAGAAATTCGGCGCGGCAATAGGAATCATGCCGAAGCCGATGGAGGTGGCGACGATGATCAGGTTGACGTTGTTGCGGTAATCGACTTTCGACAGCGTTCGGATGCCGCTGGCAGCCACCGTGCCGAACAGCACGATACCGGCACCGCCCAGCACCGAGGTCGGCACTGCGGCGATCACCCTGCCCATGAAGGGCAACAGGCCGAGCACCACCAGGAACACCCCACCGGTCGCCACCACGAAACGGCTCTTGATTCCGGTCACGGCCACCAGCCCGACGTTCTGGGCAAAGGCACTCTGGGTGAAGGAACCGAAGATCGGCGCGATCATGCTCGATAGCATGTCCGCCCGCAAGCCATTACCCAGGCGCCTGGAGTCGACTTTGGTGTCGATGATCTCGCCCACCGCCAGGATGTCGGCAGAGGTTTCCACCAGGGTCACCATGATCACAATGCACATCGACAGGATCGCGGCGATATGGAACGTCGGCATGCCGAAATGGAACGGTGTCGGGAAGCCGAACATCGGGCCTTGGCTGACCGATGAAAAGTCCGCCATGCCGAGGAACACCGCGATGACCGTCCCCATGACCATCGCCAACAGAATCGACAACCGGGAGATGGTCGCGCTGCCCATTTTGCTCAACAGCAGCACCAGGACCAAGGTCACTGCGGCCAGGCCAATGTTCGCCATGCTGCCAAAATCGGCGGCGTGGCTGTTGCCGCCCATCGCCCAACGCGCCGCCACCGGCATCAGGGTCAGGCCGATGGTGGTGATCACAATACCAGTGACCAGTGGCGGAAAGAACCGGGTGATGCGTGAAAAAACCGGGGTGATCAGCAGACCGATCAGCGACGCTGCGATCACCGCGCCGAGGATGGCTTGAAAGCCCCCTTCTCCCCCGCTGCCGACAATCGCCACCATGGTCGCGACACCCGAAAACGATACGCCCTGCACCAAAGGCAACTGGCAGCCGAAAAACGGCAGGCCGAGGGTCTGCAGCAACGTGGCCAGGCCCCCTGCGAACAATGACGCAGCAATCAACAGGCCGATGTCCGCCGGCGAAAGCCCGGCCGCCTGGCCGATGATCAACGGTACGGCGACAATGCCACCGTACATGGTCAACACATGTTGCAGGCCGTAAGCCATATTCGCGCCGACGCCGAGATTTTCGTCCTCGGGCCGTGGGAGTGAAACATGGGGCGTTTTCATGGTTCGGGGATTCCCTGTTTTTTGTTATGGGCACACTGTATTCAAAACTCAGGACAAATGTCCATAGAGTTGTATACAACTTACTGCATGCACATCTGGAACAGGCCTGCGGCCAACCGCCTTTTTATCCTTGAAGCAACCCCACAAGCGCGGGCCGCAACAGCTCCCGTGGCGGCACGCGCAGGTTGAACTCCTGTTCGAGCAGATCGATCAACTCATCGGCATCGATGATCACCCGCCGCTCGCTCTCCTGCCCTATGCGGTGCACGGCGTAGCTGTTGCCGTTCAGGGTCTTGCGCAATCCCTCACCGGTGCGGGCCACCATCAACCGGCCCATGAACGGCGACTCCGGATGGCTGCAGACGTACCAATTGCCGACGGTGTAGTCGATGTCTTCCTGGCGTTGCAGGTCGAACAGGTACATCGGCCGCCATTCGCCGGCAACGTTGGCGCGCAACAGGTAACCGTCCGCAGGGGTCTCGATGCGGTACGGCTCATGGGGCGTGACCTGGGTCTCACGGCTGTCCAGCAGCAGCGGCGCGGTGGGCACCATGCCGCCAAAACCGACGTCAGTGATATAGCGCACGCCGTCGATCGTCACCAGGCTCAGCCGATGGGTCCGGGCAGGCCAGGCGTCCTCCGGCGCATTCATCACCACGCGCCCAGTGATGCCACGGGCATCGAAACCCAATGCCTGCAACAGCGCCAGGAATAACTGGTTGAGTTCATAGCAATAGCCACCACGCCCGTCTTCAAAAACCTTGCGCTCGACCGATTCAAGGTCGATGGGCACGGGCTGACGCAGCAACGTCGACAGGGTTTCAAAAGGAAATTCAGCAGTATGGCGCCATTGCAGCTGGCGCAAGGTGTCGAGCGTCGGCGCCGGTGGTGCGTCGAAACCCAGGCGCCGCAAATAACGGGTCGTATCGCTCAGTGGGGGATGACTCATGAGGGTGTCCTTTTCCCGGGGTCGGCCAGCGCTCACAACGAGCGCACGGCTCATGGGCGCAGGTATAAGGCATTCCTCTCACAGAGACAACAATCGGCCCCGTCAGCGCCGTTTACGCGAAGCCAGCCGGATCCAGGTGGGCGCATGGTCGCTGGGGTGGGGCTGGTTCCGGACCCAGGCGTCCACGCCGCCCTCGCTCAGGTAGGCGCTGGCGACCGGGTTGAGCAGCAGGTGATCGATGCGCAGCCCGGAGTTCTTTTGCCAGTGCTGGCGGAAATAATCCCAGAAGGTGTAGAGGCGCTCGTCCGGATACAGATGGCGCAGCGAATCGGTCCAGCCCTGGTCCAGCAACCGCTGGTAACACTCGCGGCTTTCGGGCTGCAACAGCGCATCCTTGAGCCAGGAACGCGGGTTGTAGATGTCCATGTCGGTGGGCACCACATTGTAGTCACCGGCGAGCACAACGGGATGGTCACTGGCCTGCAGCCCCTGGGCGTATTCGATCAGCCGTTCGAACCAGGCCAACTTGTAGTCGAACTTGGGACCCGGTTGCGGATTGCCGTTGGGCAGGTAGAGGCACCCCACCAGCACTCCGTGCACCGCCGCCTCCAGATAGCGACTGTGGCTGTCGTCATCCCCGCCGGGCAAGCCACGGCGGCTCTCCAACGGCTGCGCGTCACGGGCCAGGATCGCGACACCGTTCCAGGACGCCTGCCCGTGCCAGATTGCCCCGTACCCCACCGATTCCAGCTCCGCCGCCGGGAAATCCTTGTCCACGGCCTTGAGTTCCTGCAAACAGACAATGTCGGGTTTTTCCCGCTCCAGCCATTCCAGCAGGTTGGGCAGCCGTGCCCGGATGCCATTGATATTGAAGGTCGCGATCCGCAGGTTTTTCATAGGCCCAGCACTCGAAACGTCACGTTACTGGCTGTGACCGTCAACCCGGCGCGGTGGTTGCAACGGGTCTTCGTCAGCCCCATGGCCGATGTTCCAATCGCTCTCAACGATCCGAGCGCGCCAGCGTATCCAGCCCGCTTTCTGTCGATAACACCGCCACCCGGTTGCGGCCACTGTGCTTGGCCTGGTAAAGCGCCGCATCGGCGCGCTGGATGAAGACTTCGATGCTGTCCAGGCTGCTGGGCACAAAGGCATAGCAGCCCAGGCTCACCGTGAGGAAGCCGGTCGGGGAGCCGGAATGGGTGATGTGCTTGTCGATGACGCTGCGGCGGATCTGCTCGGCCAACGCCATGGCCCCCGAAAGGTTGGTGTCGGGCAGCAGTACCGCAAATTCTTCGCCGCCATACCGTACTGCCAGATCGGCCTTGCGATGGCAGCAACTCTTGAGCACCTTGGCCACTTCCGCCAGGCAGTGATCCCCTGCCACATGCCCATAGGCGTCGTTGTAGCGTTTGAAAAAATCGATGTCGAGCATGATCAGGCTCAAGGGACTGCGCTGACGAGCGCCCCGACCGAACTCGATGTCCAGGGCCCGTTCGAACAGACGCCGGTTCGCCAGCCCGGTGAGGCTGTCATGGGTGGCAATCAGTTCCAACGCCTCCTGCGCCTTGCGCAAGTCCGCTTCGATCTTTTCGCTGTTGCGTACCTGACGCACGAAGACCCAGCCGAACAAGCAAATGCCCAGGACCACCAGGCCTACGATGAGGCTGGATTGGAACGCCCGGTCATGCCAGCCCGCCAGGATCGATTCTTCGGACACCGCGGCGACGACCACCAAGGGATAAGCCTGTAAATGTTGATGCCCGTACAGCCTGACGACACCGTCGACATCCGAACGGATGATCGCATCGCCAGACATCCCTGCCGAGAGGTCATGGTTGTAGATATGTTCCTCGGCCAATGGGCGACCGATCCGCGCCTCATCGAAGGGGCGCCGGGCCAACAGCGTCCCGTCGGACAAAGCCAGGGCCATCTCGCCTTGCTCATCCAAGCTGAAGCTTTTGAAGAACCGGTCGAAGTAGGACATTTTGATGCCGGCCATCAACACGCCTTGGAAGTTGCCGTCTCGATCATTCAAGCGCCGGGAAACCGGGATGATCCACTCACCGTTTTGCCGACTGCGTATCGCCGGGCCGATATGGGGGACCAGGGAGGCGTTCTGCTGGTGGAAAACGAAATACTCTCGATCCGCCACCCCTGCCCCCCTGTGCAGGTCTTCAAAGGAGGTAATGACCCAATGACCGCGCTTGTCGAACAGGAACAGGCCATGCATCTGTTCAAGCGATTGCACGCGGCGCGCAAGAGTTTGCTGCAAGCGTGGCTGGACCGCAGGACCAAAACCGTCGACCTGGATCCAATCCGCCAGACTGGCCAGGACCAGATCGGCCTGGATGAAGGTGTCCTGGGCCTGCTGGGCCATGGCCCGGGTAAGGGTGGCCGAGGCGATGCGGGCCGACGCCAGGTCGTGGCTGCGCGATTGCTCCAACTGCAGGTAAAGCAAACCGCACAGGCACAGGCACACTGCCGCGATAAACATAACCGCAGCCTTGAGCAGCGGCAGGCGTTTCAGGGCACCGGCAGGGATATGAAAAGGATCGTAGATGGAGATTGGCAAGCGAATTCCCGAAGAGGGCAAAGCATGTGCGAATTCGCGCATAACCCCCAATATTCGTGAGCTTAGCCTACCGCCTGTGAGGCGGCAATTTGCCCGTGCAGCGGAGCCGATGGGTGGCTGGAGTGGATCCAAAACCCCGTACCTAGGCCAGTAAGAATGTCCGTTTCAGAACGAATAAATCTCCGCCTGTCGTAGGAGCTGCCGAAGGCTGCGATCTTTTGATCTTGATTTTGATGGTTCACTTTCGACTCAATTGTGTGGGACAAGATCGCAGCCTCGTTGCACTCGACAGCTCCTACACGGGGCAAGCTCCCCTCGCTACCGATCTCTTTGCAAACAAACCTTCCTGGGGACTATCTAAATTGCGTAACGCCCCATAACGTATGGTCGCCTTTGACTTCCAGGTGCCCCGTCGACCATGAGCCAACCGACCCGAATCGATGATGAACAGGCCCTGACCCGACCCGGCGCCGTCAGTCTGCGCGAGGCGTTCTGGTTCTGGCTCAAACTGGGTTTCATCAGTTTCGGCGGCCCAGCGGGGCAGATCGCGATCATGCACCAGGAGTTGGTGGAGCGGCGGCGCTGGATTTCCGAGCGGCGCTTCCTGCACGCCCTCAATTACTGCATGTTGCTGCCGGGGCCTGAGGCCCAACAATTGGCGACGTACCTGGGCTGGTTGATGCACCGAAGCTGGGGTGGAGTGATCGCCGGCGCGTTGTTCGTGCTGCCTTCGCTGTTCATTCTCATCGCGTTGTCGTGGCTGTACATCGCCTTTGGCGAAGTGCCGGTGGTGGCGGGTATTTTCTACGGCATCAAACCGGCCGTGACGGCCATCGTGGTGCATGCCGCCCACCGGATCGGCTCCCGCGCGCTCAAGAACAGTTGGCTGTGGGCGATCGCGGCGGCATCGTTCAGCGCAATATTTGCCTTCGACCTGCCCTTCCCGCTGATCGTGCTGGGTGCGGCTGTCGTCGGTTATTTCGGCGGCCGCTGGGCCCCGGAAAAATTCAGCCTGGGGGGTCACGATACCCAACACAAATCCTTCGGCCCCGCTTTGATCGACGACGACACGCCGACCCCGGACCACGCCCGGTTCAGCGCCGCCAGGTTGGCCCGCCTGGCGGTCGTCGGTGCCCTGTTGTGGATCGTGCCCATGGGCCTGCTGACCGCCGTGTTCGGCTGGGACGGCACATTGACGCAAATGGCCTGGTTCTTCACCAAGGCCGCGCTGCTGACCTTCGGCGGTGCCTATGCGGTCTTGCCCTACGTGTACCAGGGCGCCGTCGGGCACTTCGGCTGGCTGACGCCGACACAAATGATCGACGGCCTGGCCCTGGGCGAAACCACGCCCGGGCCCCTGATCATGGTCGTGGCCTTCGTCGGTTTCGTCGGAGGTTACGTGATGCAGGTGTTCGGCCCCGAACAGGTCTTCCTTGCCGGTGCCGTCGCGGCTACGCTGGTGACCTGGTTCACGTTCCTGCCCTCGTTCCTGTTCATCCTGGCCGGCGGCCCGCTGGTGGAATCGACCCACAACGCCTTGAAATTCACCGCACCGCTGACGGCGATTACCGCGGCGGTGGTCGGGGTAATCCTCAACCTGGCCTGCTTCTTCGGTTATCACGTGCTCTGGCCCAACGGTTTTGCAGGTGCCCTGGACTGGCCCTCGGCAATCATCGCCCTCCTGGCGGGCGTTGCGCTGTTTCGCTACAAGCGCGGGGTAATCCAGGTGTTGCTGGCGTGCGGGTTGGCTGGGTTGACGGTGTATTTGCTGCGCTAGTGTCCTGCACTCATCGGGGCATTCCGCCTACCGGCCACACACCACCCCATGACCCAGCGCAAATGGCCCCCCCTGCCCATCAGCTAAGCTCAACCTATCATCACGACAAGGAATCGACATGAGCAAGGCAGACGAGCTAGCAGCCAAACTGAGGAAAACCCAACAGACCCGTGCGGATACCGACAACTGCGCCGACCTGGCGATCGAGCACTGGCCCGCCCAGGTCTACGAGCTGTATCGCCAGATCGAAACCTGGCTGGCTCCCGTGTGCGAGGCGGGCCTGGACATCCGGCGCAATCCCACCCACGTCTTTGAAAGTCATTCCAGCGGTTCGACGTACAACTACGCCATCGACCAACTGATGATCGAAGGCAATCATCGCCGCATTCTATTCGACCCGATTGCGCGCTTCTCGCCCAAGGGAGAGGGCTGCATTGAAGTCCATATGAAGGGGCAGGAACACTGCATCGTGCGCACACTCGGTGAGCATGGTGAATCGCTTTGGCATATCCAGGCCCTGCGCCCGACAGGGCAACAGCGCCCTGAACCTGCCATTCTGGACGAGGACGCCTTGCTCTCGCTGGTAGAAGAAGGCCTTGGCCTATAACGCAAATGGGCGCCCCTTGATCGCCCATTTTCATGGGATAACACGCTAGATCTGCGGCGCTGATTCGAGTGCTGGATCGCTTCCGGGGACCGGCAGCGTCAATTCTTGCGCCGGCCTGCCCACAAGTCTATTCAAGGCATTGTCGATTTCGTCAGCTGCGCCTTGCGCATATCGAACATCCGCCCAGCTCCAGTACGGATCGGATATCAGCCCGCCCACCGCCTGTGCGCACAATTCATCGCTGCTGATGCCCATTTTCCCGGCTGCGGCGATCACGGCCATAAGGGCTTGCTCTAATTGGGAAATTCGCTCGGTCGTCACAATGAACCAACGTGATGGATAACAAACTCAGAGCATAGCAAGCCATCAATATGCCACCCAACTCCAGGCGCCCAACGGTTGCCTTTCCTGGCGTGCATGATTCGCCTCAACCCGCCGCACCATAGGACGCCGCCCCCCCAGTCGATGAAGATTCCCGCGCCGCCGACCGAGCAGCCAGCACCGTCAGCACAGCGGCCACAGCCAACACAGCCGCACTGGTTTCGAAGGTCGCGCGATAGCCACTCAGATCAAACAGCAGGCCACCCACTGTCGCGCCCGCTGCGATGGCGAGCTGGACGATCGCCACCATCAAGCCGCCACCGGCTTCGGCATCTTCCGGTAGCGTTCGCGAGAGCCAGGTCCACCAGCCTACGGGCGCTGCCGTGGCCACCAGCCCCCAAAGGCCGAGCAGGAGGGTCGTGATCGTGACCGAGCCGCCGAACCCCACCAGGGCAATGGCAATCGCGGCCATCAACAGGGGGATGACGATAAGCGTCCGATAGAGGTTGTTTTTCAAGCAGATCCCGATCAGGAAAGTGCCCAGCAGCCCCGCCACACCGATCACCAACAACATGAAGGACAGCATTGAAACACTCACTTGCGTCACCGTTTCAAGGAACGGTCGCAGGTAGGTGAACAACATGAACTGCCCCATGAAAAACGTGCTGACCGCCAGCATGCCCAGCGCGACGGGTGCCCGGGTCATCAACTTGAAGACGTTGGTACTGCCCTGCTTCGCCTTCGAAGGCATGGAGGGCAGGCGCAACAGCAGCCAGACCAGGGCGATGGCGGCGACCGACACGATGCAGAAAAACGCGCCACGCCAACCAATGATCGCCCCCAGGAAGCTGCCCAGCGGCGCAGCGACCACGGTCGCCAAGGCATTGCCGCCATTGACGACGGCCAGTGCCCGCGGAACCTGAGCGTCCGGCACGAGCCGCATGGCCGTGGCCGCCGATAGCGACCAGAAGCCGCCAATCGCCACGCCGATCAACGCGCGACCGACCATGAATACCGGGTAATTCGGTGCGAACGCCACCACGGAGCCTGAAACGATCATCAGCAAGGTCAGCCCCAGCAGAAGCCATTTGCGGTCGACCCGGGCGGCAATCGAGGCGATGAACAGGCTGGTGATCAGGGCAAAGGCGCCAGAGACGGCAATGCCTTGACCAGCCTGCCCTTCACTGACATGAAGATCGGCCGCTACCGGCGTCAGCAAGCTGACGGGCATGAACTCCGAGGCAACCAGCACGAACGCGGCGAGCGCCATGGCAAATACCGCGCCCCAGGCGGGCGGGTTTTGTGACAATGGGTTATCGGTCATTGAATGACAATCCTGTGTTGCTTGATGGAGCTGTGGGAGCGAGCTCGCGATTCTTTGGTGGATCGAGTGAGGGAGTATTTTCAGCGCTCGATCCGGCCGTCCGGTAACGCATTACGCTGGGATGCTTGCCTGATCCTATGAGTTCTTCCATCGCGTATAGGCAGCGCTTCGTTTAGCACGTTAATGTTCTGCCTATAGCGCTTGAGCCGAGATGACACCCGGAGCCGACATGGCCGTCCAACGCAGATCCGTACAAGAGACATTGACCGCCATCATTGGCGCCCGGACTCCGCACCCGGGCGACTTCGAAACGCCCATTCCCGGCCTCGCCTTCTTCCGGCGTGAAGCCCCGGCGCCGCCGGTGATCTGCATGATCGAACCGAGCATCGTGCTGGTGGCCCAAGGCGAGAAGCAGGTGTGGATCGGTGGCGAAGCCTATGGCTACGACACCGGGCGGTTCCTCATGACCTCCCTGGACATCCCGGCCAATTCCGAAGTGCTGCAGGCAAGCCCGGAGCAACCCTGCCTGGGCCTGGTCCTGAGGCTCGACTTGCGCATGGTGGCCGACCTGATCGCCCAAGGCAGCCTGTCGCCGCCGCATGATCGAGCGGTCGGGATCGGCGCAGGAACCGGCACCGCGACGCCGGACCTTTTGGCGCCGTTCGCACGCCTGCTGGCGTTGCTCGACGAACCGGAAGCGATTCCCATACTGGCACCTTTGATCCAGCGTGAGATACACTACCGGCTGCTGCTCAGCGACCAGGCCGCCCGACTGCGGCAGATCGCCTCGGTCGATAGCCAGGGCTACCGGATCGCCAAGGCCATCGACTGGCTGAAATTGAACTACACCGAGCCCGTGCGCGTGAACGACCTCGCGGCGCGGGTGCAAATGAGCGCGCCGACGTTTCACCACCACTTCCGCCAGCTCACGGCGATGAGCCCGCTGCAATACCAGAAGTGGCTGCGGTTGAACGAAGCCAAACGCTTGATGCTCAACGAACACGTGGACGTGGCGAGTGCGGCCTTCAAGGTGGGCTACGAAAGCCCTTCGCAATTCAGCCGCGAATATGCCCGCTTGTTTGGCGTGCCACCCAAGCGGGACATCGCGGCGTTGCGCGGGCCGGCCAACCACACCAAGGCGGTTTGATAGATTCAGGTTTGACTCATTGTGGTCTGACTCATTGTGGCGAGGGAGCTTGCTCCCGCTGGGCTGCGTAGCAGCCCCTTTTGTGAGCGCTTCGCACTCAAGCGGGAGCAAGCTCCCTCGCCACAAGGGCCAAATTTCAACCGTCAGATAGCAGCAACATCCTTCGACGTTTTCAGAACGCTCATCGGCTTGTCAGCCCTCTGCGCCAACGTCACACACCTCAACGCCAGAATCATCGTCGGATCAACCAGCGCCACCGTGTGCCCATTGATATCGAACGCCTCGCAATGCGCCAGCACCAGCGGCAACTCCGTACATCCCAGGATCAAGACCCCAGCCCCCAACTCGCACAGGTGCTCAGCCGCCAGCAACAATTGCTCCCTGCAGAGCCCTTGCGTGAAGCCGGCCTTGATACCCCGCGGTCCGTAGATGGCGTCCATGACCATCGCCTGGTAATCGACACCTGGCGTAAGGAGCTGGAGCCCGGCATGACGCGCTGCCTGGTGATAGACCTGGCTCTGCACCGTACCGGACGTCGCCAGCAGGCCAATCGCCTTGTCCGAACCATAAGCGCCCGCGATCCACGCCACCGTCTCGCTCAGCATGTTCACGATGGGCACCCTCAGGTGCGCCTGGATCCGCTCGACGAAGGCATGGGCGGTGTTGCAGGGAATTGCGATGGCGTTGGCACCGGCGCTTTCGAGACGTTTGCACGTGGCGTACATCGCCATCGTCGGATCGGTCTCATCCCGCAACAGGTTCGCCGTCCGGTCCGGTATCTGCGGGTTTTGCTCGACCACCATCTTGATGTGGTCCTGGTCCTTTCCCGCTGGCGTATTGGCCACCACCTTGGCCATGAAATCCACCGTGGCGGCAGGCCCGACGCCCCCCACGATACCCAGCTTGAAGGGTGGGCGCCTGGGCTGCTGGTCCAGCGTCGCGAAGTCGGCGTAGATCTCATTGATGTCCAGCACGGTGATCCCGCGACGCTGCAAGTCGGCACAGACCAGGGAAAGCTCGGTCATGCCGGGCAGGATCACCGTCGCACCCTGGGCCTGCAATGAGAGACACGCCCGATAGACCGCCTCAAGCGGCACGCCTTCGAGATGACCGTCCTTGATGCCGTTAAGGCCGTACATCGCCTCCATCAACCCTGCTTGAGCGTCTGCGTCGGGGTAAACGATCTGAAAGTCTTTGCCAAAATGTCGCTCGAACAATCCGCAATGGCGCACAAAGTCGGAGGCGATCACCCCCAACGTCGCCTGGGACGGCACCGTGTGGCTGACGTGCTGGGTCAAGGCGGCCATCATGTCCAGCACGGGAATGCCCAGCGCCTCCTCGATTTCAGCGCGAAACGTATGGCTGGCGAAGCATGGAAGCATCACCGCATCGAAGCCACTGTCCTCGAACGACTTGCACACCTGGAACACATAGAACTTGCGCGACGTCATGTTCGCGCCCTGGTCCAGCGGCAGCAGCACATCCTTGAAGGGGTGCTGCTCGAACAGGAAATGGTAGCGCCCCTGATCCTCGAGCACCGCCCGGGACTTGACCAACTTGTAGAACAGATCGCCCCCGGCCAGTGACCCAAGCCCACCGACGATCCCCAATTTGCGCACCACAGAAGCCTTGTGGCTCGACTTCGCTTTAGCCTTCATGAGTCTCTCCTCAAGCCACCGGCACCGGCTCGGATCGCGACCGAGCCGGAGCATGTCCACCCTCTTCCTCGTCGGCGTCTTCGTGGGGTTCGGACTTGGCGACAACCGCCGTCGCAATGCTGTTACCCACCACATTCGTGGCCGTACGGGCCATGTCGAGGAACTGGTCGATACCGATGATCAACAGCAGCCCCGCCTCGGGAAGATTGAACATCGGCAACGTGGCCGCGACCACGACCACCGAAGCCCGGGCGACACCGGCCATGCCCTTGCTGGTGATCATCAGTGTCAGAAGAATCAGCAACTGCTGAGTGAAACTCAGATCAATGTTGTAGGCCTGGGCGATGAACAGGATGGCGAACGCCTGGTACATCATCGAGCCATCAAGGTTGAACGAATAGCCCAGAGGCAACACGAAGCTAGACACACGTTTTGGCGCGCCAAACTTCTCCAGCGCCTCGATGGTTTTCGGGTAGGCGGACTCACTGCTGGCGGTGGAAAAGGCCAGGAGAATCGGCTCACGGATGAGCTTGCCGAGGTGGAAAACAGAGCGACCGAGGAACAGGTAGCCGGCACCGAACAGCAACGTCCAGAGGATCAGGATCCCCAGGTAGAACTCGGCGATCAGCTTGCCGTAATCCACCAGCAAGCCAAGCCCCTGGGTGGTAATTGCCGAGGCGATGGCGGCAAACACCCCAATCGGCGCGAAGGCCATCACGTAGTCGGTGATCTTGAACATCACCTTCGCCAACTCTTCGATGGAATCGCTGATCCGGGTGTAACCCGCCCGCTTCACCCCCGCCAACGCAAAGCCGAAAAACAGCGAAAACACCACGATCTGCAGGATCTCGTTGTTGGCCATCGCTTCGGCAATGCTGCGGGGAAACACGTGGCCGATGAACGCCTTGAGACTGAAGTCGCCGGTATTGACCGGCACGGCCGCCGTTGCGTGCTGGGCCACGTCCATGTTCAGCCCGGCACCGGGTTGAAACAGGTTGACCAGCCCCATTCCGATCAGCAGCGAGACGACCGAGGCGGTGACAAACCAGGCCATCGCCCGGGCCCCGATCCTGCCGACTGAACGAGAATTGCCCATGCTGGCGATACCGCCCACCAACGTCGCGAACACCAGGGGCGCGATGATCATCTTGATCATGCGCAGGAAAATATCAGTGACCATCGAGAAGTAACTGGCGATCTCTTTGGCACTTTGCTCGCTCCCTGCGAAATGGTGACACGCCCAACCGACCAGCACGCCCAGGACAATGCCCAGTGCAATTCGACGTGGGAGCTTATTTTTCTTCACGGTGCTGTCCTCAAGTAGTTCTTGGAGTTTTTTACTTGGCAGGATCGATTCTAAGGAGCGGATCCGGGAGGATGATGAGTAATCCGGCTAACCCCATGCGCTTTTGGAATAGTTAGCGAAAGGTCGCGCTATGCTGGGGGATTACCCAGTAAAGTCGCGCTCTCACAGGGGGGAGTTTCTCGATATGCAACTCAAATGGCTGGATGATCTTCTGGCGATTGGCGAATGGAAAAATTTCTCCCGCGCGGCCGAGGTTCGATGCGTGACGCAATCGGCCTTGTCCAGGCGTATCCGTTCACTTGAGGAATGGGTGGGCGTCAAGCTGGTGGACCGGGGCACCTACCCTGTCCAACTCACCCCCGCAGGAGTCACCTTCTGCGATGAAAGCCGAGAGGCCCTCGCCGGATTACTGCGGTTGCGCTCGACGCTGCGGGACGTGGAACGAATGCCGGGGCGTTCCATCCAGATTACCGCCGGCCACAGCCTGTCGATGACCTTCCTGCCCAAGTGGCTCTCACAGTTCCAGCAACACAACGAGCAGTTCAACGCCCGGGTGGTGGCCGCCAACATTCATGACGCCGTCATTGCCTTGGAGGAAGGCAGTTGTGACTTGATGATGGTCTACCATCACCCGCTTGCGCCCATCCTGCTGGACGCCGAGCGTTTTGGCAGCCTGGTGCTCGGCCACGACGCGTTCATTCCCTTATGCGCGCCCAACCGCAAGGGCGAACCGCTGTTCCGCCTGCCCGGCCGCGCCGGCAAACCGGTGCCCTACCTGGCCTATACGGCAACGACATTCCTCGGGCGCGTCGCCGACATCGTCATCAACAACGGCCCTGAACCCATCGCGCTGGAGCGCTGTTATGAAGCGGACATGGCGATGCTGCTGATGCGCATGGCCATCGAGGGCTACGGCGTGGCCTGGTTGCCGCAGAGTGCGGTGGCCGACGAGCTGGAGCGTGGGCTGTTGGTGCGGGCCGGCGGCGAGCAATGGAGCACGCGATTGGAGATTCGCTCGTATTGTGCGATTGCCAATCGCAATCCGACGATGCGCAAGTTGTGGAAAACCCTGGAAGGCGCTTCGCTGCAGCGGCCGGGTAACGCACCCACTGCGCCAGAAGGTGCGAACTGATCGGTGGAGGCTACGCGTTAAAGCCGATCCAGCCGTGGATGCCCACGTAGAGACCGACGCCGATGATCAATACACTGGACAAGTAAGGTGCCCGGCGAGCAACGGTGCCCAGCCAAGGCCAGCGATTGGAAGCCTGCCGTGCACCAATGGCCGCCGCAGCCCCCACGGTCACCAGGGTCATCGCCAGGCCGATGCTGAAGCACAGGACAAGCAGGCCGCCCAGCGCGACCGCTTTGACTTGCAGGCACAGCAACAGGACGGTAATGGCCGCAGGACAAGGAATCAGCCCGCCCGTGAGCCCGAACAGGATGATCTGGCCCGTGGTGACCTCCCGGTTGGTGAAGCGCTTGCGGATGTCGTTGGCATGCGCCTGTTCGTGGGTGTCCTGATAACCCTCCAGTGCCAACGCCGGGCCTTTGGGTTCGGGGTGCTCGTGTTTGTGGTGATGGTCGTGATCGTGATGATGGTGGTGGTCATGCCCTTGTGCGAACTTGAACATCTGCTCGCCGCGCCAGGTTCGCCACAGCATCCACAGCGCGATGGCAATGATCAACGCAGAAGATGCCAGTTGGAAATAAGGTTCCGTGGTTTCGGCATCGAGCCCCTGACCCAGATACATGCCGCCGATGGCGACCAGCCACACCACGACAGTGTGGGACAGCGTCGCCGCCAGCCCAAGCAACACCGCCTGCTTGACCGAACCTCGGATCGCCACGATAAACGCCGCCATCATGGTTTTCGAATGGCCCGGCTCCAGGCCATGCAAGGCCCCCAGCAAGATAGCGCTGGGAAAATACAGCCAGGCCTGAGCGCCACCCTGTTGCAGCAATTCAGCAAAATCTGGCATGTAGGGCCTAGAGGTACTTGGTGATTTGCTTGAAGGCTTCCAGCGGCGCGCGCTCGCCTTTATTCAACGACGAAACGGTGTCCTCCAGACAGTGATCGATGTGATCCTGGATCAACGTTCGTTTGGCCTGGCACACCGCTTTTTCAACCGCATGCAACTGCTGGGCAATCTCCACGCACTCACGCCCCTCTTCGATCATCGTGATGATGCTGCGCAAATGGCCATCCGCGCGCTTGAGGCGCTTGATGATCGCTGCGTGGCTTTGGTGGGGATGTTCATGATCATGCGCATTCATGACTTGGGCCCTGGGTTTCGATGAATTTACGTCGCCATCCTATCCCCCCAGGGAGGATACAAGCAACTCATCGAAACGCTCCCACACAGGGATTTTTGTTGAACGCACTATCTGTGAACAACCTGGAAAAAACTGTGGGAGCGAGCCTGCTCGCGATGACGGCAGCACATCAAACATCGCCATCAACTGACCCACCACTATCGCGAGCAAGCCCGTTCCCACAGGCTCCAGGCTGCACAGGATGAAGAGCAAGGCAATGCAGGCGACCTTGTGAGGTCGCCCACTTTCATTACGGCGCCAGAACCTGCGCCTGCAATCGCCGCCCGATCACATCCAGCAAATCACACCCGTCGCGCAGGGGGATCGCCAGCACTTGGGCAAAATCATGGAGTACCACCGCGTCCGTACTGATGTCGGAACGCATGGCGAGGTTTTCCAGCAACTGGGTGACAGCGGCGATGCGGTAAGCAGCGGTATCGTGCAACACGTCCAACGGCGCTTCAGTGTCGATCAGGAGCGCGTGGAAATTGTTTTCGATACCGGTGATGGGCATGTAGCGGGACATGAGGGGTTACTCCTGCGGGAATGGGAGGTCGGTGGCGGATTGAGATGCCGCTGGCAAAGGGAGCGAATCCGGGATCGAGATTCGGATACTTGGCAGGAGATATTCTTGGGTGACGCTAGACGAAAGCCACCTTGGATTGGCTGTGGTTTTCGGAGGGTTGGGGGTGAGCTTTTTCATTGGCTTGTACCTAGGTTATGTAAAGGAACTGCCTTCACCACTTCCACCTGGTGGGTGGCAGCTGTACGCGGGTGTGGAAGACCGAGAACCTAGGACCCGGCGCACCCGAAGGCGCCCCGCGTACAGCCGCCGTAATTTAACAGCAGACCTAGGAAAAGCGTCTGCTTTTTAATTTAGCGGTGCAACGCGCTAGGTTTTCACAAGGGCTTCCACACCCTCTCGCTGAATTTGCAGCGACGGAGAAAACTTAGCGCACGGGGTAATTGGGTGGATAGTCAGCGGGGAGCGACGCAGCTTGAGGGAAATTTCCGATTGAGGTGTCCGGAGCTGGACTCAGCAGTTCAGGCGGTGGGATGCAAAGAATGATTTCGATACGAATGAGCGCTCAACGCCATAAGCAAGGGCTGAGGTTTCATCGTATGGTTGAGCGCACCCGTCCTGGCTGCAAGTCAAACGAAAGGGCTGACACAGGGTCTTTTTTATACATATAGAATATGCATAATGACAACATTCAGAACTCAGTATGATCCAGCAAAAAACGTCGCTAACAAGAAGAAACACAAGGTGAGTCTGGCCGATGCCGAAGCTGTGTTTTATGACGAAATGGCTCTTGAGCGTGAGGATAATGATCATGATGAAAAGCGGTGAATTATCATGGGGCAAGACGCCTGCGGTCGTGTACTCGTCGTTGCATACACCTACCGTGAGCCAGATTTCGTTCGTCTTATCAGCGCACGACTAGCCTCCAAAAAAGAACTACGTCAGTACCTGGGAGGTTGACCCCATGAAAGAAGAATACGATTTCAGCACAGCCAAGCGTGGGGCGGTTGCAAGCAGCAAAGGCAAAACCCGCATAACCATCATGCTTGATGAGGACGTGATCGAGGCCGCTCGCGAACGCGCCGAAAGTGCTGGTACTGGATATCAGACACTCATCAACAATCTACTGCGTCAGGCTTTGATATCTGAAACTGCCCACAATCTGTCACCGGCAGCCCAAAAGCGAACCCGAACAGTTAAACCCTATGCAAACGGTATTACCCGGTCCGACGTGAAGGATCTGGAAAAGCGCCTGGCCGCCATGACTGAGGAGCTGCACAAGATGGTGGACGCATCCAGGCCCGGTAAAGCCAAAGCATTGGTATGAACTGAGAGGATCGATTTACTCAGGAGCAAGGCACTGTCTTAACCCAGTGCCTTCACCCACACCCACAATAATCCGCTTGCCCATTTTCTCCCCCACCTCCAACGCCTGCCCATCCCGCTGCTTCCCCCGCCGCGCCAAACCCACCAGGCGCGGAATCAACTCGCCTTCCGGCAAGTGCTGCCAGAATCGCCCTGGCATGTGCTGACGCAACGCCTGGGGATTGAGCCGCGCCGGGTTGAAGATGTGCCTGTAATAGGTCCGCCACAGCTCAGCCCCGGGATCTTCCGCGTGCCGCGCCCAATGCTGCCACTGCTCGGGGCACCGTCGCTGGTAATCCAACGACTGCCCATCGAAACGGATACCGTCGCGAGGCGTTGCGATCAGCCAGCGCTGTTGTCCCAGTCGCTCGGCAAAATGACCACTGGCGCTTTCGAGGATGTCATGGGCCGGTTGGTGGTAGGCGACCAGATCCAGCTGCAGTTGCTCGGCCAATGCTTGCGGCAAGGGAACGAAGCGGACGAAGGCATGCAGATGATGAGCCTCGCGCTGGACCTGCTTGATCCGCCGCTGCAGCTCACTGCCCAGGCGATCGCCCGCGAGCATGGCCGTGCGGTCGCCGTGGGCAACCCGCCAAAGCACTTCGTACAGCAGGTTCCAGCGCTGTTCGCCCTGGTAGCGGCCAGCCTGTTCGAGCTGGGTCAGCAAGGCCGCGGGAACTCGCGTACGGAACGGGCCCGGTCCTTGGGGCAGCGACGCCGGCATGGCCAAAAGATCGGCCATCGGGCCTTGGGCCCATGTGACATCGCTCGGGTCGATACCATGGCCGAGCAGCGTTCGAGCCTGGTCCCGCCACGTAGCGAAATCGTTCTCGCAATCCAGGGCAATCACGACCAAAGCCCCATCTGCATCGGCCGCTGGGGGTCACGCAACCGCGCCCGCAGCAGGCCGCTGCGCACCTGGGCGTCAGCAGGCCGGTAATCGCTGGTGACAATGAACGGTCGCGCCTTCTCCAGCACGCACCGCAACTGCACCAGGTCGTCATAACGCACACGCCGCTCCCGGCGCAGCGCAACCAGGCGTTGCACACTACGCAGGCCAATCCCCGGAATACGCGCCAGCAATGCGGGTTCGGCGCGGTTGACATCCAGCGGGAACACCTCGCGATTGGCCAGCGCCCACGCCAGCTTGGGATCGATGTCCAAGTCCAGGTTGTGGGTTTCGCTCAAAAGCTCGCCTGCCTTGTAGCCATAACCGCGCATGAGAAAGTCCGCCTGATAAAGCCGGTGCTCACGCAGCAACGGCGGTGCCGCCAGGGGCACGCTGGCGGGGCTGTCGGGAATCGGGCTGAACGCTGAATAGTAAACCCGTCGCAAACCGTACCCCTGGTAGAGCGACTCGGCGTTGCTCAGGATGGCGTGATCATCGGTGGCATCGGCCCCCACAATCACCTGCGTGCTCTGTCCGGCCGGGGCGAAGCGAGGCGCCCGTGGCTCACCGGCCACCGCCTGTTGCCCCTGGTGGATGGTGCCCATGGCTTGGCGGATGGTCGACAACTGCTTTTCCGGTGCCAGGCGCTTGAGGCTGATATCGGAGGACAGCTCGATATTCACGCTCAAGCGATCAGCCAACCGTCCCGCTTCCTCGATCAACAGCGGATCGGCATCGGGAATGGTCTTGAGATGGATATAACCACGAAACTGATGCTCTTCCCGCAGCAACCGCGCCACTCGTATCAACTGCTCCATGGTGTAATCGGCCGAGCGAATGATGCCGGAACTCAAAAACAACCCACTGATGCAGTTGCGACGATAAAAATCCAGGGTCAACCGAACCACCTCCTCCGGCGTGAAGCGCGCCCTCGGCACGTTGCTGGAACGACGGTTGACGCAATACTGGCAGTCGTACAGGCAAAAATTGGTCAGCAACACCTTCAGCAACGAAACGCAGCGCCCATCCGGCGTATAACTATGGCAAATGCCCATGCCATCGGTGGCCCCCAGCCCATCACGACCACGGGAGCTGCGCTTGGGGGCACCGCTGCTGGCGCAGGAGGCGTCGTACTTGGCAGCATCGGCGAGAATGCCGAGCTTGGCGATAAGCTGCATGAAGAGAACTCAGATACTGGATATAAGCACAGTATTTTGACATGCACTGCAATGCAAGCGCCATTGGTCCATTCAACACCTGCCATGAGTCGCCTGGCCGTGACGTAGGCCATGCCAGTGGGATGGGCTATAATCGGCCAACCAACGCGATTGAGGTCCAGCCCATGGGCAATGTCAGCCTTGAAACCAAAAAGGCCTATGCCGCCAGAACGCGTAGATCCAACTACGCGGCCAGCCTGCGCCTGGAAGGCTTCAAAACGACCTTCGCGGACGGCGAACGCAAAATGCCAACGCGCGAAGAGGTCTTGAAGGCCTTCACCCAGACCAGAACCTGATGGCTGACAAATATGGAGTCGGCGAGGACGCTTATTGCTATCCCGGCTCCACGGTCCTTCGCAACAAACTCGAGATCCGTGACGAACCGACCCTAAGCGAAGCCGAACAACAGCTCTCGGCCATCGCAGCGGACAACGTCGAATTCAGCCCTCCTCCCTACAGCCTGGCCTACCTTCAAAACATTCATCGAATCCTCTTTTCAGACCTGTTCGAATGGGCCGGCGAGTTGCGCACCGTTGGCATGTCCAAACAAGCGACCCGCTTTTGCCAACCCCAGTACATGGAGGCGGAAGCCAACAAGATCTTCATGAACATGGCGGCGGCCAACTGGTTCGAAGGGCTGGACAGGGCAGACCTGATTGTCGCCGTTGCAGAAACCTATTCCGACATCAACGTCGTACACCCCTTCCGCGAAGGCAATGGCCGTGCCCAGCGCATTCTGTTTGAACACCTGATCATGAACGCCGGGTTTGAAATCAGTTGGTGGGGGATTGAGAAGGACGAGTGGATCAACGCCAATATCGCGGCTTATAACTGCGTTATGGAGCCTATGGAGCAGGTTTTTGAGAAGTGCATAGGAAAGACAATTCAACCTGAACTCCCAACCCCCTAGTATCAACCCGAACCGCCAACTCGGCTTCCCCCTCATGGAATATCTGAAGTCAGATCCAACTTAACGCGCTTCCATTCCCCATTAGCTTCATAATAAGCAATATTTCTATACTCATACACAACATCCAATGTTCTGAGTTTAACCCTACCAGGCAAAGTCGCACGAACGGCACCAGAACTTTGCGTCACAAGAAATGGGCTACTTGACTTTATTTTATCAAGCGCTGCAACAGAGTCATCGGTTTTCTCGATGAGAAAATATCGATAGACAAACGGGACTGTTGCCCCACCCGAGTCATAAAGTACTTCGTAGACCGCACCGGCGGTATCGACTGGCGTCACGGAAATTATTCTTGACGGTGTCGGCAAAAAATGGACCGCTAAAGAAAATATACGCTGCCTGAACAATACAAACCAGCAACAGGATTAAAAAAGCCAACTTATAAGCCTTTGGTTTTAGCATATCTTATACCTGCCTTTATCCAGATTTGGTCCATCCTATCATCACCGTAGGGTGACTCTGCCCACCACTTCCCAAACTCCGCCTTCGATGTCCCTGCTACGGATTGAGCAGCACCAGCAGCTCTTAATAATACCTGCTCCGGAATACCCGCCGCAGTGCCAGTAGCACCGTAATTAAAATTACCAAATTCCTCGAACTCTCTACCACGCCGCTTATAATCCCACTCACCTTTGTTTCGAACCTTAGTGTAAAACACTCCGAGAACGTAAGCCTCCCCACCTGCAATTACTTCAGCCGCCGCTCTCCATTTCCTTGCCTCTTCCAAGTTCCCGTCCAACTTAACACCGGGCGGCGATAACGGAGGGTTACCTGAAGCGGCTCGCTCTTCTGATTGTTTTTCTTGAGCCGCAATTAATTTTAACAGTCGTCCTTCGAGACTAATGATCTCATCATTCAACACGTCGCTTCGATAGGCCGCTTGAATAGCTGCAAACTCCTGCTCGAACGAAACATCAGGATCCAGATGATTATCCGTGTACGCTCAAGAAACGCTTTAAGATCTTGTTTCTTGAAATCCACACCAGGGTACTTTCCCAATACCAAGTTCAGTGCAGATAGCTCTCTCCGTTCATCATTTAATACCTGATTTACCACCTTAACTCCCTTATTGACCCAGTCAACAGGAGTCACTATGGGATCAGGCATTTTTGCGGCAACCGCATCAAGCCTGGACTGTACGTTCACCTCCACATTGGCTTTATCCAAATTGTACTTATGGACAATCGGATTTTTCCTTGTATTGTATTTAGCTGCCCAAGCAGCTACCCCGGCCCACACCTTCAAGTTCTCTTTTTCTTCCGCAGCCGAAACGGCAGAAATTAAAGCTCGTGACTTGTCAGTTAAAATTTTTATTCGCTCCGCGAGCACCCTCCCTCTATACGCCGTAGTAATAGATCGGAGCCACGCCTTATAAGTTTCCAGCGGTAGCCTACCATTGCGCCTACCCATGATATTTACGAAATCAACTGCCCTATTCTTCATGTCTCGATCAAACGGACTGCTACCGAAAAAACTATTTGCCACCATCAAACTTTGAGTGAGCTCTGACGAGTCCTTTGACAACATTTCATCAACAACATTTTTTTCAGCTTTAAACCTATCCAAAGAAGAACCATTAGCGAAACCGACAGCAGCATTAATTTCCGAATCAAGCTCAGAACTCAACCTACCAAAATAAGAACTATATGAATTATCGATACTTCTATTTAGTTGGAAAATCGTAAAAATAACAGTTATTATCAGACGTTCACTTTTAACGTCCCGCCGCTTAAAAAATTCTCAACTTCTACAATCTCTACCACTTGCCCGTTCCAAGGTACTGGCTTTGCAATATATCCTAGGATAGGACTCGGGGGATTAGGTAGGGGGCCATCGGGGGTGATAACTAACGGCGGTAGCTCTAACGGTCCTGTCATAAGTTGCTCCATTTGTATTATCGCATATATAAATCGACGTTTTTGTACGCCAATCCATACAGAAGTTCTTATTGCGCTCTCTTCCGATAGCAAAATCACTGTATAAAAAAATATTTAACCATGCAATGAATTTTTATGCGTTTACGCATAAACAATGAGATGCACCCATTATCCAACGTCGCCGCCCCGCTCTGTAACCGATACATCGCCTACAGATTTGGCAGCTATGTAGTCGACCTCGTACATAATTTAGGGAATTTTCCTACGCACCAATTTCCTGCCGATTTTCATCAGGAAATCTATAGCTCCGGCATTTATTATTACTTAATAAGCATAAAATTTATCAAGAGGGCGGTAAAATCTAGCGATCTATAGCCACTGCGAAGACCCGGTTCGGACGCCATTTGAACGAGCCTCAGGGAAGACAGAACACCGTTTCCCCTTATATAAGGATAGTCAACAGTTATGTTTATGACTAACAGCAACGATAACAGCGGGGAGCTTTTGGGTCAGAAGCGGCGGCGCCGCTGGAGCCCAGAGCAAAAACTGGCAATGGTTCGCAAGAGTGGCCAAGCGACAACGGCTCCCCCCTTCCGCGAAGGCAATGGCCGTGCGCAACGCAGCCTCTTCGTGCACCTGATCATGAACGTCGGGTTTGAAATCAGCTGGTGGGGATAGAGAAAGATGCATGGATTTTCGCCAAATTGCGGCTTGCTCAGCGCCTTACGCTGCATTCCGTAAAAGTGCTACAGTTGTCAGCAACTAACATCTGCTAAAGCACTAAAAATGCTCACGACAAAATCCTTCCCACCCAACGAAAAAGGTCGTGACTTTGTAGTGGGCGACATTCACGGACATTTCAAGCTTCTGAAAAAAGCCTTGGGCAAAGTAAATTTCAATACCGAAGCAGACCGCATCTTTTCTGTGGGCGACCTCATCGACCGAGGCCCTGACTCCTTGGATGTACTGAATTGGCTTGGGAAACCGTGGTTCCATGCCGTGCGCGGCAATCATGAGCAGATGCTCATTGATTGCGTCTCCGGCCACGGAAATATACCTAGGCATATCCGAAATGGTGGGGCCTGGCTCTACGAGTTACAACCGACTCTTCAACATGAACTCCTGCAAGCCTTGCAAGCACTTCCGCTGATCATTGAAATCGATCTATCAAGCGATCAAACAGTTGGAGTAGTACATGCCGAAGCACCAATCATTAAAAGTAACGATGGCTGGCAGGAAGCGAAGGACGCTATTAGCGGAAAATCTGGAAAGTCAAATCAACGACAAGCCCTGAAAGCAGCGCTGTATGCCAGGAAAAAAATCGAGCGGCAAGACCACTCTTCCATCAACGGAATAAGCCAGCTCTATGTAGGGCACTCAACCGTATCCGGGGTCATAAGGCTGGGCAATGTCGTCTATATCGATACGGGCTGTGGATTTGCTGATGGCGCGTTAAGCCTGATAGAAATCCCATTCGAAACTGTCGTGAGCATCAGCATGAGCGGATGAGGTTCTCATTCATGCCACCCTGGACCTGATAAACCGTGCCCCTTTCGCAATTTGCATCCGACCCACCATGCCCAGCCCCTTAGAAGCTATAGTACATATAAGCTATTGACGGTAGCTTCATCGCTGACTAGATTTCGCTAGCGCTAGCTCCTGGCCGCGGCAACCTTGTTTAAAAGTTAATTTTGAGGCAGTGCTGAAACAGCGCTTATTGTAGTGGGCGCTGATATAGTCGTATTTATTAGTTTATAACGAGACCTACAATGATGATTAACAATAAGCTCATTCAGATAGCACTCACTGGTTCTTTAGTCTCTCTCCTAGCAGGGTGCGGTAGTATCGCATCCTCAATGGCAAATGATAGCGACTTGCAGCAAAAAGCAGGTGTAGCCCTAAATACTTCACCGGATGGGTTGAAGATCCTGGATCGTAGTACATCACTTGATTCGGTTAAATTCAGGGTACAAAGCAGTAAAGGTGTCTATAATTGCTACTACACCTCAGTTTATGGTGCGATCGATTCTGACACTCTGTGCTCAGGTCCGGTTGATGGTGCTAAAGGTGAGGATATAAAGACGACATCCGCACAGTGTAATGCTTTGACCAAAGCCGCTGGTCGCTGCTGAGTATGACTTCAACATCTCGTCTGTTAATTCCTGCTATAGCAGTGGGAATTTCCTTGTTGACTGGGTGCGTCCCAATCCAACCTATTCAGCGAGGTGGCGCGACTCAAGACTCGAGCCTACCCTCAGAAACTGCCGAGCGCCGTAAAATCGAAGATCAACTCTTCGCCACCGCGCAGTCAGCAGGTAAGGTGATTCTGGTAATACCCAGCGCCAGCCTAGACAGTTTGAAAATAGACTTCAATAATAACGACTCAACGATGGAGTTCTTGAAGTTGCGCTCGGCAGTCACCGAGTGGACAAACACACGTAACCCGTCTGTTGCATTCAAAGTGGGTTATGACACGAAAACCACCGATATTGGTGCGCCTCAGGGGTCTTATTTTCAAGTGGTTTTCGGTCGTACTTTATACAAAATATATTTAGTCGAACCCGGCCACTACTCTATTACCGGCGTGAGCTATGACTTGCCAAGAACGCCTGGCTACGAGACGCCCGGCGAGCGTGGAATTCGCCCTTCGACCTTAGGTTACGTCACTCTCGAGCCTAAGAGTTTCCGTGAATACGATCGTGGTCAGAAGTGGGAGGACGCCAGTTATAGAACGGAGACCGTTGAGGAACAACGTTGCACGGCAGTTCGCGTGGTAAACGGCGAGTGTGTAAGTACTGCCAAATACTCTTATGATGTGAAACAACAGACTGCTGCCGCAGGTTGGCGAGAAACTATAAAGCAGCGGGACGTAGAAGGCAGGACCGTTTCTGCTCATTTAGCCAAGGAGTTCGCAACATTCGATGTGGCAGCAGGCGAAGTAGTGCTGGTAGATGGTTTCTTTGCTGACCCGCCAAGCATCGATTATAAGCCAGGAAGTTGTAGGCAAACTCAGCAGAGCCAAATGCGGTGCGAGTTGGAACAAGTCAAGATGGTTAAGCTGCTCGGTGAAGTCGACCAAGTGCTGCATGCTGACAACCCTGCAGACTACGGGTTTCCGAAATTGGCCCAAGTGCTCAAGCAGTTGAAATATCGTCCTATAAATGTGCAGGCGCGGCAAACGTCTGGGCAATCGACTTGGGGCCCCACCTACGTACTTAAGGCCGATTGATCAACTTGGGGTTTTCTGTGAGAAGCTTTGATGACAATCATGGGACGTGTTCGCCGACATCCAGATAGAGTTCGCAAAAGTGCCTTAACCGCTTTACCTCCCGTTATGCTTGCTTATAAGCGCTTTTTGAGTCTTCCCTGTAGCAATATTTAGCGCCCTCCAACTGGGTTCCTTACTTAATCGGTGCGCCGCTGGGCCAGAATCCACACCGCTATGTAGACTGAGTTCAGCTTGGTGTTCGGAGGTTACGCGAAATCTGAGCAAGGAATCCCCTGCTTAATGTAAAGATTTCAATCTGAAGCGCGTAATTTTCTATCGTGGAAACCAAGATCGACTTTATTCAACAGAATCACCTAGCAGCAGCCATTCATCCTGACCACCACGCCTCAAACTCGTGCAAGTAATGCTCTAAAGCGCCCCCTCCCGCTGAGCTTGGTAGATCGTGGCGAACGTCGGCACAAAGCCAAGGCGACGGGCCAACGCCCCATCGACATGCAAGTGCCATGGGTTGATGACTGGCTCCGCTGACGGCTCCATAGTTTCGCCCAACAACTCAATGAGTTCGTAGTAGGACGTCGGTGCCTCATCGACGATGTTGACCACATGGCCGTCCATTGCCCCAGTCAATCCGAGCAGCATGGCCGTGGCAATATCACGATGATGGATCAAGCTCATTTTCTGAGCCGGGTGCCATTTGCCCTGAACAACATATTTGGGCAGCATTTCCAGATGCCCGTCCTGGTCTCCGTAGACAAACCCAAACCGCTGGATTGACCAGTTCAGCCCGCTCTCACGTAACAGCTGTTCAGCCGCGAGTTTGCTGGCCGGGTAAGCGTGCTGTGGGTCGGCAGCATCGTCTTCACGGCCAGGACGCGGGCTGTCGGGGTTATAAATGTTGGTGGTGCTCGACATAATGAAGCGGGCGCCGGGCGCATTGGCTCTGGCCGCCGCGATGAGGCAACGTGTGCCTTCAAGGTTGCTCTTCCAGATGAGGTCAATGTCTTGGGTGCGAAAAACCGCGGCAAGATGAACGATGGCCGATACGCCTCGTACCGCCTCGGTCAACGAGTCGGGGTCAAGTATGTCGCCCTCGATGGGCTCCACACCGTCGGGAAGTTGCTTGCCCGCTCGAACCAGTCCACGGCACTCGATGCCTGCTTGCACAAGCCTCTTGAGGAGGCGCTCTCCTACCAGGCCCGTACCCCCGGTCACTAGAATTGTCATGGTTTGCCTCCTTCAGTCAGAAGATGTGTCAGTCTTGCCGTTGCGCCTTCAAGCACTCGAACAAGCGTTGCCAGCTCGGTTGCTTCTACTTTGTCAAAGGAGACCTTCAGGACGAGGTCGATGGGATCAGGCAATTGTTGCCACAACGCGAGCCCGCTGGGCGTGATGGTGAGCAGCCGTTGACGTTGATCCTGTTCGGTCGGCGTCTGCTCAATGAACCCTTTGCGCACCAGGGCACCTACCATTTCACTGAGCGACGGCTTCTCGACCTGCAATATTTTTAGAAACTCGCGCTGTACGGTCGGCCCGTTATTTGCCAACTGCCAAAGGATGTACCACTGTGTCGACCCTAGATCGTAGGGGCGCAGCGTTGCTTCCATGATGGCGCGGCTGGCGACGTAGTAGCGCTTGATCCACGTTGCGGCGGCGTGTTGTTTGAGATGGTCCATTCGACATTGCCCATATAGTTCGGTGCCGAACCACAATAGTTCGGGCCCGAACGGATTGCAAGCCCTCCTCACGGCATTCGGGGCATTGAACTGACGAACTGCGGCAACTCGCCGTTGGCGTAGAAAGCCATGCGTAGCCTTTCTGTGCGTAATCAAAACTTGTTTTTCGGCGTGCCCTATAGGCTACTGGCCATTGGACTGCTAAATAGGCGCCAGCTCGACGAGCGAGGCCTGTGTCGCCGCGCCCACTTATTTTCTTCAAACATCCGTGACGACCGCGCCGATAAACATTTAATTCATTAACAGCCATACCCACCACCCACAAACACCACGCTTATCAGGTGTCCGGGTTTCTTTTTCTGATTTCAAGCCCAAACCGGGGGAGCTGAGAGTCCGCACTCCTAGTTTGAGTGGTCGCGGTGCCGAACGTCTGCCCGGTGACCTTGCCGGCGAAGGCATGGTGCTGCAGGTAGAAGAGCCGGGCGGCGCGCTGGATGTCGGTGAGGGTTTCAGGACGGGTCATTTTCTGCCACTCGAATACCTGGCGGGAACTGAGCGCCCTTTTGAACTGGCGCACAAATTCTTCCAGGTGGTTCTGCACGACGCGATAGAGCATCACCCAGTCGCCGTTGTGTCGTTCAGGACTTCAGCCACGTCTCCTTGATCGCCGTCAGGGTTGCTCGCTTAGTCTTCCCCAGCGGTCGGATCTTCTCGTACTCGTCCAGGTACTGATCGATCATCTTCTTGATCGTCACACCCTTCCGGTTCGCACGTTCGATAGCACCTGGCGCGGATCGCTCCGTCTCCCGACGCTTGATCCATGCCAGAGCCACCTGCTTGCGGTCGAAGGTTTGGCTTTCCTGATAAACTGTCTTCCCGTCCCGATTGATCCGTATCTGCGCCGTGTAGGCCGTCGAATTGTCCCTGCGCTAGCGTGATGTGATCGTACCCATATCCAGTTGCTAAATTGCTGAAACCGGATGCTACAACGTAGCAACCGCCTTTCAAAACAGGGAAAATGGGTAAAAACCGCTGTATAAAAGATCCGTATCAATGAATTTAGAAAAACCTGAATCGCCCGTAAATACTGGTCCACCCCGTTCAGAGCCGTCCCGCCGCTTCAGCGTTGCACCCATGATGGACTGGACCGACGCCCACTGCCGCTTCTTCCTACGCATCCTCTCCAAACACGCCCTGCTCTACACCGAAATGGTCACCACCGGCGCTCTACTCAACGGCGACCATGAACGCTTCCTGCGCCATCACCCATTCGAACACCCCCTGGCCCTGCAACTGGGTGGCAGTGTACCTGCCGACCTGGCCGCCTGCGCCCGTATGGCCCAGGAGCACGGCTACGACGAGGTAAACCTCAACGTCGGCTGCCCCAGCGACCGGGTGCAGAACAATATGATCGGCGCGTGCCTGATGGGGCATCCGGGGTTGGTGGCCGATTGTGTGAAGGCGATGCGTGATGCGGTGTCGATTCCGGTGACGGTCAAGCATCGCATCGGGATCAATGGGCGGGACAGTTACGAGCAGTTGTGTGAGTTCGTCGGGACGGTGCGCGAGGCCGGTTGCACGAGTTTTACCGTGCATGCGCGGATTGCGATTCTGGAGGGGCTGTCGCCGAAGGAGAATCGCGACATTCCGCCGCTGCGTTATGACGTGGCCGCGCGGTTGAAGGCGGATTTCCCGGAGTTGGAGATTGTGCTCAACGGTGGAATCAAGACGCTGGAGGCCTGCCACGAGCATCTGCAGACGTTCGACGGTGTGATGCTGGGGCGCGAGGCCTATCACAACCCGTATCTGCTGGCCGAAGTGGATCAGCAGTTGTTTGGCAGCACCGCGCCGATCATCACCCGGGCCGAGGCGCTGGCGCAGTTGCGGCCTTACATCGCCAATCACCTGGCCGCTGGCGGGGCGATGCATCACATCACCCGTCACGTGTTGGGGCTGGGCACCGGGTTTCCGGGGGCGCGGCGGTTTCGGCAGTTGTTGTCGGTGGACATTCACAAAACCAAGGATCCGTTGGCGTTGCTGGATCAGGCGGGGCAACTGCTGGAAGGGCGTTAACCGTCACTTGCTTTGAACCTGCGCGCTGTTTTGGCATCGTATCTACCGATACCGCCCCGGCCTTTCAAACAGCCGTTTTCAGGTTGTTGCCGCTGGGGCCATCGATACCTCTTCACGCCCTTGAGTGGCTGCCGGCCCTCGGGTAATGTCAACGGACCCATAGGACAGAGCACGCTCATGACTTCCAAGCTGGAACAACTCAAACAGTTCACCACCGTCGTGGCCGATACCGGCGACTTCGAGGCCATCGCCCGCGTCAAACCCGTGGACGCCACCACCAACCCTTCCCTGCTGCTCAAGGCGTCGGCCATTCAGGGCTATGCCGAGCAACTGAACGCCTGCGTGGCGGACTGCAAGGGCGATGTGGGCCTGGCCAGCGACCGTTTCGCCGTAGCGGTCGGGCAAGAAATCCTGAAAGTGATCCCTGGGCGTATTTCCACTGAAGTGGACGCGCGCCTGTCGTTCGATACCGAGGCCATGTTGAAGCGTGCGCATCGTCTGGTCGATCTGTACGAAAAGGCCGGTATTGGCCGGGATCGGGTGTTGATCAAGATTGCCTCCACCTGGGAAGGCATTCGTGCAGCCGAACAGCTGGAGCGTGAAGGCATCCAGTGCAACCTGACGCTGCTGTTCTCCTTCGCCCAGGCCGCGGCCTGCGCCGATGCCGGGGTGTTCCTGATTTCGCCGTTCGTGGGCCGTATCTACGACTGGTACAAGAAAGCCAATGGCAACGACTACACCGGCGCGGATGATCCGGGCGTGCAGTCGGTGACGCGCATCTACAACTACTACAAGGCCAATGACTACAAGACCGTGGTCATGGGCGCGAGCTTCCGCAACCTCAACCAGATCGAGCAACTGGCCGGGTGCGACCGCTTGACCGTCAGCCCGGACCTGCTGGAAAAACTCGCCGCCGACGAAGGCAAGCTGGAGCGCAAGCTGGCGCCAGGGCAAGCCGGGGAGGCACGCTTGATCCTCGACGAAGCGCAGTTCCGCTGGTTGTCCAACGAGGACGCCATGGCGACCGAGAAACTGGCCGAAGGTATCCGTCAGTTCGCCCGGGACCAGGAGAAGCTGGAGGCGTTGCTGCAAGCCAAGCTTTGAGCTGATTCAGCCGGCATGCAAAACGGGCGAACCTGGTTGGGTTCGCCCTTTTTTATGCGGCTTGGCTTAAGGGATGTGGCGGGTCGGCAAACGCCATCGCGAGCAAGCTCGCTTTCACAAGGGATGTCAGAACGCCAAAAAACCTGTGGGAGCGAGCTTGCTCGCGATAAAGCCGGTGCAGCCTACACGAAGCCCAAGGCTCAAGGCCGCTCCAGCGCATTCACCAGATCATGGAACGCTTCACGATTGGAATCGTTGAGCCCCATGAGGATCTTGTGGGCTTCAAGCACCTTGATCCGCACTTCCTCTTCGGACTGATCCTGGTCAGGCAGGTCGTCCAGGCACTCCGGACACGGCACAGGGTCGCCCACGATGTTGAACACCTGGTCGAAGCCCATCGATTGCAGCAGACGGGTGATGTCGTTGTGGGTGGTGACGACGGTCGGCAGCAGGCCGACCTTTTGCCGCGACAGGATCGACAGCTTGGCCAACAGGCCCAATGTGGTGCTGTCGATGCTGCGGGTTTCGGTCAGGTCGATCACGATGGCGCTGAAGTTCAGCGCGGTGAAGATCCGCTCAATAGTCGCATCCAGCGCCGAACACAGGGTCAGGCGCACTTCACCGACAAACTTCAGGACGAAGGTGCCGTCCTGCTCGGCGAACTGGATTCTACCGGTACTCATCAAAGGTTCCTGCTCAACACTAACAGGGCGATATCATCCGGCATCTCCCCGAGCGTGGCTAATCCAAACACTTGACGCAAGCCTTCCAGGCTACCGCCCGCTGCGCTTACCCGTTCAGGCAAGGCCGCTTCTTTCTCTTTGAGTGTAGGTTCTGTCAAAAGGTCCAAAATGCCATCAGACATCAGCGTCAGGCTGAATGTCGGTGGCAATTCCAGCACGTGGTCTTCGTAGGTGGCCTCGTTGAACAGGCCCACCGGCAAACCACGCCCTTCCAGGTAACGAACACTGTCTGGCGTATACAACACAGGCAACGGCAGGTGACCGCCGATGCTATAGGTCAACAAACCCGTCTCCTCGTCGATGACTCCACCGACCATCGTGACGTGTTTGCCCAGCTTACAACTGATCAGGCCTCGGTTGATATGCCCAAGGACTTCCGACGGCTTGAACTCCGGCAGCGTGCCATTACGCTTGGATTCGAACAGCAGCCGCGTGGTCATGAACTTCAACAGCACCGTCACGAAGGCCGATGACGCGCCATGACCGGAAACGTCCGCCAGGTAGAACGCCACTCGCCGCTCATCGACGCGGAAATAGTCCACGAAATCGCCCGACAGGTACAACGACGGGATGATCTGGTGGGCAAAACGGAAATCGTCGACGGTCCAGGGGCTGACCGGCAGCATGTTCATCTGCACCTGGCGCCCGGCGTTCTGGTCTTCCTGCAACAGGTTCAGGCTGGCTTCCAGCTCGCGGTTGGCGGTTTCCAGCTTCTCGCGGTAGCGCTGGTTTTCCACCAACAGGCGCGAACGGTCCAAGGCCCGGCGCACCGAGTGCTCGAGCACCGCAAGGTCTTCAAGGGGCTTGATCAGGTAATCCGCCGCGCCCAGGCGCAATGCCTCGACCGCATCGTTCATCACGCCCGCGCCCGACACCACGATCACCGGGGTCTGCGAGGAAATCTCGGTCACCTGGCGAATGAGTTCGAGTCCGCCCATCTGCGGCATGCGCAGGTCGCAGATGACCAGGTCGGGCTTGTCTTGCTCGAATACCTGAAGACCCTGTTGACCATTGCTGGCCTGCAGGACGCTGAAACCACTGTCTTCCAAGTAGGCTGCGAGACTGGCTCGCACCACTTCGTCATCATCGATTATCAGCAGCGTGGCACTGGTTTTTGGCATGTGGGCAAACGGCGCCAGAATTAGGTTGGCGTAGCGGGCTGGGCGATCTGGCCTGGCACGCACTACTGGATTCGCTTTCTAGCCTCTCTGTCGTACCGGTTTCAGGCCTTTGCCCTACACGCCCTTACATCAGAGGTGCCCTTCTAAGGCGCAGACGGTACTCCCATCCGCGGGGCGTTTCAAGCTCATGCAGATAGCCGCTTGCGGTCTTTATTTGTCAAAGCACAGAGAGTTATAAGAACCGAGCGAAGCGTAACTCAATGGAAGGATCAAACCCGCTCAAACACGACGCCAAAGCACCGAAGGCGGCCTTTTGGGCCGCCTTCGGTGCTTTTACGGGTCGAAATCAAAAATCGTCTTCGACCTGGCCATCCTTGACTTTGAATTCGCGGTTCTGCAGGTAGGCATTGCGGATGAAGACGTATTTGTCGCCACTCACCATCTTCTCGGCCGACAACAGGCTGGCGCGGGTATCGACGATGTTCAGGCCGTGAATGGAGTTACGCACCGAGACGTTATCGATATAACGATAAGGCGCGGTGTAGTCATCGACCAGCTTGGCCGGCGCGTCACGCAGGGTGCTTGGCCCCAGCAGCGGCAGCATCACATACGGACCACTGCCCAGGCCCCAGTAGCCAAGGGTCTGGCCGAAATCTTCATCGCTGCGCTGCAAGCCCATCTGGGTGCCCACGTCAAAGAAGCCCAGCAGGCCGAAGGTGGTGTTGAAGATCAACCGGGCGGTGTCGACCCCGGCGGCGGCCGGCTTGGCCTGCAGCACGTTGTTGGCCAGGTTGCCGACGTCGCCGATGTTACGAAACATGTTGTGGATGCCGTCTTCGAGGAACTGCGGCGTCACGTATTGATAACCCTGGGCCAGTGGCTTGAGCGCATAGGTGTCGAGGGTGTCGTTGAAGGTGAAGATTGGACGGTTGATGCTTTCCCAAGGATCTTCTTCCGTCGCGGCCTGAGTGGCGTACGGAACCAGCAGGACACAAGCGGAAAGACACAGCTGAGCTAGACGATGGCTCCAGCGCATAGGGAAGAACTCCTTGGATTATTCAGGCAAGGGCGCCGAGCCCAGGCGGTAAGCTGGCTAGTATAAGACGGAACGCGTGGATAGGCAGCACCGAAAAACACCCAGGCTGTAGGACTTTTCCGCGACTGGCACCGTTCACCTCACTGTCACCGGACTGTCATCGGAGCCCATTAGGCTGCTGGTTATTTCAAGGACGTTCCCATGCCCCGCGCCGAAGCCCTGCCTCTCCCCGCCCCCAGCCTGACCGCCGTACTGTTTGGCCTCAGCGGATGCCTGGTGGATTTCGGGGCGCGCGTTCGTCAGCCAGGGGCAGCACCAGCGGATCACGCCCAGCCGACACCCGGCGCCCTGGAAAGCCTGCAACGCTTGCAACAGCTGAATATTCCCTGCGCCTGGCTCGACGAATTGCCTCCTGCCATCAGCCATAGCCTGGCGGCGTCATTGCCCACGTCCATCAAAGCGCCGCAACTTCCCGCAACAAATTATCCATGGCCAGCGCCGCATGCCTGCTGGCAAGCGCTGATGGCGCTGAACGTCCAGCAGTTGGACGGCTGCGTGTTGGTCAGCGGCGAACCACGGTTGTTGCAGTCGGGACTCAACGCAGGTTTATGGACGATCGGACTGGCATCCTGCGGCTCTTTGTGTGGCCTGGCGCCCGCCGAGTGGCAGGCATTGAGTCAACAGGCGCGGGAAACCAAACGCGCCAAGGCCACCGTGCAATTGTTCGGCCTCGGGGTGCATTCAGTGATCGATCACTTGGGCGAACTCGACACTTGCCTGGCCGATATCTGCCTGCGCCGTATTAAAGGCGAGAAGCCCTGACCGGGATCATGCAGGGCGCGTGAGTGTGGATTACTCTTAAGGCAGGCCATGGACTTTTGACGCAGCGTCGCGGTCCATGGCTGTGCCTATCAATAAAGGGAGTACGCCAATGCCTGCCCGCGAATTGCAAGACCAGCTCAACACACTGCGCGAGCAATTGGACCAGAATCCACCCCTGTCCGAAGCCGAACGCGCCGACCTGCAGGCGCTGATGGAACAGATCGAATTTGAGCTTGAACTGGAAACCCAAACACAGGACACCAACCTCGCTGACAATGTGAACCTGGCTGTCGAACGCTTCGAGCTGGAACACCCCACGCTGGCCGGGACCTTGCGCAACATCGTGCAAGCCTTGGGCAACATGGGGATCTGAACCCTTCGCATGCAAAAAGCCCTGCTATCTAGCAGGGCTTTTTAGTTTCACGTGCCTGCACTGCATCCCCTGTGGGAGCGAGCTTGCTCGCGATAGCGGTGTGTCAGCCAACCTCAATGTTGGATGTGCTGCCCTCATCGCGAGCAAGCTCGCTCCCACAAGAGCTTACCTCCACAAGAAAAGTTTACTGACGGACCAGGCGGTGGTTCGGCAGTTGAACGTCTTCGGTACTGCGATACGGGTTGATATCCAGCCCACCACGCCGTACATACCGCGCATACACCGTCAATTTCTCCGGTTTGAGCAAGCGCTGCAGGTCGAGAAAGATTCGTTCCACGCATTGCTCATGGAAATCGGAATGCTGGCGGAAGCTGACGATGTAGGCCAGCAGGCTGGCCGGGTCCAGGGCAGCGCCGCGATATTCCACGGCCACGCTGCCCCAGTCTGGCTGGCTGGTCACCGGGCAGTTGGATTTGAGCAGGTGGCTGTGCAGGCTTTGCTCGACGATGCGTGAAGCATCGCAGCGCAGCAGCTCCGGGCGCGGATGCGCGTAGGAGTCGACGCTGATGTCCAGATCGTCGATGCAGGTACCGGGCAGCGCTACGATGCCTTCACGCTCCACGTCCTTGAGGCTGCGGATGCGCACACCCACCGCCTTGCCGGCTGCGGCCGACAGGTCCTGGCGCAGGGTGGCTTCCAGGCTCGCGGTGTCGGCGAACGGGGTCTGGTTCAAGGAGTTGAGGTACAGCTTGAAGGATTTGGATTCGATGATATTCGGCGAATCCGCCGGGATCGCGAACTCAGCGATGGCCACCACCGGTTTGCCGGACGGCAACAGCCACGACAGCTCGAAACAGTTCCAGAAATCCACACCCTTGTACGGCAGGGTCTCGGCCGTCAGGCCCAGTTCCGCCCATTTCGCGGTGCGCGGGATCGGGAACAGCAGTGACGGCGTATAGGTGGCGATGTATTCGCTGGATTTGCCCAGCGGCGAATGTTCGGCTGCGGGATGCATGACGGAAACCTGACTGAAGAATCAGCGGATTCTATCAGCCTTTGCCGCAGCCTTTGAGTGCTTACTGACTGACTGTCAGGTCGCCCTTCATCCCGGCCTGGTAGTGGCCGGGAACATTGCAGGCAAACTCCAGGCGCGTGGCCTTGCTGAAGGTCCAGGTCGGCTCGGCGGTCTGGCCCGGCTTCACCAACACGCTGTGATCAAGCGGGTTCCCATCAACATGTCCATACTCCAATCGGATTCAGCGTATGGGAAACTCTATCGCTGCCGGCCTGCCAGTCGGCTGACAGCTCGATTACAACTTTGTCAGGTTGCGCCACGAACCCGCCTGCCACGGTATAACGCCCTCGTCCCAACCCTGCCTTGAGCCACCCATGAAACTGCTGATCGTCGAAGACCAAACCAAAACCGGCCAATACCTGCGCCAAGGCCTGGGCGAAGCCGGGTTCAACGCCGACCTGGTGGCCGACGGCATCACTGGCCAGCAACTGGCCTTGAGCGGCGAATACGCCTTGCTGATCCTCGACGTGATGTTGCCCGGCCGCGATGGCTGGCAGATCCTGCAAGCCGTCCGCGGGGCTGGCCTGGATACCCCGGTGCTGTTCCTCACCGCGCGGGACGCGGTACAGGATCGGGTCCACGGGCTGGAGCTGGGCGCCGATGATTACCTGGTCAAGCCCTTTGCTTTTTCCGAGTTGCTGGCGCGGGTGCGCAGCCTGTTGCGCCGGGGCAGTTCGACGCAACAGGAAACCAGCCTGCAACTGGCCGACTTGCGCCTGGACCTGATCCGCCGTCGCGTCGAACGCAGCGGCCGGCGCATCGACCTCACCGCCAAGGAGTTCGCCTTGCTGGAAATGCTCCTGCGCCGCCAGGGTGAAGTGCTGCCCAAATCGCTGATCGCGTCCCAGGTCTGGGACATGAACTTCGACAGCGACACCAACGTCATCGAAGTCGCCATCCGGCGCCTGCGCATCAAGATCGACGATGAGTTCACCAATAAGCTCATCCACACCGTGCGGGGCATGGGCTATGTGCTTGAAGAGCGCAGCCTGTGAGGGGCCGGTGGTCATTGAGCAGCCGCCTGGCGCTGCTATTCGCCGCCTGTACGGCCGTGGTGTCGTTGTTTGCCGGCGTGCTGTTCAGCCGTGGCAGCGAGGCACACTTCATCGAGCTGGACCAGCAACTGCTCGAAGGCAAGCTGATCGGCCTGCGCCGAGCCCTGCAAGACCTTGACGCCGAGCAGACCCAGCGCCGGTTGGAAGATGAGCTGAGCCGTCAGGGCGACCTGGCGCTACGCATCAAGGGCAGCGATGGCGTGCGTTGGTACGACAGTTCGATCCGGATTCCGGCTCAATTGCCGGAGCGGCCCGGCCTGTCGACCCTCAGCGATGCCGACAACGATTACCGGGTATTGAATGCGCCGCTGTATCCCGAGCGGGCCGATTCACCGCAACTGACCCTGTTGCTGGACATCACCCATCACCAGCACTTCCTGCAACGCATGCAAAGGCTGATCTGGCTGACCGTCGGCCTCTCGGCCCTGGCCACCGCCCTGCTCGGTGCCTGGGCCGCCCGACGGGCCTTGCGGCCGCTGCGACGCATGGGCGCCATCGCCGGCAACGTCTCGGCCCGTTCCCTCAACGCCCGCCTGCCCGAAGAGCAAATGCCCGCCGAACTGGCGGAATTGGCCCACAGCATCAACGCCATGCTCGGACGCCTCGACGATGCGTTTCAGCGGCTCTCGGCGTTCTCTGCCGACATCGCCCATGAATTGCGCACGCCGCTGTCGAACCTGCTGACCCACACCCAGGTCACCCTCACCCGCGAACGCTCCCTGGAGGATTACCGCGAGGCGTTGCACAGCAATCTCGAAGAACTGCAATGGATGGCGCAACTGGTCAACGACATGCTGTACCTGGCCAAGGCCGACCATGGCCTGCTGGCGCTCAATCGCGAACCGCTGCAGTTGGGCGAGGAAGTGGACGTGCTGCTGGAATTTTTCGCACCCCTGGCCGAAGACGCCAAGGTCCGTTTGAGACGCGAGGGCGACGGCCGCATCGAGGGAGACCGCAACATGATGCGCCGGGCGCTCTCCAACCTGCTGGACAACGCCCTGCGCTTCACCCCCGTCGACGGTGAAGTGCGGGTGCGAATGGTCGATGGGACTCAAGGCGTGAGGGTCAGCGTGGAGAACAGTGGCGAGGGGATCCCGACGGACTCACTGCCGCGCCTGTTCGACCGTTTCTACCGCGCCGACCCGGCCCGCCAGGAAGGCAGCAGCGAACACGCGGGGCTTGGACTGGCCATCACCCGCTCGATCATCCGAGCCCATGGCGGGCAGATCCGTTGCGAATCGGCCGATGGCTGGACGCGGTTCCTGATCGAATTGCCGAAGGCAAGCCAGCCCTGACACAAAACCCTGTGGCGAGGGAATTTATCCCCTCGCCACAAGGGGCTCGTGGCCATCCCGGAGCTATCAGGAATACCGCAACGCCTGCGCCGGTTCGATCTTCGCCGCGCGCCATGCCGGGTAGACGGTGGCGAGGAAGCTCAGGATGAACCCGGCCGAGCAGATCAGCACTACGTCGCCACGTTGAAGCTCCGACGGCAGGTTGCTGACGAAATACACATCGGAACTGAAGATGTGCTGGCCGCTGACCCGTTCCAGCCAGCCCACCAGCGCACTGACGTTCAACGCCGCAATCACCCCCAGCACGCCACCGATCAGCGTGCCGACGACACCAATCACCGTGCCCTGGACCATGAAGATCGCCATGATCTGCCGCGGCGTGGCGCCGATGGTACGCAGGATCGCGATGTCCGCGCCCTTGTCGTTCACCACCATGATCAGCGTGGCGATGATGTTGAACGCCGCCACCGCGACGATCATCAGCAACAGCAGGCCAATCATGGTTTTTTCCATTTTCATGGCGCTGAACAGGCTGCCCTGGGTATGAGTCCAGTCGTCAGCCTTGTAAGCCGCGCCAAGGCCAGTGGCGATGTCACCGGAGACCTTCGGCGCAGCGTACAAGTCTTTCACCGCCAGGCGCACGCTTTGCACCTGGTTCGGCTGCCAATGCTGCATCTGCGCGGCGTCGGCCAGGTGGATCAGCGCCATGGAGCCATCCAGCTCGGCGCCGACCTTGAACACACCCACGACGTTCAAGCGCTGCATCCGCGGCGTGATGCCCCCCGGCGCGGTGCTGACTTCCGGCACGATCAACGTCAGTTTGTCACCGACATTCAAACGGAAGCGCCGGGCCGTGATCTCGCCGATGACCACACCGTATTCGCCCGGCTTCAAGTCATCGAGACGGCCCTGGACGATATGCTGGGCAACGATGGACACCTTGCCTTCCTGGGCCGGATCGATGCCGCTGATCTGGATCGGCTGCATCGAACCTTTATGGCTCAGCATGCCTTCCATCTCGGTAAACGGCACGGCGGCGGTGACTTCGGGGTTCTTCAGCGCCGCGGCGGCCACCGGCTGCCAGTCGTCGATTGGATTCACACCGACGATCGTGGCGTGGGGCACCATGCCGAGGATGCGTGAGCTCATTTCGCGCTGGAAGCCGTTCATCACCGACAGCACCACGATCATCGCCAGCACACCCAGGGCGAGGCCGATCATTGAGGTCATGGAGATGAACGAAACAAAGCGATTGCGGCGCTTGGCGCGGGTATAGCGCGTGCCGATAAAGATCGATAACGGTCTGAACATTCGCGGGGCACCGTATGAAAATAAAAGACCCGGCACTGTTTCCAAGTGTCGGGTTTCGGTCGGTCAGATGGGCGTCAGGCAACCTTCCTGCAAGTGCAGGACGCGGTCCATCTGCCGGGCCAGGTTCATGTCGTGGGTCACCACCAGGAACGCCGTGCGCATCGAGGTGCTGAGCTCCAGCATCAAGTCCTGGATGCCTTGGGCGGTGTGGGAGTCGAGGTTGCCGGTCGGCTCATCGAGCATCACCAGACCCGGCTTGTTGACCAGGGCCCGTGCGATCGCCACGCGCTGGCGCTCGCCACCGGACAGTTCGGCCGGCTTGTGTTCCAGGCGATGCCCCAGCCCTACCCGCTCCAGCAACGCCGTGGCGCGCTGACGGGCCTCGGGAATCGCCGTGCGGCCGATCAACAGCGGCATGCAGACGTTTTCCAGCGCGGTGAACTCGGGCAGCAGATGGTGGAACTGGTAGACGAAACCCAGGGAACGGTTGCGCAGCAGGCCACGGGCCTTTTCGTTCAGCGCCGACAGCTCTTCGCCGGCCAGCCAGACACTGCCGGCAGTCGGCGTATCCAGGCCGCCCAGCAGGTTGAGCAAGGTACTTTTGCCAGACCCGGAGGTGCCGACAATCGCCACGCGCTCGCCCGGGTGCAATTCCAGTTGCAGGCCCGACAACACCACCACCGACTCCGGACCTTCCTCGTAGGATTTACCCAGGTTGCGGCAGCTCAAGATCGCTTTTTCACTCATGCCCGACTCACTCATAACGTAACGCCTCCGCAGGCTGGGTGCGCGCGGCACGCCAGGCAGGATACAGGGTGGCGAGGAAACTCAGGACCAACGCGGCGGCGCAGACCATCAACACGTCATCGGACTGCAACTGCGATGGCAGGTAGTCGATGAAGTACACGTCGGCGTTGAGAAACTTGTGCCCGATCAGGCCTTCGAGGGCGGCGATCGCGGCGCTGACATTCAGTGCGGCGAACATCCCGACCAGGGCCCCCACGAACGTACCGATCACGCCGATGACCGTGCCCTGGACCATGAAGATCCGCATGATCTGCCCTGGCGTGGCACCGAGGGTGCGCAAGATCGCGATGTCGCCCTTCTTGTCGTTCACCACCATCACCAGCGTGGAAATGATGTTGAACGCCGCCACGGCGACAATCAGCAACAGCAACAGGCCGATCATGGCTTTTTCCATGCGGATCGCCTGGTACAGGTTGCCGTGGGTGCGGGTCCAGTCCCGGGCGTAGTAGCGGTCTTCGCCAAGCTGCTGGGCGATGGTCCAGGCCACACGCGGGGCCTGGAACAGGTCATCGAACTTCAAGCGCAGGCCCTGGACCTGATCCGGTTTCCAGCGATGCAGGCGGGCCAGGTCCTGGAGGTTGGTGACCCCCAGGTAACCGTCCAGCTCGCCGGCGCCGACATGGAAGATGCCGACCACGGTAAAGCGCTTCATGCGCGGGAACATGCCGCCCGGGGTCACGGTGACCTCCGGGGCGACGAAGGTCAGCTTGTCGCCGATGGCCACGCCGAGCTTGGCCGCGGCCTTGTCGCCGATGACGATGCCGAAGCCGCCGGGCGCCAGGTCGTCGAGTTTGCCCTGCTGCATGAAGTTATCGATGATCGACACCTGCCGCTCGAGCCCGGGGTCGATGCCATTGAGCAACACCTTGGACACCTTGCCGTCGTTGGTCAGCAATCCCTGCATCTGGATGAATGGCGCCACGGCCAGCACCTGCGGGTTCTGCTTGACCTTGGCGGCCAGGCTCGGCCAGTCGCTGATGGCTTCGCCGGTTTCGAGGGTCGCGTGGGGCACCATGCCCAGCACGCGGGTGCGCATCTCATGGTCGAAGCCATTCATCACCGAGAGCACGACGATCATCACGACCACGCCAAGGGCCAGTCCGATGATGGATGTCAGGGAAATGAACGATACGAAATGATTGCGACGCTTTGCACGGGTATAACGCGTGCCGATAAATACGAAGAGAGGTCTGAACATGTCGGGGCTTGTTCGGAGGGAAAAGGAACGTCCTTGTGGCGGGGGTCACAAACCAGCTTTACACTCAGACCACCGCCGCTACCATGGGTTCGCCATGTCGACATTAGATGAAGAAGATCGCCGCGAATACTACCGTATCGAGGACACGATCGCACTGGAAATTCGGCCCCTCTCCATTCCTGAAGCTGCTGGCCAGGAAGTGTTGCAGGATGCTTCTCCACTGTTCAACCTGCTCAGTGAACTGCACCTGAGCGAATTCGAGTCCCAGCACCTGCTGCGCCAGATCAGCGAGCGCGAACGCAGCGTCGCGGCGTACCTCAAGGCGATGAACAAACGCATCGACCTGCTCAGCCAGGTCATCGCCCTGACCGTGCTCGGCGAAATCGGCGACCCGCAGCCGGTGATCATTTCCGAAGGCGGCGTCGACTTCCAATACCCCACGCCAATCGCCGTCGGCGCCCACTTGTCGATCAAGCTGGTGCTGATGCCCCAGGCCCTCGGCTTGCTGCTGCGGGCGCGGGTCACCCACTGTGACCCCAAGGGCGACGGCTACGACGTGGGCACCGAGTTCGAGCGCCCGACCGACGCCCAGCGCCAGTTGCTGGCCCGCTACATTCTGCAGAAACAGGCGCAAGAACGGCGCCTGGCCCGGGAACTGAACGAATCAGGTATCAATAAGGAAGAACCGTGACCCTCATTTATGGCCACCGCGGCGCCAAGGGCGAAGCGCCGGAAAACACCCTGACCGGTTTTCAGGAGTGCCTCAAGCACGGCGTACGCCGTTGCGAGCTGGACCTGCATCTTTCGATGGACGGCGAGTTGATGGTCATCCACGACCCGACCCTCAAGCGCACCACGGACCGCCGCGGCAAGGTGGTGGAACACTCCGCCGCCGAGCTGGTGACCTACGATGCGCGCAAGGGTGGCCCGGGCTGGATCAAGCCGTGCCCGATACCACGCTTGGAGGAGCTGTTCGAGAAGTGTGATTTCGAGCACTGGCAACTGGAGGTCAAGAGTGCCTCGCGCACCCGCGCCGCGGCCACGGTGCTGGGCATCCGCGAAATGGCCCAGCGTTTCGGGCTGCTGGACAAGATCACCATCACGTCCAGTTCCCGGGAAGTGCTCAAGGCGGCCCTGGACCTGACCCCGGACATCTCCCGCGGACTGGTGGCCGAATACGCCTGGCTCGACCCATTGAAGGTCGCCCAGAGCTACGGCTGCGAGATTCTGGCGCTGAACTGGACCCTGTGCACGCCGGAGCGCCTGATCAAGGCCCAACGCCAGGGCCTGCATGTGTCGGTGTGGACCGTCAACGAGCCCGCGCTGATGCGCAGGCTCGCCGACTTTGGCGCTGACAGCCTGATTACAGACTTTCCCGGTTTGGCCACCGCCACCCTCGGGAAGGGCTGAAATCGGTCTCCCCGGCCGGCTCAGGCCACCGGCCGGAGCCGCTCAAAAAAGCCGGTTGAGCCCGTCGTAGGCCGCTACCCGATAGGCTTCGGCCATGGTCGGGTAGTTGAACGTGGTGTTGACGAAGTACTTCAGCGTGTTCAATTCGCCCGGCTGGTTCATGATCGCCTGGCCGATGTGCACGATCTCCGACGCCTGGTAGCCGAAGCAGTGTACGCCCAGCACTTCCAGGGTCTCGCGATGGAACAGGATCTTCAGCATGCCTTGCGGCTCGCCGGCGATCTGAGCGCGCGCCATGCTCTTGAAGAATGCCTTGCCGACTTCGTACGGCACCTTGGCCTGGGTCAACTCCTGCTCGTTCTTGCCGATCGAGCTGATCTCGGGAATGGTGTAGATGCCGGTCGGCACGTCGTTGACGAAGCGCCAGCTGCCGTTGTCGACAATGCTGCCGGCGGCCGAACGGCCCTGGTCGTGGGCGGCACTGGCCAGGCTCGGCCAACCGATCACGTCACCGGCACCATAGATGTTCGGCACGCAGGTGCGGTAGTTCTCGTCGACTTCGATCTGGCCGCGGCTGTTGACCTTCACGCCGATGTTTTCCAGGCCCAGGGTGTCGGTGTTGCCGGTACGACCGTTGCACCAGAGCAAGGCATCGGCCTTGATCTTCTTGCCGGACTTGAGGTGCAGGATCACGCCGTTGTCGACGCCTTCGACACGCTCGTATTCTTCGTTGTGGCGCACAGTGATGTTGTTGTTGCTGAAGTGATAGCTCAGGGCCTGGGAAATTTCCGAGTCCAGGAAGCTCAGCAACTGGCCGCGGTTATCCACCAGTTCCACCAGCACACCCAGGCCGCTGAAGATCGAGGCGTATTCGCAACCGATCACGCCGGCACCGTAGACGATGAGCTTACGCGGGGTGTGGCCCAGGCTCAGGATCGTGTCGCTATCGTAGATCCGTGCATGGTTGAAATCGATGTCGGCCGGGCGGTACGGGCGCGAACCGGTGGCGATGATGATGTGCTTGGCCACCAGCTTCTCGACCACGCCATTGCCGCACACCACTTCGACCGTCTGCTCGTCGGCAAAGCTGCCCGTGCCGAAGAACACGTCCACGCGGTTGCGGGCGTAGTAGCCGGTGCGTGAGGCCACTTGCTTGGAGATCACCTTCTCGGCGCTCTTGAGCACGTCCGGGAAGGAGAACCAGCGCGGCTCGCCGATGGCCCGGAACATCGGGTTGGTGTTGAACTGCATGATCTGCCGGACCGAGTGACGCAAGGCCTTGGACGGGATGGTACCCAGGTGGGTGCAGTTGCCGCCGACCTGCCGACGGCTGTCGACCATCGCCACCTTGCGCCCTGCCTTGGCCGCGTTCATTGCCGCGCCTTCCCCCGCCGGGCCGGAGCCCAGTACCACCACGTCGTAGTTGTAGACAGCCATGCGTACTCCTCAGAACAGGCCGCGACGCCTCACTAGGCATCGACGGCTAAATCATGCCGGCCTGCGGCATGAAGGAACAATTTGGGGCCGGTTCACGAGCCCGGCCACAGTCTATAGAAGCGTCAACGCCGCGCACATTACCCCTTGGTCGCGTCGTAGGCTAGGGGGCGTTCTCAATTAGTTTCCCCACCGCGTTGTGCCTTAAAGCGGGCCAGGCAAGGCGCAGGCCGCTGGGAATGGTGTTCCCTTTCCAAGGCCTGCAACGCAGCATGGCCCGCTTTAAGGCGCAACCCGGAGGGCCGGGCCTGCTGTTGTGCAGGGCTGCGTTGCTCGAAGCTTATTTGGAATGACCAAACCACGCTTCTCGCGCCTTGCCCTGCACAACAGCAGACCCGGCGCGGTGGGGAAACTAATTGAGAACGCCCCCTTTGCCTGCGCTATTTCGCCACAGGTGACCTTTCAGGGCGCTGTCATCATTGAGGTTTTCCGCCCGTCATCCGTTCAAATGCTTCATTGGTGCGAACGACGAAACGGTCATTGTCCCGCAATACGAAAAATACCCCGACGCCCTGTTTCTGGGCATAGTCCCAACCCCGTTCAGGACCGAGAATCAGCAACAGCGTCGATAGTCCATCGGCCATCAGCGCCGAAGGATGAATCACCGTGACTGACGCCAGGTTATGTAGGACCGGCGCACCAGTGCGTGCATCAAAGGTGTGGGAATAACGCTGACCGCCCTGTTCGAAGTAATGACGGTAGTCACCCGAGGTGGAAACCCCGTAGCCGTTGACCTCGATGACACGCTCCGCCACTTGCCGGTCATCCCGGGGCTCTTCCAGGGCGATGCGCCAGGCCGAACCATCGGGTTTGCGCCCGACGGCCTTGAGTTCCCCGGTGGCTTCGGCCAGGTAACTGTCGATGCCCAGGGCCTGGAGCCTCGCGGCGATGCGGTCGACGGCATAACCGGCGGCGATACTGTTGAAATCGACTTCCACCGCGGCGTCCTTGCACAGCCGGTCGCCCTCAATACGCAAATGACCATGACCGACGCGCTGGCGCACCAAGGTCAAGGTTTCCGCAGTCGGCACGTTCTCATCCCGGGACTGGGGCCCGAAGCCCCACAGGTTCAGCAGCGGCTCCACGGTCAGATCGAAGGCGCCATCGCTTTGAACCGACAACTGCTCGCCCACGCGGATCAACGCCAGGACCGGCCCAGGCATGACCTGGCAACTGTTGGCCGGCAATGCATTGAAGCGCTCAACGTCCGAATCGCCGCGATAGGTCGAGAATTGCCGATCCACTTCGGCAAGGATGTTTTCCACCTCGGCCTGCACCGTTTTCGGAGCGGGCCCGGCGGAATGCCTGACGTACTGAATGGAATAATGGCTGCCCATGGTCGGACCGGCGAAGCGCTCGAGGGTGTCGCCATTACCGCAGCCGGACAGAACACCGGCCAAGATCACAAATGCCCACCATCGTCCAGTTAACAAATCTTCATCTCCCCTCAAAACCGCGCCCGCCATTATGAGCTTCAGCGCGTGCGTGCGCGAACCTGTGGGATCAGACCTGTGGGAGCAAAGCTTGCTCGCGATGCATGCGACACGGTCCAGCTACAAGGCTGCCTATCGTTCATCGCGAGCAAGCTTTGCTCCCACAGGTCGCCCCCACAGCGTGCAGCGCCTTCATACAAGATCTGCCAGAGTGAGTACCCAAAATGTCTTCCACCACGAGCAACGGCAAGGCGATTTTTCGCGTTGTCAGCGGCAACTTCCTGGAGATGTTCGACTTCATGGTCTACGGCTTCTACGCTACGGCCATCGCCAAGACGTTCTTCCCCGCCGACAGTGCGTTCGCCTCGCTGATGCTGTCCCTGGCCACGTTCGGTGCCGGGTTCCTGATGCGTCCCCTGGGGGCGATATTTCTTGGTGCCTACATCGACCGCCATGGCCGTCGCAAAGGCTTGATCATCACCCTGGCGCTGATGGCCATGGGCACCCTACTGATCGCCTGCGTGCCAGGCTATGCGACCCTCGGCGTGACGGCCCCCTTGCTGGTGCTGTTGGGCCGATTGCTGCAAGGCTTCTCCGCAGGCGTGGAGCTGGGTGGTGTGTCGGTCTACCTGGCGGAAATCTCCACGCCGGGGCGCAAGGGTTTCTTTGTCAGTTGGCAATCCGCCAGCCAACAGGCGGCAGTGGTGTTTGCCGGCTTGCTGGGGGTTGGCCTCAATCACTGGCTGAGCCCCCAGGAGATGGGCGACTGGGGCTGGCGCGTACCGTTCCTGGTGGGGTGCATGATTGTCCCGGCCATCTTCATGATTCGTCGTTCGCTGGAAGAAACACCTGAATTCCAAGCAAGAAAACACCGCCCCAGCCTGTCGGAAATTGTCCGCTCCATCGGTCAGAACTTCGGCATTGTCTTGGCCGGCATGGCACTGGTGGTGATGACCACCGTGTCGTTCTACCTGATCACCGCCTACACACCGACCTTCGGCAAGGCCGAGTTGAACCTGTCGGACCTCGATGCGCTGCTGGTCACGGTATGCATCGGCTTGTCGAATTTCTTCTGGCTGCCGGTGATGGGGGCGTTTTCCGACAAGATCGGACGCAAACCCCTGCTCCTCGGTGCGACGATCCTGGCGATCCTGACCGCCTATCCGGCGCTGGCCTGGCTGGTGGCGAATCCCAGTTTCAGCCATTTGCTGATCGTCGAGCTGTGGTTGTCGTTCCTGTATGGATCCTACAACGGTGCCATGGTGGTGGCCTTGACGGAAATCATGCCGGTTGAAGTGCGCACCACCGGTTTCTCCCTGGCCTATAGCCTGGCGACAGCGACCTTCGGCGGATTTACCCCGGCGGCCTGTACCTACCTGATCCATGTGCTCGACAACAAGGCTGCACCGGGGATATGGCTCAGTGGGGCGGCGGTGCTGGGGCTGATTGCGACCCTGGTGTTGTTCAAGGGCAATCGGCATGAACTGCGGACTGCGCAGGCCTCTGTGGCGGGTCGCGCCTGATAGATCGCTATCGCGAGCAAGCTCGGTCCCACATTGGACCCCATGCATTGGCAACAACTCGGTCACCTGTGGGAGCGAGCTTGCTCGCGATGAGGCCAGCCCAGACACCACAACCCCCGGACAAAAAAACGCCCCGACAAGTCGGGGCGTTTTCACAAGCGGCTAAGGCTTAGCGCGGGAACGCTGGCGGGTTTACCCCGGCCATGTCTTCCATCACGCGAACCACCTGGCAGCTATAACCGAACTCGTTGTCGTACCAGACGTACAGGACAACGCGGTTATCCTGGCTGATGGTGGCCTCGGCATCCACGACACCGGCGTGGCGCGAGCCCACGAAGTCGGTGGACACCACTTCCTGGGAATTGACGAAGTCGATCTGCTTGTGCAGATCGGAGTGCAGCGCCATGTAGCGCAGGTACTCGTTCATCTCTTCACGGGTGGCGGCTTTCTCGAGGTTCAGGTTGAGAATGGCCATCGACACGTTCGGCGTCGGCACACGGATCGCGTTGCCGGTCAGCTTGCCGGCCAGTTCAGGCAGGGCCTTGGCGGCGGCGGTGGCGGCACCGGTCTCGGTGATGACCATGTTCAGCGCGGCGCTGCGGCCACGGCGATCGCCCTTGTGGAAGTTGTCGATCAGGTTCTGGTCGTTGGTGTACGAGTGAACCGTTTCGACGTGACCGTTGACGATGCCGAACTTGTCGTTCACGGCCTTGAGCACCGGCACGATGGCGTTGGTGGTGCAAGAGGCGGCGGAGACAATCTTGTCGTCAGCGGTGATGTCGCCGTGGTTGATGCCGTGAACGATGTTCTTCAGCTTGCCCTTGCCTGGTGCGGTCAGGACAACGCGGTCGACACCCGGGCAGGCCAGGTGCTGGCCCAGGCCGTCGGCGTCACGCCATACACCGGTGTTGTCCACCAGCAGCGCATCCTTGATACCGTACTGGGTGTAGTCCACCTCGGTCGGGTTCTTCGCGTAGATCACCTGGATCAGGTTGCCGTTGGCGGTGATGGTGTTGTTTTCTTCGTCGATGGTGATGGTGCCGTTGAACGAACCATGGACCGAGTCACGGCGCAGCAGGCTGGCACGCTTGGTCAGGTCGTTCTCGGCGCCCTTGCGCACCACGATGGCCCGCAGGCGCAGGCCGTCGCCACCACCGGTTTTTTCGATCAGGATGCGCGCCAGCAGACGGCCGATACGGCCGAAACCGTACAGGACCACGTCAGTGCCTTTGCGAGCCGAAACGTTCTGCTGGCCAACCACATCAGCCATCTCTTCACGCACGAACTGCTCGGCGCTACGGCCATTGCCTTCGTTGCGGAATTTGAACGCCAGCTTGCCCAGGTCTACCGACGCCGCGCCGAGCTTGAGCTCGCTCATGGCCTTGAGCAGAGGGAATGTTTCGTGGACGGAGAGTTCGCTGTCGTCGGAAGAACGGTGGCGAGCAAAGCGGTGGGCTTTGAGGATCGCGATGACAGACTGGTTGATCAGGCTGCGGCCATAGATCGAGCTCACCACGTTGTTATTGCGGTAGAGCTGACCGATGAGAGGGATCATCGCTTCGGCGAGCGCTTCACGATCAATCCATTCACCAAGACACTGGTCGGGCTTCTGAGTCACGGTAACCTTCCACATGTAGGGGCTGAAAAAAGGGGCTACATTATGCCGCCGAGTCCTCGGCGGAGCAATGCGCGCCCGTCGCGCCGTGGTTTTCCTGCCGGCCAGGGTAGTCTGCGACTGACAGCAGCCCCCTTCCCCCGCTACAATTGTCGACTTTGTCGCAATGCTGGAGCTCAATCTTCCGTGCCCGTTCTGCGTCTTCCGCTTCTCCCTGCCGCGGCAGGTAAACAGCACTGGGGCAACCTGCCCGGTGCCGCCCTGAGCCTGGCCATCGCCGAGGCCGCCAGCGCTGCAAAGCGTTTTACCCTGCTGCTGACCGCCGACAGCCAAAGCGCTGAACGGTTGGAACAGGAGCTGAGTTTTTTCGCTCCGGATTTGCCGGTCTTGCATTTCCCGGACTGGGAAACCCTGCCCTACGATCTGTTTTCACCGCACCAGGACATCATTTCCCAGCGAATCGCCAGCCTTTATCGGCTGCCGGAGCTCAGTCATGGCGTTTTGGTAGTGCCGATCACCACGGCCCTACATCGCCTGGCCCCGACCCAATTCCTGCTCGGCAGCAGCCTGGTGCTGGACATCGGCCAGAAGCTCGACGTCGAGCAAATGCGCATCCGCCTCGAGGCCAGTGGCTATCGCTGTGTCGACACGGTGTACGAGCACGGCGAGTTCGCGGTGCGTGGCGCCTTGATCGACCTGTTCCCGATGGGCAGCAAACTGCCGTATCGCATCGACCTGTTCGATGACGAAATCGAGACCCTGCGCACCTTCGACCCGGAAAACCAGCGCTCCATCGACAAAGTGCAGTCGATCCGCCTGTTACCGGCCAAGGAATTCCCGCTGCAGAAAGACGCCGTGACCCGTTTCAAGGCGCGCTTTCGTGAGCGCTTCGATGTGGATTTCCGCCGCTGCCCGATCTTCCAGGACCTGAGCAGCGGGATCACCCCCGCCGGTATCGAGTACTACCTGCCGCTGTTTTTCGAAGAAACCTCCACCCTGTTCGATTACCTGCCCCAGGACACCCAGGTGTTTTCCCTGCCGGGCATCGAGCAGGCGGCGGAAAACTTCTGGAACGACGTGCGCAACCGCTACGAAGAGCGTCGCGTCGATCCTGCCCGTCCTTTATTGCCACCGGCCGAGCTGTTCCTGCCGGTGGAAGACTGCTTTGCCCGCCTCAAGAGTTGGCCACGGGTGGTGGCGAGTCAGCAGGACGTGGAAACCGGCGTTGGCCGTGAGCGCTTCCCGGCCAGAGCATTGCCGGACCTGGCCATCGAAGCCAAGGCCACGCAGCCATTGGCGGCACTGGCTGGCTTTCTCGACGCATTCCCTGGTCGCGTCCTGTTCACCGCTGAATCCGCGGGGCGTCGCGAAGTGCTGCTGGAACTGCTCGAACGCCTGAAGCTGCGGCCGAAGACGGTGGACAGCTGGCCGGACTTCGTCGCCGGCAAGGATCGCCTGGCGATCACCATCGCGCCGTTGAACGACGGCCTGGTCCTGGATGACCCGGCCCTGGCACTGGTGGCGGAAAGTCCTTTGTTCGGCCAGCGCGTCATGCAGCGCCGCCGTCGCGAGAAACGCGCCGACGCCGCCAACGACGCCGTCATCAAGAACCTCACCGAGCTGCGCGAAGGCGCACCGGTCGTGCACATCGACCACGGCGTGGGCCGCTACCTGGGCCTGGCGACACTGGAAATCGACAACCAGGCCGCCGAGTTCCTGACCCTGGAATACGCCGAGGGCGCCAAGCTCTACGTGCCGGTGGCGAACCTGCACCTGATCGCTCGCTATACCGGCAGCGACGACGCCCTCGCCCCACTGCATCGCCTGGGCTCGGAAACCTGGCAGAAAGCCAAGCGAAAGGCGGCCGAACAGGTGCGCGACGTGGCCGCCGAACTGCTGGACATTTACGCCCGTCGCGCCGCCCGCGAGGGCTACGCCTTCGCCGATCCGAAAGCCGACTACGAAACCTTCAGCGCCGGTTTCCCGTTCGAAGAAACCGTCGATCAGCAAACCACCATCGAAGCCGTGCGCGCCGACATGCTCGCGCCCAAGCCCATGGACCGACTGGTGTGCGGCGACGTGGGCTTCGGCAAGACCGAAGTGGCGATGCGCGCCGCGTTCATTGCCGTGCACGGCGGCAAGCAGGTGGCGATCCTGGTCCCGACCACCCTGCTCGCCCAGCAGCACTACAACAGTTTCCGCGACCGCTTCGCCGACTGGCCGGTGACCGTGGAAGTGATGAGCCGTTTCAAATCCACCAAGGAAGTGAACGCCGCCGTGGCCGAACTGGCCGAGGGCAAGATCGACATCGTCATCGGCACGCACAAGCTGCTGCAGGACGACGTGAAGATCAAGAACCTGGGGCTGGTGATCATCGACGAAGAACACCGTTTCGGCGTGCGCCAGAAAGAACAGCTCAAGGCCCTGCGCAGCGAAGTCGACATCCTGACCCTGACCGCCACGCCGATCCCCCGCACGCTGAACATGGCGGTGTCGGGCATGCGCGACCTGTCGATCATCGCCACGCCGCCGGCCCGGCGCCTGTCTGTGCGCACCTTTGTCATGGAGCAGAACAAAAGCACCGTCAAGGAAGCCCTGCTGCGTGAGCTGCTGCGTGGTGGCCAGGTCTATTACCTGCACAACGACGTGAAGACCATCGAGAAATGCGCCGCCGACCTGGCCGAACTGGTGCCGGAAGCGCGCATCGGCATCGGCCACGGGCAGATGCGCGAACGTGAACTCGAACAGGTGATGAGCGACTTCTACCACAAGCGCTTCAACGTGCTGATCGCCTCGACCATCATCGAGACCGGCATCGACGTGCCAAGCGCCAATACCATCATCATCGAGCGTGCCGACAAATTCGGCCTGGCCCAGCTGCACCAGTTGCGTGGCCGGGTCGGTCGTAGCCACCACCAGGCCTACGCCTACCTGTTGACGCCACCGCGCCAGCAGATCACCCCGGATGCGGAAAAGCGCCTGGAAGCCATCGCTAACACCCAGGACCTCGGCGCCGGCTTCGTGCTGGCCACCAACGACCTGGAAATCCGTGGCGCCGGCGAATTGCTCGGCGACGGCCAGAGTGGCCAGATCCAGGCCGTCGGCTTCACCCTGTACATGGAAATGCTCGAACGCGCGGTCAAGTCGATCCGCAAGGGCGAACAGCCAAACCTCGATCAACCCCTGGGCGGCGGGCCGGAAATCAATCTGCGCGTGCCGGCGTTGATCCCGGAAGACTACCTGCCGGACGTCCACGCACGGCTGATTCTCTACAAACGCATCGCCTCGGCCAGCGACGAGGAAGGCCTCAAGGACCTGCAGGTGGAGATGATCGACCGCTTCGGCCTGCTGCCGGAACCGACCAAGAACCTGGTGCGCACCACGCTGCTCAAGCTCAAGGCCGAGCAACTGGGCATCAAGAAAGTCGATGGCGGCCCCAACGGCGGCCGGATCGAGTTCGAAGCCCAGACTCCGGTCGACCCGCTGGTGCTGATCAAGTTGATCCAAGGCCAGCCCAAACGCTACAAGTTCGAAGGGGCCACGATGTTCAAATTCATGGTGCCCATGGAACGCGCGGAAGAGCGTTTCAACACCGTAGAGGCGCTGTTCGAGCGTCTCACTCCGACCACTGCTTGAAGGACGCCCCATGCGCCTGTTCCGCTCACTGACCTTGCTGTTGACCCTGGTCGCTCCCCTGGCGTTTGCCGATGACCTGTATCAGGTTGAAATGATTCTGGTCCGCCAGAATGCCGAGCCGGTGATTGTCAGCCGTGCCGCACCGGAAGACTGGGACGCCGGCGCGCAACGCCTGGGCGCGGACAGCCAGCGCACGCCGGCCCTGGGCAACATCGTCGAGAAACTCAGCGCCAGCGGCCAATACACGGTATTGATGCACAAGGCCTGGCAGCAGACGCTCGGTGAACAGGGCCGTAAAGTCGCCATCAGCGACGGTGCCGAACAGTTTGGGCAGTTCCCCATCGAGGGCACCCTGGAACTGAAACTGGGCCGCTTCACCGACGTGGATGCCGACTTCTGGATCAACCAGATCGACGCCAATGGCCTGGTCACCGCCAGCGAGCGCCTCAAACAGCAGAGCCATACCAAGAATGGTCAACTGAATTTCCTCGATAACGGTCACCTCGGCCTGCTGATCAAGATCACCTCGCTGACCGCGCCCGCGCCACGGCAGGCACCTGAAGTCATTCCGGACTGATCGGCGCGCCTATGCCATCGCCCCTGAGCAAACCCCTGGCACCTTCCTGGGTCAATCGATTCAAGGAACAGAGCCTGGAGCGCGGGCGCCGTTATGCGCTGGAAAACCGCGTCAGGATCGTCGAAGCCGGCGACAGCACCATTACCGCCAGTTGCGAAGGCTCTGGCGGCAACGTCTACCGTCAGACCATTCGCCTTAAAGAGTCAGCCAAGGGCGCGTTGATTCTGCTCGAAGCCGCGTGCTCCTGCCCGGTGCGCATCAACTGCAAGCACTGCGCGGCGGTGTTGCTGCAAGTCCAGGAAACCCTGGCCTACCCGGCCGCCGAAAAAGACGCGCAATTGCTGGAAAAACTCCAGGCCGTGCTGGACAACCGCAGCCCCAAGGCCCCACCGCAAGTGCTGGTGGACAACGTACAACCGGTGCCACGCCTGTGGCTGGCCAGTATCGAGTTCAGCGCCTTCGAGCCACGCAACGGCAAGATGCAACGCTACATCCAGCACCGCGCCGCCTTGTCCTTCAGCTATCTGGACGAGTACGTCAGCGGCCAGCGCAACACCGACGTGCTGATTCGCCAGGAAACCCAGACGCTGCGGATAAAACGCCACACCGATGTGGAACAGTCCTACCGCGAACAGCTGCGAATCCTCGGCTTCAAGGTCGCGACCCGACAAAGCAAGGCCCTGCCGGAAAGCGCTGGCGAACTGTACGAAATGGTCAACGACAGTGCCTGGCTGACGTTCACCCTCAACGACCTGCCGAAACTGCGCACCCAGGGCTGGGAATTGCAGATCGACGAGGACTTCGGCTTCGACCTGACGGCCGTGGACGAGTGGTACGCCACGGTCGAGGAAACACCGGAACGGGATTGGTTCGACCTGGAACTGGGGATCATCGTCAACGGCGAGCGCCTGAGCCTGCTGCCGATCCTGTTGAACCTGATGCGCTCGCACATCGAGTTGTTCAACCCGGAACGCCTGGCCAGGCGCCGGGACGATGAACTGATTCTGGTCAACCTGCCCAACCGTCCGAACTCCGAATTCGGTCCCCAGCAAGTGGCCCTGCCCTATGGCCGGCTGAAACCGGTGCTGGCGACCCTGGGCGAGTTCTACCTGCAAGAACCCGGCACCACCAAACTGCGCCTCAACAGCGCGGACGCCTTGCGCCTGAACCCGCTGCAGGACATGCCACTGACCTGGGAAGGTGGCGAACACATTCGCGGCCTGGCCCAGCGCCTGCGGGACATCAAGGATTACACCACCACCGCGCCGGAAGGGCTGAACGCGACGCTACGGCCTTATCAACTCGAAGGCTTGAGCTGGATGCAGTCACTGCGGCAACTGGAAGTCGGCGGCATCCTCGCGGACGACATGGGCCTGGGTAAAACCCTACAGACCCTGGCGCACATTCTCAGCGAAAAAAACGCCGGGCGCCTCGATCGCCCGTGCATGGTGGTGATGCCCACCAGCCTGATTCCCAACTGGCTGGACGAGGCTGCCCACTTCACGCCGCAACTCAAGGTACTGGCCCTGTATGGCGCCGGGCGCAAAAAGCATTTCGAACGACTGGCCGATTACGACCTGGTCCTCACCACCTATGCCCTGCTACCCAAGGATGTCGAGCGCCTGGCCGCGCAGCCATTGCACGTGCTGATCCTCGATGAAGCCCAGTACATCAAGAACCCCACCAGCAAAGCCGCCCAGGCCGCCCGCGAGCTGAACGCCCGCCAGCGGCTGTGCCTGTCCGGTACCCCCCTGGAAAACCACCTGGGCGAACTGTGGTCGTTGTTTCACTTCCTGCTGCCGGGCTGGCTCGGGGACGTCAAGAGTTTCAACCGCGATTACCGCGTACCGATCGAAAAGCGCGGCAGCGATGTACGACTGCAGCACCTCAACGGTCGGATAAAACCCTTCCTGCTGCGCCGGACCAAGGAACAAGTGGCGACAGAGCTGCCGCCCAAGACCGAGATCATCCATTGGGTCGAACTCAGCGACGCCCAGCGGGACGTCTACGAAACCATGCGCCTGGCGATGGACAAGAAGGTCCGCGACGAGATCACTCGCAAAGGCGTGGCCCGCAGCCAGATCATCATTCTCGAGGCACTGCTCAAGCTGCGCCAGGTGTGTTGCGACCTGCGCCTGATCAACGACGCCACCCTGCCCGCCCGAGGCAGCACCTCGGGCAAGCTCGACAGCCTGATGGAAATGCTCGACGAGCTGTTTGAAGAAGGCCGCCGGGTGCTGCTGTTTTCCCAGTTCACGTCCATGTTGGCGCTGATTGAAGATGAGCTGAAAAAGCGAGGTGTCGATTACGCCATCCTGACCGGCCAGACCCGGGACCGTCGCACGCCCGTCAAGGAATTCCAGAGTGGCAAGCGTCAGATCTTTCTGATCAGCCTGAAGGCCGGTGGCGTAGGCCTGAACCTGACCGAGGCCGACACGGTGATTCACTACGACCCGTGGTGGAACCCGGCCACCGAAAACCAGGCTACCGACCGTGCCTACCGCATCGGCCAGGAAAAGCCGGTGTTCGTCTACAAGCTGATAGCCCGAGGCACGGTGGAAGAGAAGATCCAGCTGCTGCAAAAGGAAAAGTCCGACCTCGCGGCCGGCGTGCTGGACGGACGCGTGGCCGGAGATTGGAAATTGCAGAGCGACGATATCGAGGCGTTGTTCGCGCCGCTGCCGGACAAACTGGAAAAGCGCTGACCCCCTTCAATTCTTGTGGGAGCGAGCTTGCTCGCGATAGCGGTGGTTCAGCGGGCGCGGATGTTGACTGTGCTGCCGTCATCGCGAGCAAGCTCGGCTCCCACAGGGG